>CAJMRE010000012.1 GCA_905215755.1 uncultured bacterium
CCGCTGACCGGTGGACGGCACCGAGCCGTACGCTTGAACTGAGAAGGGGGAGGCCACGCGGCCTCCCCCTTTTTTGCGTTTAATAGAGGGTTGTAATACACGAACTCGCCTTCGTTTAGCTTCTCTTACTGTTTGGCTGTATTTTGAGTCCTTCTTTTGTATTTGCGCGATAATAACTCCCATTGGCGTTAGGGAGGACTTGATGTTTACCGTTTTTGTCTTGGGCAATATTGCTTCGGGTAAGTCGACTGCCTGCCGCTATCTCGAATCTCATGGCGCCATGCTTATCGATCTGGATGAGCTTGCCAAATCGCTGTATGTGCCAGGCTCCGATATCGTCAATGCCCTCGCGGAAGAATTCGGTTGGGACATTCTGGACGGGGAGGGCGGCATTCGCCGCAATGTCCTCGCTGCTCGAGCTTTCGCCTCTCCTGATACAGTCGCGCGGCTCAATGGCATCGTTCATCCGGTTCTCATCGAACAGCTGTCACTGAGGATTCTTGATCCGGTTTGTTGCACGGTTTCGTCCCCCCGTTATCCCTTTGCGGTTGTCGAGGTTTCTGCCCCGACTGGTTTTGAGGATGCTTTTGGCCTGGCTGATGAAATTCTGGTTATCAGCGCTCCTTTAGCAGTTCGTCGTGAGCGTGCCATTCATCGTGGTATGGAGTCCTCTGATTTTGATGCGCGCTCTGCATGCCAATCTGATGAGGCTTCGCTTTGCAATCTCGCTACGACGGTCATCGATAATGCGGCAGGCGATAACTCGCTCTTTGAACAACTGGACGCATGGCTTGCGCGCCATGGCTTCGGGGATGTAGTGGATAGGGAGGAGGCCGATGCCTAAGACACGTTTCTTTACGTGGTATCGCGTGGCGCCACTTGCCGTTATGTTTGTCTTCGGCCTTATTTCGCTCGTCTACTCGTATGCCCCTGCCGCCTTCTTTAAGCCTTTGTATCCAATTGACTATGAGGCGTACGTAAAGCAATCGAGCATTTCGCACAATCTTGATCCGTATCTGGTGTGCGCTGTCATAAAGTCGGAATCGAATTGGGATCCCGAGGCTGAGTCGAATCAAGGCGCACGGGGATTGATGCAGCTGATGCCCGAGACTGCCCAGGATATGATTGCCAAGGGTCTTGTCGATGGCAGCGAGTATTCAGCCGGCGACCTTAACGATCCCGCTACGAACATCGAGTTTGGCTGTGCGTATCTTTCGTATCTTCTAACGTATTTTAACGGGTCGACTGACAGTGCCATTGCCGCCTATAACGCCGGCATGGGCAATGTCGACGGATGGGCGCAGCAGAGCACGTCGCTTCATAATGCAATCACTTTTCCCGAGACGCAGGCGTATCTGATTCGTGTCAATAATGCCTGGGTTCGCTACAAGACCCTCTATCCCGATCGGTTCGTATAGGACTATGCCTGCCGCCTGCGTATACTGCAGATATATGAGTTAGGAGTATCCATGGCGGAATTTGAAGTTGAGCGTGTTGGAGGAGAGCTTAAACGTTTTGGCGTTGAGGGCTCTGAGGTACCGTTTAAGGTCGTGTCTCCATACGAGCCCGCTGGCTCCCAGCCTAAGGCCATTGAGTCGCTTGTGCAGGGCGTGAGGGACGGAGATCGCTATCAGGTTTTGCTGGGCGTGACTGGTTCGGGCAAGACCTTCACGATGGCTAAGACTATTGAGGCCCTGGGGAAGCCGACGCTGGTTATGGCTCCCAATAAAACGCTTGCCGCTCAGCTTGCGAGCGAGCTCAAGGAATTCTTCCCTGACAACGCCGTGGTCTATTTTGTGTCGTACTACGATTACTATCAACCCGAAGCGTATGTGCCGCAAAGCGATACGTATATCGAGAAGGATTCCTCGATTAACGAAGAAGTTGAGATGCTGCGACATCAGGCGACCGCATCGCTGCTATCTCGACGCGATGTGATCGTCGTCGCATCGGTCTCGTGTATCTATGGCATTGGCTCTCCCGAGGACTATGCGGGCCTAGCTCCGAACGTCGACAAGAAGGTGCCGCTCGAGCGCGATGACTTTATCCATGCGCTTATCGATATCCAGTACGATCGCAATGACTATGATTTGGCACGTGGCACCTTCCGCGTGCGCGGCGATGTCGTCGACGTGTATCCACCCTATGCCGAGCATCCGTTGCGGTTTGAGTTCTTTGGCGACGAGGTTGAGCTGATTGCCGAGATCGACGAGGTCACCGGCGAGATGCTACGTGAGTACGAGGCCATTCCCGTGTGGCCGGCATCGCACTACGTGACTGAGAAGCCTAAGGTCAAAGCGGCTCTGAAATCAATCAGTGAAGAGTGCGAGAAGCGTGTGGCCGAGCTCAAGGCGACTGATAAGCTGCTCGAGGCACAGCGTCTGCAGCAGCGCACCGACTATGATCTCGAGATGCTCGAGACGATGGGCTTTTGCAACGGCATCGAGAACTACTCGCGTCATCTGGACGGTCGAAAACCGGGCGAGCCACCGTTTACCCTGATCGATTACTTTCCTAAGGACATGCTCTGCATCATCGATGAGAGCCATGTGACGGTGCCGCAGATCCGCGGCATGCACGAAGGTGACCGCTCGCGTAAGGTGACGCTGGTGGAGCACGGTTTTCGTCTGCCTTCGGCACTCGATAACCGCCCGCTTCGTTTCGATGAGTTTGAGGCGAGGATTCCCCAGTTCATCTACGTCTCGGCTACGCCGGGCGACTATGAGCTGCGGGTTAGCCAGAACGACGTTGAGCAGATTATTCGTCCGACCGGTCTGCTCGACCCCAAGATCGATGTGCGTCCGGTTCGTGGACAGATTGACGATCTTGAGGACGAGATTCGCGAGCGCGTTGCCCGCAAGGAGCGCGTGCTGGTGACCACGCTCACCAAGCGCATGGCCGAGGACCTGACCGACCATCTGCTTGATGCCGGCATTAAGGTCAATTACATGCACTCCGATACAGCGACGATGGACCGTGTCGAGATCCTGCGAACGCTGCGCGAGGGAAAGATTGATGTTCTCGTCGGCATCAACCTGCTCCGCGAGGGTCTGGACCTTCCCGAGGTCTCGCTGGTGGCAATTCTCGACGCTGACAAGGAAGGCTTCTTGCGCAACCGCCGTTCGTTGATTCAGACGATTGGCCGTGCGGCCCGTAATGCCGACGGCGAGGTCATCATGTATGCAGACGTTGTGACCGATTCGATGAAAGAAGCCATCGAGGAGACGCAGCGCCGTCGTGAGATTCAGATGGCATATAACGAAGAGCATGGCATTGTGCCCAAGACGGTCCGCAAGGCCATTAACGACATTTCGAGCTTTATTGCCGAGGCCGAAAAGACTGTGGGCTCGAAGGGACGCTCGAGAGGCGATTCGCTGGGTCACGGTGCGTTCTATACGCCCGATGAAAACGGCGAGGGCGCCGCGCCGGAGACGGTGGCACCCGAGCAAACGCTTGCCGAGCAGCTGGAAGGGCTACCGCATGACGAGCTCGTGCGGATTGTCGAGACCATGGAGGAAGACATGCGTAACGCTTCCGCCGCCATGGACTTTGAGGAGGCGGCGCGTCTGCGCGATGCCGTCGTTCAGATTCGGGCGATGCTTGAGGGCGCATCTGAGGACGAAACGATTGAGCGTTTGCGTTCGCAGGCTCGCAAGGGCTCTACCTTTGCTTCGGGCAGAAAACGCCAGGGTGCACGATTCAGGAAGTAGTGAACAGGCCCCGAGTTCCCTGTGGAACTCGGGGCCTGTGTCGTTCGGACGCGAGAGTTCGTGCACTAGAGGTCTGCTATCAGCGCCTCAGCGCAACGGATGCCGTCGGTGGCGGCACTCATGATGCCGCCGGCATATCCGGCACCCTCGCCGCAAGGGTAAAGGCCCGGGGTCGACACGGCGTGGCATGTTCGATCGCGGATGACCGTAACCGGGGAGCTCGAACGCGTCTCCACGCCAGTGAGGACCGCATCGGGGCGGTCATAGCCACGCAGTTTCTTACCGAGCAGGGGAATTCCCAAACGAAGCGATTCGACGATATGCTGCGGGAGGGCATCGTCGATCGCCGTCCAGGTCACGCCAAGTGGATAGGTTGGTTTTACCTTTCCGGGTGCCGTGCTGGCGCGCCCCGCAAGGAAATCTCCGACGAGCTGTGCCGGCGCGTTCCAGTTAGAGCCACCCAGGCGATAGGCGGCTCGCTCGCAGGCGCGCTGGAGCTCAATGCCGGCGAGCGGATCATCGCCGGGAAGGTCGTCGGGTGTGACGTTGACGAGTAGGGCGGCATTTGCGTTGCGCCCGTCGCGGGCATTGAGGCTGGCACCGTTGACGCACAGATGGCCCTGCTCGGAAGAAGCCGCGACAACCTGTCCGCCGGGGCACATGCAAAACGAGAACACACTGCGGCCGTTGGGGAGATGGGCGACAAGCTTGTAGGGGGCTGCTCCGAGTGCCGGGTGTCCCGCCGAAGGGCCATATTGGGCACGGTCGATGTCATGCTGTGGATGCTCGATGCGCACACCCATGGCAAAGGTCTTTTGCGCGAGGGTAACGTCATGTTCTTTGAGAAGCTCGAATACGTCGCGGGCGGAATGGCCGCAGGCGAGAATGAGGTGCTTTGTGGCGATTGTCTCGCTTGTGGTTTCTTGGGGCGGTTGGACATCGACGCCGGTGATGGCGCCAGATTCATCGGTTCGAATATTGACGAGCCTTGTTCGATAGCGGACGGTTCCACCGAGCTGCTCGATGCGCTGAGAAATGTTGGTGACGACGGTGGGTAGGATGTCGGAGCCAATGTGCGGTTTGGCGTCCCACAGGATGTCGCGAGGTGAGCCCGCTTTGACGAAGGTCTCAAGAATCAGTCGATGGGCAGGATTCTTGGTTCCCGTGTTGAGCTTGCCGTCCGAGAAGGTCCCTGCGCCGCCCAGGCCAAATTGGATATTGCTTTCGGGGTCGAGGATACGCTCCTTAAGAAAGAGATCAATCGCTTCCGAGCGGCGAAGCGCGGGGTCGCCGCGCTCGATGAGCAGGGGTTTAAGGCCCGCTTCGGCAAGGGTCAGGGCGGCGAAGAGACCGGCGCAACCGGCGCCGACAACGACGGGACGCCCCTTGGGTGCATTTGGGACAGGGTTGGGGAATGAAGGAGCCTCGCCGTCTACCATGCGGATGCGCGAGCGGTCGCGCTCGGCGACGCGGTCGACCACCTCCTGCTCGAGTCGGGAGCTTGTCAGCTCGACTCGAAAGCTCAAAATAAAATGGACATCTCGTTTTTTACGGGCGTCGATTGACTTGCGATGGAGCTCAATGGCTTTAATCTGGGAATCCTCGCATCGCAGGGCTCGTTTGACGGCGCGTCTACCAATAGCAAGGCAGGCGGCTTCGTCGCCGGCCTCATCGAGTGACGCGTGGACTTGGGTGATTTCGATCATCGAGGTCTCCTTAGATGCAAGAAAGAGGCCGCCCGGTGTCCCAGACGGCCCGAATGCGTTTTGATTATAGACTGCGCGGCTATAGGCTGCTTGCAGCGCGAATACCCGAGATCCAAGCCCATGCAAGGTTGAAACCGCCGCAATCGGCATCGATGTCGAGCGCCTCGCCACAGATGTAAAGTGGGGCGTCTGCCGCGTTGCTCACGCAGAGGTTGGGAGCTGAGACGCTCTCGATGGGCACGCCGCCGCGCGTGACCTGGGCCGAACGCTCCTCTGTCGTTCCCTCGACGAGCATCTTAAAGTGCTTGAGGATTGAGACCAGATGGATGACGTCGTACGACCCGGGGTGGCACTGTTCGAATGCGGTGCAGACAACGTGAGAGAACTGCGGGGCAAGCATGCCGTCGAGCCAGCGGGGGTCGCGGGGTGAAAAGCCGCCGAGCAACGCAACTCGCTGATTGAGCATATTGAGCAACACGTCTTTGGAGAGGTCGGGGAAAACGTCGAGCAGAATCGTGTCGTCGCGCTGAACGCGACGGGAGAGGTTAAAGGCAGCAACGCCCGAAATGCCAAAGGTTCGGAAGAGCACTTCGCCGTCTTCGTGCCAGAGCTCCTCGTGATTGCGGGTGAGCGTCAAACGGGCGCGGACGCGCAGGCCATCCAGCGTCTTGAGCGCAGTCTGGTCGCCGAAGACCGATGCCGACACAGGGCAGAGGACGGGATGCTGCGGTGTGAGGGAAAGATTGAACGTCTTCGCGATGTCGGCGGGGCTGCCGCCCGTAGCGATAATTACGGCCTTTGCCTGCAGCGTCTCGTTCTTGCGAGGGGTGTCGGCAAGCGCCTTCCGAAGCGAGCGAACCTCCGATTTTCGGTCGTCGTGCTTTTTTGCCTTGAGTGCTCGCGCGGGACGGTCTATTTGGAGTACCCAGCCCTCGGGGGCTTTGAATGCCGAGGCAACGTTTGCTCCACAGATCAAGGTGATACCCAGGTGATTGCAAGCGTTGAGAAGCGCATCGCGCACCGATTCGGCACGAAGGGAGCGCGGATACAGCCGGCCCTCCTCGGAGGTCGTCATGATGCCCAGCGAGGAGAAGAAACTGCCGAGCTCTTGCTCGGGCCGGGGACCCATGACGGATTCGACGAATGCGGGGTGGTTGTACCGCTGGAAATCAATTGATTCGTTGGAAAGGTTGCAGCGGCCGTTGCCGGTCGCAAGGAGTTTAAGGCCGCAGGCAACATCGCGCTCAACGATGCAGACGCTTTTGCCTGCGCGTGCGGCCGTAATGGCGGCGGCGAGACCCGAGGCCCCGCCGCCGATTACCAAGACGTCATAGGAGGCGTTTGTGTTCACTTAGGCCTCGGCGGTCTCGTGCGGGGCAATGGCCTCGACAGCAGAGACGGCTTGGGGCAGCATACCGTCGGGCAGTGCGGTCTCAACCTCGCCCTTGTCGCAAGCCTCGGCGAGTGCCGGATTGATGGGAAGCTGCCCTAGAATCTCGAGGTTGTAACGCTCGGCGACCTCGGGGAGCTTGCTCTTGCCAAAGACTTCGATCTTCTTGCCGCAATCGGGGCACTCGATATAGCTCATGTTTTCGACGATTCCCAGAATGGGCACGTTCATCTTCTCGGCCATGTTGACCGCCTTGGCGACGATCATCGAGACCAGATCCTGCGGGCTCGTGACGATGACGATGCCATCGACGGGCAGCGACTGGAAGACAGTGAGGGCGACGTCGCCCGTTCCCGGAGGCATGTCGACCAGCAGGTAGTCGATGGGGCCCCATGAGGTTTCGCTCCAGAACTGCCTGATGGCACCCGCGATAACCGGGCCGCGCCAGAGCACGGGGTCGGTTTCGTTTTGGAGCAGCAGGTTAGAGCTCATAACCTTGACGCCGTGCTCGGAGATTTCGGGCAGCATAAGATTGCCGAGGGCATGGACGTGACGTCCGCTCATGCCGAACATCTTAGGGATAGAGGGGCCGGTAATATCGGCATCGAGGACGCCGACCTTGTGACCGTGGCGGGAAAGCTCCGTGGCGATGGCGCCGGTGACGAATGACTTGCCGACGCCGCCCTTACCGGAAAGCACGGCGATAACGCGCTTGACCTCGGACAGCGTATTCTCCTCAAATTGCGACGGCGACGTTTGCCCGCCGGCTGCCTGTGCGTGCTCGCAACCCATGTTTGACTCCTTTGTATATGTTGGGGCCGGAGCCCCGCGGTGTGACACGAGCGTCATTGTACCCTCGTTTGCGAGCGGGAGTCATTTGCGATGCATTTGGGCCGAGCGTGCTTGCAATACGATGGGCCCAAGCGAATGGGCGGGCTTACTGAACTTTGCTGGCGAACTCGAGGTATTGCATGCGCTGCAGCTTGTCGATCGTCGAGGTGTATGGGCTGTCTTCAGATTCCAAGTTGTAGCGCAGCCCGTCGGCACCGAGATAGCCGGCGACATTGATGGTGGGCACATCTGACCTTGTTGCAAGCAGGGCCTTTTGATAGTCGGTGAGCGGGGCGCCGATCTTATTAAGGGTAATGGCTGCAATCTCGTTTGCCCCGACGGTGTCGTAGACGTTGAGCTCGGTATTGCCGGCGATTTCATAGTTAGCCCAGACGAAATAGGTTGACTGATAGACACGGAAAGCGTGGCTTGCCGTATCTTCCTGAGGGTACAGCTCGTCGTTGAGAGTCGTTGCGGCGCTCGGCTGATGGTCGCCAAAAAAGACAAGAACAACCGGTCTGCCGATATTGCGGAGCTCGTTGATAAAGTACTCGAGGTCCCGGTCGGATGCGTTGATGCAGGTGAGATAGGTGTTGAGCGCGCTATTGGCGCCCTCGCTGGCTCCCTCGACCCAATAGTTTGTCAGCTCTTCGGCGGGAACGGTGCCATAGTCGTAGCCGCCGTGATTTTGCATCGTGACGTCAAAGATGAACTGCGGCGCTTCGTCGGTTCTAAGCAGGTCGAGTATCTTGTCGTAGGTGGCGTAGTCGCATACGCCGGCATGGTAACAGGGCGCACCTTCGAAATCGCCGATTGAAAGAAAGTCTCCAAAGCCCAGCTGCTGATAGATCTTATCTCGATGGTAGTTGACGGGGTTTTGCGGGTGCATAGCGGTAGCGGTATACCCAAGCTCTTTAAGGTCCTTTGCCAGGCTGTTGACGCCATTCATCTGATACAGCTGATAGGGGATCTTGCCTAATCCGACAAAGGCCGTTGTCGCTCCGGTCAAAAATTCGAATTCGGAGTTTGCCGTTCCGCCACCGGTGACCGAAGCGAGCATGGTGCCGCGAACAAGTGTGTCGGGAAGCGAGTTGTAGAATGCGGGGCCGGTGTACCCGGCCGCCTGGAGCTGCTCAAAGCACGAAAGGTCGCTAAAACTCTCGTTCATGACGGCAACAATCGTCGGCTTGATTTCATTGAACTGGGCAACGGCAGCCGCGCGCTGCTCGCTCGAGCCATACGTGCTGTCGTAGGCGGCGGCGAGCTCCTGCTCGATGCTCTGCGCCTCATCGGGCGTATAGCCTTCGGGCTTCTCAATGGGCAACTCGTTGGCCATTTCGGTGAACGAAGTGATAAAACCCTGAGACGTATATGTGGTGATGGGCTGCCAACGGTCAAATCCAAAATCCAGCGCCTGCTCCAAGTCGATGCTGGAAAAGCCCGAGAGCTCCACAACGGTCACTAGCAGAAAAGCGCAGAGGTTAGCGGCGATTGCGGGGAAGACATGGGTGGGCGTACGGAGCTTTCGCGGTCGGATAAGCGAAAGAAGCCCCAGGGAAATCTCCAGCAGGGCGAGAGAGGTTACGATTCCGGCGGTAAAGGTAAACTCGTATCCCTCGCTCACTTCCATTGCGGTGCCGAGGGCCAAGATATCGCTTGGCAGGATGGCTTCGCCTTTAAACGTTATGACGAAGTGCTCGGCAATGCCAAGGATGCAACAGGCGACGGGCACGAGGGCCATGACGCCTCCATGACGCTGTCCCAGCAAATAAAGGGAGAGCAGAACCGTCGCGAGCAGCCCGACGGAAAACCCGAATGAGTTGGCGGGAATGCGATAGAACGTTTCGTTACAGGCAATTTCGAGTGAAACGAACGAGAGCGCTGAAACAGCGGCGATGACAAGGATGTCACGGCAAATACAGGCAACCGTTCCCGTCGCAAGATCGGTTTGGTCGATATGTCCCGAAACCAAGGGCTCGACAAGAAGTATGACGGCGGCAGCACCGAGCGCCGAATAAGAAAGGACCCATAGGGAATTGTCCTCATTTACGAGCAATTGATTCGTAATCCATGCAGCTACCATGCCGAGCGGGATGAGGAGCGTCGCGCACCAAAAGACGCGGGCAATGGGCGGCTTTTCATTGTGTTTGATTGAAAAATACACGCGCACGACGACGGTGGCCACGATAAGGACGGCGATGAATATGGGCAGATTGGCCATGTCGCTCGAAGTGATTTCAAGGGGGATATCTTCGGTCATGGACGTTCCTCTGTTACAGCAAATTAAGTTCAGTAGTAGATTACTGTAACCTTTCCACGGCATTTCGAGAAACAAAGCATCCGATACGCAAAGCTAAAGGTCTGCGAATCTTGTATTACGAACATCTGTGCGCGTCGAGTGCGCTAAACTCATCGACAGTATGATTCGATGCAATAGGAGGCAAGGAGCTTCCATGTCTGATTCTTCTATCGTTATTCGCGGCGCTCGTGAGCACAACCTCCGTGATATCGATGTTTCCATTCCGCGTGACCAACTCGTGGTCATTACCGGTCTTTCTGGCTCGGGCAAGAGTTCGCTGGCATTTGACACTATCTATGCCGAGGGCCAGCGTCGATACGTCGAGAGCCTTTCGAGCTATGCGCGCCAGTTCTTGGGCCAGATGGACAAACCCGACTTGGATTCAATCGACGGCCTTTCGCCGGCGGTGTCGATCGACCAAAAGACGACGTCTAAAAACCCTCGCTCGACGGTTGGCACCGTAACCGAGATTTATGACTATCTGCGCCTGCTGTTCGCCCGTGTGGGCACCCCGCACTGTCCCGAATGCGGCCGCGTCATTGAGCGTCAGACGACCGACCAGGTTGCCGACAAGGTCTTGGCGGCGGGGGAGGGCCGCCGCGCGTTTGTGCTGGCACCGGTGGTGCGCGGGCGAAAAGGCGAGTACACCAAACTGTTTGAGGACCTTCGCGCCGAGGGCTTTAGCCGCGTGCGTGTCGACGGTGAAGTGCGCTCGCTCGACGATCCGATCGATCTGGACAAGAAGTTCAAGCACGATATCGAGGTCGTAGTCGATCGCATCGTGATCCGTGAGAACTCTCTGGGCCGTATCGCCGAGTCTGTTGAGCAGGCGACCGCGCTGGCTCACGGCAATGTAAACGTGTACATGCTGCCCGATCGTGATGCTCCCGAAGGGACCGAGGGCGAGCTGCTGGAGTATTCGTTGGCCTTGGCGTGCCCGGAGCATGGTCACTCCATTGACGATCTTCAGCCGCGTGATTTTTCGTTCAACGCTCCCTATGGCGCATGTCCTGAGTGCGACGGCCTGGGCTTTAAGAAAACCGTTGATGCCGAGGCGTTGATCGAGGACCCCTCGAAGTCCATTGCTGACGGAGTCTTTGGTAGCCTGTTTGGCAACTCGAACTACTATCCGCAGATTTTTGCTGCGGTCTGCAAACACTTTAAGGTGAGCACCGATACGCCGTGGGAGGACTTGCCCCCTCGCGTGCGTCGTGCATTCTTGGATGGCCTGGGCGATACGAAGATCTCGGTCGACTACCAAAAGCTCGACGGACGTCGCAGCCAGTGGGATACCAAGTTTTCGGGCGTTCGCAACATCCTGTACGAACGCTATACCGAGACGACGAACGAGAACACCAAGGCGCGCCTGGAGAAGTACATTCGCGAGGAGCCGTGCTCGAGCTGCCACGGCGCTCGTTTGCGCCCTGAGATGCTCGCCGTCACCGTGGGCGGCAAGTCCATTTACGAGGTTTGTTGCCTGTCGTGCCGTGAATCGCTCGAGTTTTTTGAGGGCCTGGAACTCACCGAGCGCCAACAGTTTATCGGCGGCCGTATCGTCAAGGAAATCCTGGAGCGCTTGCGTTTTCTGGTCGATGTTGGACTCGACTATCTGACGCTCGATCGTGCCTCGGCGACGCTTTCCGGTGGCGAGGCGCAGCGTATTCGCCTGGCAACGCAGATCGGCGCGGGTCTCATGGGCGTGCTCTATATTCTGGACGAGCCCTCGATCGGTCTTCATCAGCGTGACAACGAGCGCTTGATCAAGACGCTCGAGCGCCTGCGCGATATCGGCAATACCGTTATCGTCGTCGAACACGACGAGGATACAATCCGTGCCGCCGATTACGTGATCGACATGGGGCCCGGCGCCGGCGTCAACGGCGGACACGTAGTCGCGGCGGGAACGCCTGCCGATATCATGGCGTGTCCTGAGTCGATGACGGGCGCTTATCTGACCGGCAAACGAATGATCCGGGTGCCTGATGAACGGCGCAAGCCCGGTCGCGGCTGCCTTAAAATTACGGGCGCTCGAGCCAACAACCTCAAAAACGTTACTGCCAAAATCGAGTTTGGTACGCTTACGGTTGTTACCGGCGTGTCGGGATCGGGCAAGAGCTCCCTGGTTACCGATACCATTGCGCCTGCCCTTACGAATGCCATTCACCGTTCGACGCGCCCTGTGGGTCCATATAAGAAAATCGAGGGCATCGAGTGTATCGATAAGGTTATCGATATCGACCAGTCGCCGATTGGCCGCACGCCGCGTTCCAACCCTGCTACCTATATCGGCCTGTGGGATGATCTTCGCGCGCTGTTTGCGAGTACGCCGGAGTCGAAGGCGCGCGGCTACTCGCCGGGTCGTTTCTCCTTTAATGTGAGTGGCGGGCGCTGTGAGGCGTGCAAGGGCGACGGGCAGATCAAGATCGAGATGCACTTCCTTCCTGATATCTACGTTCCCTGCGAAGTTTGCGGCGGTAAACGCTACAACCGCGAGACACTCGAGGTCACCTACCGTGGCAAGACCATCTCGGACGTGCTCGACATGAGCGTCACCGAGGCGCTGGCCTTCTTTGGGAATATCCCGCAGATTAAGCGCAAGCTCCAGACGCTGTACGATGTAGGCTTGGGCTACGTGAGCCTGGGCCAGCCCGCCACGACGCTTTCGGGCGGCGAGGCGCAGCGTGTGAAACTCGCCAAGGAGCTTCATCGACGCCAGACGGGCAAGACGTTCTATATTTTGGACGAGCCGACGACCGGCCTTCATTTTGAGGACGTCCGCCAGCTGCTCGATGTGCTGCAGCGCTTGGTCGATGCGGGCAACACGGTGCTGGTGATTGAACACAACCTTGATGTCATCAAGGTTGCCGACCGCCTGATCGATATGGGTCCCGAGGGCGGTAACGGCGGCGGAACCGTCGTGGTTTCGGGCACACCGGAGCAGGTTGCGGACTGTCCGCAGAGTTATACGGGCAAGTTTTTGGCGCCGTTGCTCAGGCGTGACCGGGAGCGTCAGGCTCAACTTGATGCTCAATAAATAGGCGATTCAGTTTATGGGCGCCATCGACTCCTTGTGATTCGATGGCGCTTGCTGTGCCGAAGTGACGTATGCAGCCGAATTGGACATATACTTAATCCTTGCGTCCGAATGCGAGGGAAAGGATATGTCATGGCAAAGGCTGTAAAGACGCCAAAAACCAATGCGATGCGCGAGCTGGAAAGCGCCGGCATTTCCTATGTTCTACATACGTACGAAGACGATGGTGATGAGTCGGTGGGCCTGGGTGTCGCGATTTCGGAGCAGCTTGGCGAGGAGCCCGGTCAAGGATTTAAGACTTTGGTCTGCGTGACACCGTCCAACGACTATGTCGTGTGCTGTATCCCTGTTGCCGACGAGCTCGATCTAAAGTCCGCCGCGCGTGCCGCGGGGGAGAAGTCCTTGGCCTTGATGCATGTGAAGGATTTGCTTGCGGCGACTGGCTACGTTCGCGGCGGCTGCAGCCCGGTCGGTATGAAAAAACGCTACCGGACGCTCATTGATGAGACATGTGTCCTTTGGGATACCATTTTTATTTCGGGAGGCAAGCGTGGTTATCAGCTCGAGCTTGCACCCGATGATTTAATTGCATTTTGCGGGGCGACGGTTGCCGCGATTACGAGAGAGGACTGAGCGATGGCGCAGGAAGAATTGAAGCGCGGAGCTCATTTTGCAAAAGAATCTGCGCCTCAGACACCCTCATCCGAAGCTTCTTCGTCGCGAGATGACACTGACGACATGGGCTCGTCGGACTACTCCACGGTTGGTCGTTCCGCCGGGCTTATGACCATCCTGACCATTGTGTCTCGCGTCACCGGTTTTATCCGCACGTGGGCAATGGCGGCCGCTATCGGCATGTCGCTACTTTCGTCCTCCTATCAGGTCGCCAACAACCTGCCCAATATGCTCTACGAACTCGTGATGGGCGGCATGCTCGTGACGGCGTTTTTGCCCGTGTACATGGGCGTGAGGCGTGAGCAGGGTCGCGAGGCCTCGAACGAGTACGTGGGCAACCTGCTCGGCATTCTGCTTTTGGTGCTGGGTGGCATTTCGTTGCTGGGGACCGTGTTCGCCCCGGGCTTTATCTGGACGCAATCGTTCCTTTCGGGTGACGGCGGCAGCATGGATACCGCTGCGTTCATGTTCCGTTTCTTTGCCATCCAGATTCTGTTTTATGGTTTGGGCTCGGTGTTCTCGGGCGTTCTCAACGCACACCGCGACTACTTCTGGTCGACGTTTGCCCCGGTCCTCAACAATGTGATCGTCATTGCGAGCTTTATGGGTTTTGCGCCCGTGTCCGCACAGTTTGGCGAACGTGCCGGCATCATCTTGATTGCGGCCGGTACGACCCTCGGTGTCTTTGTTCAGATGGCATGTCAGATTCCCGCGCTTAGCAAGCACGGCGTGCATCCCCATATCCATATCGACTTTAAGGACCCCGCGCTGCGCCAGACGATTGCGCTCGGTATCCCGACGCTGCTCGCCACGGTGTGCATGTTTGTCTCGACTTCTATCACCAACGCTGCCGCGCTGGTGGTCCAGCCCGAGACTGGTCCTTCCGTCATCGCCTATGCGCGCCTGTGGTACACGCTGCCCTACGCGCTGATTGCCGCCTCGCTTTCGACGGCGCTCTATACCGAGCTCTCTCACGACGCACAGGAGAAGGATTACGACAGCGTACGCACGGGCATTTCGCGTGGCGTCGCCCAGATGCTGTTCTTCCTGATTCCGTTCGCACTGTACCTGATTGTCTTCGCACGTCCGCTCAACATGATCTACTGTGCTGGCAAGTTCGATGAATCCGGAGTGGCGCTGGTGTCCGAGTACCTTGTCTACCTAGCGCTCTCGCTGCCGCTCTACGGCGTGGTCGTGTTGATGCAGAAGAGCTTCTCTGCCTTGCTCGACATGAAGCCCTATAGCCGCTATTGCCTGTATTCTGCCATCGGCCAGGCCGGCTCGGTTCTGCTGTTTGGCGTTGTGCTGGGCTTCGGTATGCCGGCAATCGCGCTTTCGTATGTTGTCGACTACGTGATCTTGGTCGGCTGTTCGCTGTGGTGGCTGCGTCGTCGCCTGCGTGGCCTTCAGGTCAAATCTATCCTGCATGGCGGTTTCTTTGGCCTTTTGCTCGGTGGTCTAGGTGCTGCCGCAGGCGCCGGCGTCATGTGGGTGCTTGAACACTTTGTCGGGGCACTTGGCGGCTCGATTCTGATTACTCTTGGCTACGTTTGCGTTGCGGGTGTCGTCTCGCTTGCTGTTACCTTTGGCCTTGCCGTCGTCCTTAAGATGCCTGAGGTCTCGGCGCTGCTTCGTCGCAAGTAGGTGCGTGTGGCCGGTCACGACAACATTCCAACGCTTGCCGAGCAGGTTTCGCGCGTTCCCACACAGCCCGGATGCTACCTTTGGAAGGATGCCAAGGGCGATGTCATCTACGTGGGCAAGGCAAAAAACTTGCGTTCCCGTATGCGCCAGTACGTGACACTGCAGGATGAGCGTCAAAAGATCCCGCTGATGATGCAGCTGGTGGCGAGCTTTGACTATATCGTGGTGGAGACCGAGCACGAGGCGTTGGTGCTCGAGCGCAATTTGATTGGTCAGTACCATCCGTACTTTAACGTCGACCTCAAGGATGACAAGAGCTACCCCTTTATCGCCATTACAAAGGGCGACCTGTATCCCGCTATCAAATATACGCGCGAGCGTCATAAGCCGGGAACGCGTTATTTTGGTCCCTATACCGATAGCCGTGCGGCACGTGAGACGATAGATACGCTGCGCAAGGTTATCCCCATCTGCTCCGCATCCTGTGCGGAGTGGCGTCGTTGTCGTCGTATCGTCGAGTCCCACAGGGGCGAGGAAGACATCGTCAATATGATTTGCGCGCAAAACGGGCGTCCCTGCTTTGACTACCATGTCGGGCGCGGCCCGGGTGCGTGTGTCGGCGCGATTTCTCCTACGGACTATGCCAAGAACGTCAAACGTGTCGAACGTTTTTTGTCGGGCCATCGCAAGGATGTCGTCGATGAGCTGACCTCCGAGATGACGGATGCCGCCGAGGCGCTCGACTTTGAGCGCGCGGCACGCGTCAAACGTCGTTTGGAGGTCATCAGGGGTCTGGACGACCGTCAGCAAGTCGTTTTTCCCTCCAGTGTCGATATCGATGTCATCGGTTTCTATCGCGAGGAGACCATCTCCGCCGCTTGCGTCTTTGTCGTGCGTGAGGGTCGAACGGTTCGAACCTGCGAGTTCATTCTTGACAAGGGTCTTGATGTTGACGAGGAAGAGCTCCAGTCGGGCTTTCTTAAGCGCTATTACGACGAGACGGCCGATATTCCAGCTGAGATAAACCTCTCTGTCGAGCTTGAGGATGCGGAGGCGCTGGGGGAGTGGCTTGCAGGCAAGCGCGAGCGTTCCTGCCATCTCCATAGGCCGCAGCGTGGCGAAAAGCACCGTTTGCTCGATATGGCATCCAAAAATGCGCGCCATGCCCTCATGCGCTACATGATGCGAACGGGGTACGCTGACGACCGCACCAATCAAGCGCTCCTGGAGCTCGAAAGCGCGCTGGCGCTGCCGGCGCCGCCGATGCGTATCGAGTGCTTCGATATCTCGACGCTGCATGGAACCTTTACCGTCGCCTCGATGGTGGTGTTTACCAACGGACGCGCCGACAAGAGCCAGTACCGTCGTTTTAAAATTCAGGCCGAATTGGACGAGGCAAACGACTTCGTGTCGATGTCCGAGGTTTTGGGACGACGCTATGCTCCCGAGCGCATGGCCGACGAGCGCTTTGGCTCGCGCCCCGATTTGCTCGTTGTCGATGGCGGTAAGCCGCAATTGACCGCTGCGATCAAGCAACTTGAGGCTCTTGGGCTCGATATACCAGTTTGTGGCTTGGCAAAGGCCGATGAGGAAGTTTTTGTGCCTTGGGACGAGACTCCCGTCGTGCTGCCGACCGGGTCTGCTTCGCTCTATCTAATTAAACAGGTGCGCGATGAATCGCACCGTTTTGCAATCACATTCCATCGTGAGTTGCGCGATAAAGCCATGACAGTTTCGGTACTCGATGACGTTCCAGGCGTGGGACCCACCAGAAAACGTGCCCTTATGCGCCATTTTGGTTCGATGAAGCGTTTGCGCGCGGCGAGCGAGCAAGAGATCGCGGAAGTTCGCGGCATACCTGCCGATGTTGCCAAGGCGGTCCACGAGGCGCTCGTTGCGTGGAATGCCGAGCGCGCCGAGGCGGCGGCTGGCCATTCCGATAGCTAAACACGAGCCTAAACTACTGATATACATGATTGCGTGATTTTCAACCATTTATTTCGCCATGATTGCATGCTGGTTTCGGGTTTTATTAACGCTAAAACGTTTGACTAGTCATGGTGAACAACCCTGCTATCCTGCGGGTTGACGAAGACTGATATCTCACCTCGTCGATACATACTGTCTGGCGAATCATTTGTCAATGAATTCGGTGAACGGTAGTAAATACCGTTCAAGCGTATGTATGTATCGGTCGCCGAGCGCGGCACCTCAGTTGGGTTCGTCGGTAGGTAAGGTATATATCGTCCGCAAGTTGCGCGGGGGCAAGTCTAGGTGCTCCCGAGTAAGATTCTCTATTGATAGGAGAAGACATGGCCATCATCAACAAGGGTATGTCCAGGCGTTCGTTCCTCGGCCTCACCGGCAGCGTCGCTGCTGTCGCCGGCCTTGGTCTCACTGGCTGCGGTGGCAGCTCTAGCGACGAGGGTTCCGCTTCCGGCTCCACCGATTCCGCCAACCGTGGCGGCGGCGTGATCACCGCTGGTTCCGCTTACGCTCCGTCCAGCTTCGATCCCGCCAGCACCGGCTCCGCTGTGGGCCTGGGTGCTAACTGGCACGTCGTCGAGGGCCTCTACGGCATCGATTACCACGACTACAGCACCTTCAACGAGCTCGCCACCGACGATCCCAAGTCTGTGGACGACACCACTTTCGAGGTCACCATCCGCAAGGGCGCCAAGTTCTCCGATGGCACCGAGGTCACCGCTGACGATGTCGTTGCCTCCTACACCGCTTGCGCCGCTTCCGCTACCTATGCTCCGTTCTTCCAGCCCTTCGAGTCCATCGAGGCCAAGGACGCCAGCACCGTGACGGTCAAGACCAAGGTCCCCAACTTCTCCCTGCTCAAGGATCGTCTGGCCATCGTCCGCGTTACCCCGGCCACCCAGACCGAGGAGGATCGCGCCAAGCAGCCGATCGGCTCCGGCCCCTGGATGTACGACTCTATCTCCGATACCGAGATCACCCTGGTTCCCAACCCCGAGTACAACGGTGAGTATGCTGCCGAGGATAAGAAGATCCAGTACAGCATCCTGACCGACCCCACTGCTCGCGTTACCGCTCAGCAGGAGGGCTCCACGCTCGTTATGGAGCTCGTTACCGCTGACGCCGTCGACCAGCTCGAGAGCGCCGGCTGCAAGATTGACAACGTTCAGGGTTTCGGCACCCGCTTCATCATGTTCAACGTCGCCAAGGAGCCTTGGAACAACGTCAAGGTCCGTCAGGCTGTCATGTATGCGCTCGACACCGAGAAGATGGTCAGCAACACCTTCGCCGGCCTTGCCACCGCTGCCAGCTGCTACCTGCCCAAGAGCTTCACCAACTATCATGAGGCTTCCACGGTGTACAAGACCGACACCAAGAAGGCTAAGAAGCTCATCGAGGAGTCTGGCATCACCCCGGGTGCCATCACCCTGCGCACCACCGACAACGAGCAGATTAAGGGCATGGCCGCCCAGGTCAAGAACGACCTCGACGCTCTCGGCTTCGATGTGACCATCCAGACCGATACCTCGCCGGCCACCTACGCCGCCATCGACGGCGGCGAGGCCTACGATATCCTCCTTGCCCCTGGCGATCCTTCCTGCTTCGGCGCCGACCCCGACCTGCTGCTCAACTGGTGGTACGGCGACAACGTCTGGATGCAGACCCGTTGCCCGTGGAAGGAGTCCGCTGAGTGGCAGAAGCTCCACGGTCTCATGGACGAGGCTCTTGCCGCCGAGGGCGACGAGCAGCAGAAGAAGTGGAACGAGTGTTTCGACATCATTGCCGACAACGCCGTTCTGTACCCCGTTGTCCACGTCAAGACCGTCTCCGCTTCTTGGGACGATCCGTCCACTGCGCCCAATGGCGAGGCCCTCGATGGTTTCAAGGGCATCGGCACGACGAGCATGTCCTTCAGGGGCGTTGCGACCGTCAAGGCGTAAGACTCGCTTGAGTCTATATGCAGGATGTCGGTCATTGGGACCGTATCCTCATAGTTGAAACAAAGACCCGGGCGGCAACGATGTCGCTCGGGTCTTGTAATGAGTATCCGTACTCATATACCAGTTGGTCCTACCGACAAAAGAAAGGGGAGAGAACGTGAACAACTTGCTACGTTTGATTGGAAGGCGTCTTGTGGCGCTGCCGATCATGGCATTGGGCGTCACCGTCCTGGTGTTCTTCCTTATGTCGTTCTCCAAGACCGACCCCGCCTACACGGCGTTGGGTGACGGTGCCTCGCCCGAGGCGGTTGCCGAGTACCATGAGAAGTATGGTCTGGACGACCCCTGGCCCGTGCGCTACGTGCGCTATATGGGCGATTTGATCCATGGCGACATGGGCACCTATGGTGCTGCTCGCAACTCCGTTGCCAAGCGCATCTCCACGGCCCTGCCCGTCACGATGCAGCTGACCTTTATCGGTCTTGCCATCGGTGCGGTCGTTTCGTTTTTGCTCGGCGTCATCGCGGCACTGTATCGCGACAAATGGCCGGACCAAGTGATCCGCGTCTTTTCCATCGCCGGCTTGGCAACCCCGTCGTTCTGGCTTGCCGTTCTGTTGATCCTGCTGTTCTCTTCCTACCTTAAGGTGCTCCCGGCATCGGGTGCTCTGCCTCACTTCACCACGAATCCGGTTGGCTATCTGGGACGTATGATCATGCCCGCTATCGCCTTGGCATTTCCGCTGACGGGCCAGATGACTCGTATCGTGCGTACCGCCATGGTCGAGGAGCTCGACAAGGATTATGTCCGTATGGCTCGCGGCGCCGGCGTTCCCGAGAAGGTCGTCGTCGGCATCAACGTTCTTCGCAATGCGCTGATCACCCCGGTCACCACCCTCGGTCTTAAGATCGGTTACCTCATGGGCGGCGCCGTCGTCATCGAGGTTATCTTCAACCTCCCCGGCATGGGCACTGCGATTCTGCAGGGCGTTCAGGGCAACGAGGCGAACCTGGTTCAGGGCGTCGTTATCGTCGTTGCTCTTGCCTTCATCATCATCAACATCGTGGTTGACATGCTCTACCTGCTCATCAACCCGCGCATCAGGACGGTGTAGATTATGGTAAAGATTCGAGAGAAGCAAACCGAGCAGCTCGAGAAGGCTGCCTCCAAGGGGCTCAAGCTCGGTGGCTGGAAGAAGATGACGTTGTCTTCTAAGATTGCCGCCGTCGTGCTGGTGCTGGTCGCCCTGACTGCGATTCTGGCGCCCCTTCTTGCCCCCTATAGCCCGGTCGAGATCTTTACGGCTCGCCAGGCTCCCGGCAACGGATTTATCTTCGGTACCGACGATAAGGGTCGCGACATTCTGTCGCGTATGCTCTACGGTGGTCGTTACTCGCTGATTATCGGCTTTGGCGCCACCGCCATGGCTCTGGTCTGCGGCTCGGTCGTGGGCGCCCTTGCAGCGGTTTCGCGCAAGGCCGTCTCCGAGACGATCATGCGTATCCTGGACATCATCATGTCCATCCCGGGCATCGCCCTCGCGGCCGTCTTTGTCTCCATCCTGGGCAACTCCGTGCCGTCGATCATCTTCGCCATCGGCTTTATGTACACTCCGCAGATTGCCCGTATCGTGCGCGCCAACATCGTGTCCGAGTACGGCGAGGACTATGTCCGCGCGGTCATCGTTTCCGGCGCCAAGGCTCCGTGGATTTTGATCAAGCATGTTCTGCGTAACTGCATCGCCCCGATCATGGTCTTCACCGTTACCCTGGTCGCCGACGCCATCATCTTCGAGGCCTCGCTGACCTTCATCGGCGCTGGTATCCAGGAGCCCACCGCTACCTGGGGCAACATCCTCGCCGACGCCCGCGGCGGCGTGCTCGCCGGCCGTTGGTGGCAGGCACTGTTCCCAGGCCTGGCCATCATGATCACCTGCCTGGCGCTCAACATCCTCTCCGAGGGCATTACCGACGCCATGGCCGCTGCTCCCTCCGCCGCCCTGGATCCCACCGATTCCTCCAAGCGTCGCGAGGCCGACCTGCTGGTCTCCGACCCCGTTCGAGCCTACAAGGAGCAGGCCCAGTCCCTCTCCGCTCGCCTTGGCGCCCTGCGCGATGTCGAGCTCAAGCGTGACGATCGCCATGTGCCCGACGAGTCTGTTGAACCGATTCTCTCGGTCCGTGACTTCTGCATCCAGTTTGAGCATCACGGTGATATCAACGTCGTCGACCATGTCAACTTTGACGTCCGTCCTGGTCAGACCATGGGCCTGGTGGGCGAGTCCGGTTGCGGTAAGTCCATCACCACGCTGGCCATCATGGGCCTGACCGACGATGACGAGCACCTTTCCGGCGAGGTCCTCTGGGAGGGCCGTGACCTGCTCAAGATGAGCAAGAAGGAGTGGTTCGGCCTGCGCGGTACCGATATCGCTATGGTCTATCAGGACGCCCTGTCCTCGCTCAACCCCTCCATGCTCATCTCTGCCCAGATGAAGCAGCTCACCAAGCGCGGCGGAACCCGCAGCGCCGAGGAGCTCCTGGAGCTCGTCGGCCTCGATCCCAAGCGCACGCTCGAGAGCTATCCGCACGAGCTTTCCGGCGGCCAGCGTCAGCGTGTCCTGATCGCTATGGCCCTTACCCGCGACCCCAAGCTGGTCATCTGCGACGAACCCACGACCGCTCTGGACGTTACCGTCCAGAAGCAGGTCATCAAGCTGCTCAACGATCTTCAGGCCAAGCTCGGCTTTGCCATGATCTTCGTTTCGCACGACCTGGCGCTGGTCGCCGAGGTCGCCCACAACATCACGGTTATGTACGCTGGCCAGGTTATCGAGCAGGCACCCACCAAGGAGCTGCTCACTAACCCGATCCACGAGTACACCCGCGGTCTTCTGGGTTCCGTTCTGTCCATCGAGAGCGGTTCGGGCCGCCTGCACCAGGTGCCCGGCGCCGTTCCGAGTCCGCGCGATTTCCCCAAGGGCGATCGCTTCGCGCCCCGCTCGAGCCATCCGCGTATTGGCCTGGACACCCGTCCGGTCTTCAAGCGCGTGCCCGGCACCGAGCACTTCTATTCCGAGCTCCCCGACGAGGTGCTCAAGGCAAATGGTTTGACCCCTCACGCGGAGGTGATGTAGATGAGCGAGACCGCAGTCAACGGCGTCGAGCCGATCATCTTCCTTGATGACGTCCACGTCACCTTTAGGACCCGTACCGGCTCGATTCTGCACCCCAACCTGGTTCACGCCGTCCAGGGTGTAACGATTAGGCTCATGCCCGGTCAGACGATCGGCATCGTCGGCGAGTCCGGTTGCGGTAAGTCCACCACCGCCAACGTCATGTGCGGCCTGCAGGCCCCCACGAGCGGCAAGGTCTACTTTAAGGGCAAGGACGTTACCAAACGTACCGCCGAGGACCGTCGCCACATGGGTCGCGTCATCTCGGTCGTGTTTCAAAACCCGGCCACGGCGCTCAACCCCCGCATGGTCGTTCGCGAGCAACTGCTCGACCCCATGCGCGTCCACAACCTGGGTACCGAGGCCGAGCAGGAGAAGCGCGTCAAAGAGCTCCTGGAGCTCACCGGTCTGCCCAGCTCCGCCGCCGAGGTTCTTCCCGGTCAGCTTTCGGGCGGCCAGCGCCAGCGCGTCGCAATTGCCCGTGCCCTGTCGCTGAACCCCGATGCCATCATCGCCGACGAGCCCACCTCGGCTCTGGACGTTTCGGTCCGCGCGCAGATTCTGAACCTGCTGACCGACCTTAAGAAGGAGCTCGGCCTGGCCATGGTGTTCATCAGCCATGACATCCAGACGGTCCGCTATATCTCTGACGACATCATCGTTATGAATGGCGGCAAGATCGTCGAGCAGGGCGAGGCCAAGCAGGTCTTCCAGCATCCCCAGGACCCCTACACCAAGATGCTGCTCGGCGCTGCGCCGTCGCTGCTGCACCCCAAGCTCGGCGAATAGCCTCGCTTTCCCTCCCGTGCGCCCGGTTCCCTTGCCGGGCGCACCTCCGTTGCGATTTCGAAAGGTTGGGTTCACGAGCCATGCCAAGTGCTCAGGAGCTACAACATCAATTTGGTGAATATCGAGGCGCCATGCCCCGTCCATCAGATTTCGATCTCTTTTGGAAGGATCGCATGGCCGAGGCCGACGCCGTCGGGCTTGACTATGCGATCGACACGGCATCGGTCACCGATACCGCGACCTGCCAACTTTTCGACCTCTGGTATACCGGCATGTGTGGAGCTCGCCTGCATGCCAAGTACCTTAAACCCGTCTCGGACGAGCCCGTGCCATTGGTGCTTCAGTTCCATGGGTATCCGGGTGCAAGCCGCAGCTGGTTTGAGCAGGCGTCGTTTGCGGGCATGGGCATGGCACTCATCGCCCTCGACTGCCCCGGCCAAGGAGGTCCCTCCGAGGACATTGGTGGATTTGAGGGCACAACGGTTGCCGGGCATATCGTCGCCGGCATCGACGGCGACCCGGCCAACCTCTACTATGTCCGCTTGCACCAAGATATTCGCATCCTGTGCCGTATTGTTCGCGAGCTCGAGGGCATCGATCTTTCTCGTGTGTTTGTGAACGGCGCGTCGCAGGGTGGTGGTTTGGGCATTGCGACCTGTGCGCTTAACAGCGAGCTTATCAATCGTGCCGCCATCCTCTATCCCTTCCTGTCAGATTTCCGCCTAGTCTGGGATTTGGATGCAGACGACATTGCCTACGAGGGCCTGCGCTATTGGTCTCGCTGGTTTGACGAGGACTCGACTCGTATTGACGAAGCCTATGCCAAGCTGGCGTACTTCGATTCCAAGAACTTTGCCCCTATGGTCAAATGCCCCGTGCTGTTTGGCACCGGCACAGCCGATATCGTCTGCCCGCCAGCGACGCAGTTTGCGGTCTATAACAACCTGACCTGCGAAAAGCGTCATGAGTTCTTTGAAGGCTTTGGCCACGAGGAGATTCAGGATTTTGACGATCTGATCATTCCGTTTTTCTGCAAGGGAGGGGAGGCTCATGTCTAAGTGCGAGAGCAATGTTAATGAGCTGATTGTCCCCGGGCTCGTGGGAATTCCTGGAACGGTTTCGTCAAGGCTCGCAGAATATCGGGACTGGCGCGGTGATGTCCAAGCAGATGTTTCTGATTTAGAGACATGCGCTTCGAATCTTGAGATTCAAGGCCTGGCCATTACGGCGATTGACTTTGTTAACCCCTGCGCCCGTTACTCGGAGGTCTCCTTTGAGCTCGGTGACGATGCGATTCACGCTCGTTTGATCGAGCCTGTCGGTCGTGCCCGAGTGTCTGAGCGCGTGCCGCTGTGCCTGATGTTCCACGATATCGATCGGCCTGTGCGCGGCTGGCATCACATGACGAGATTTGCCGCCATGGGGTATGCCGTCCTCGCGCTGGATGACGATGTTGCTGGTGCGGACGACCTGCAGCGGGGGATTTCTTCGCCCGCTTTTGTCGAGCGCGTCCGTTGGGGTTGCGCGCTGGCGAAGGTGGCGCGCAATCTTGATGGCATGGACCCCGACCGCATCTTTGCATGGGGCGAGGGTCTAGGCGGCGGAGTCGCGCTGGCGGTTTCTGCTCTGGACGAGCGGGGTCTCGCCTGCACGGCGGTTGCCAATCCGCTTCCTGGCGGCCTCGAGGCGCTGTCGTCTCGGGTGCGCGGATCGGTGCTCATGGGCACATCGCTCATGGATACCGTGAGCGATCCCAAGGATCAGTTTGCCGTATTCAACGGTCTTGAGTGTGACCGGAGACATATCATCTATGCCAAATACGCTCACGAGCGCATCAATGCGTTCGAAAACGAAGTCGTCGACTTTTTTAACCAAACGTTCTACTCGTGTTCTTTGGCCTAGACGGCCTGGACACTGCCAACAAGAGTGGGCGGCATAGGGCTGCCCACCAGACAACTAAGGAGATTCTTGTGGCAACTCAGAAATTCACCGGCGTTATCCCTCCCGTCGTTGTTCCCGATACCGAAGACCACCAGCTCGATGTTGCCTCCTTTGAGCGCAGCATCAACCGCATGATCGATGCCGGCGTCGATGGCTTGTTCTTCCTGGGCTCCTCGGGCGAGGTCGTCTTCTCCACCGACGAGCGTCGCCGTCAGATCATCTCCGAGGCCGTCCGTATCGTCGACCACCGCGTTCCCGTTCTGGTCGGCATCATCGACACCGAGACCGAGCGCATGATCGAGCACGGTAAGGTCGCTCAGGAGCTGGGCGCCGATGCGCTTGTCGCCACCTGCCCGTTCTATGCCCTGCAGGGCATGACCGAGGTCGAGGAGCACTTCCGCATCCTGCATGAGGAACTCGACCTGCCCATCTTCGCCTATGACATCCCCGTGTGTGTCCACACCAAGCTCCCGTGGAAGCTCCTTGCCAAGCTCGGTGCCGAGGGCGTTCTGGCCGGCGTCAAGGATTCCTCGGGTGATGACATCTCGTTCCGCTACCTCGTTCAGGAGAACGAGAAGAACGGCCATCCGATGAGCATCCTCACCGGTCACGAGGTTGTTGTCGACGGCGCCTACCTCGGTGGCGCCGACGGTTCCGTTCCGGGTCTCGCCAACGTTGAGCCCGAGGGCTACGTGCGTCAGTGGAAGGCCGCTCAGGCTGGTGACTGGGCTACCGTCAAGGCCGAGCAGGATCGCCTCAATGAGATTTCGCACATCTGGGATGTCACCTCGGGCGTCCAGGGTTATGCCGGTGGCGTCGGCGCCTTCAAGACCGCTATGAACCTCATGGGTATCTTCGACAGCCCGACCATGCCGCGCCCGGTGAAGGCCATGACCGGCGAGAACGTCGAGGCGATTAAGAAGGTCCTCCAGGACAACGGTCTCCTGTAAAGCTTCCCCGGGCACCCGACCTCGCCGTTCAACCGTGCGGCCATGACCCATTAGATCAATGGTCACACGGTTTCTTGGCGATCTCGGGCACCTGGAAAACCTTTTCCGCGCTGTGACGGCTAGCCTGACGGCGCATTTCCTGTAGTTGTTTTTTATCTCCTAAGGAGAGCGACATGGAGAACAAGTACGTCTGCTCTGTCGATATCGGCGGAACTAAGATCGCGACTGCCATCATGGAGTACCCGGCTGACGGTAGTGTGCCCCATCCTGTTTTTGAGGCCGAGGTTCCCACCGAGGCCCAAGAGGGCGGCGAGGCCGTCTTCCAACGTATCGAGGCGTCCATCAAGGCTGCTCTCGAGGCGAATCCCGATGTCGAGGTCCTTGGCGTCGGTATCGGTGCCGCCGGCGTCGTCGATCCCAAGACGGGCGCCATCGCGTATGCCAACGAGATCATGCCCGGCTGGTCCGGTGTTCAGTTGGGGCCGCGCCTGCGCGAGGACCTCGGTCTTCCCGTTGCCGTTGTAGGCGACGTGCAGGCTCATGCTCTGGGCGAGGCCCACTGGGGCGTCGGCAAGGGCAAGTTCTCCGTCTTGTGTCTTGGCATCGGTACGGGCATCGGTGGCGCATATGTCGAGAACGGCCGCGTGATGCAGGGCTTCCATGGTGCTGCTGGCCATATGGGCCACATCGAGTGCTCGGCTGCCGCCGGTATTCCCTGCGCCTGCGGGCGTTCCGGCCATCTGGAGTCGGTTGCTTCGGGCACTTCCATTGGTCGTATGTACGATGAGCGCTTTGGTCGCGTCGACCCCAGCCGTCCTTCGGTCGGTCGCGATGTGAACGACCTGTGCCGTGCGGGCGACGCAAAGGCGACCGAGGTCATCCATGACGCCGGCTTTGCGCTGGGTGCCAGCTTGGGCTCGCTCGCTAACATCCTGGACCCTGAGGTCATCGTGCTTTCGGGTGGCGTGATTCACCAAGGTCCCGATTGGCGTTCGCAGACGTGGAAGGATTCGGTGCACGAGGGCTATGCCAGCCAGGCGCTCGATCCGCTTCAGGACACGCCGATCCTCATCGGTTCTCTGGAGGGCGATGCTCCGCTCATCGGTGCCGCTGAGCATCTTCTTGCCTCGTTGAAGTAAACGTATCTTCTGTAGGAGCCTCCCGAGACAACACGCCTCGGGAGGCTGTTCTGAGAAAGGTTACAGCCTTATGACCGTCGATCCTTTGATTCAATCCCTGAAGGGCAAGCTCGTCGTGAGCGTTCAGGCGTATATGGGCGAGCCGCTTCGTACGCCTGAGACCATGGCTCAAATGTCTCGCGCTTGCGAGCTCGGCGGCGCCGCCGCCATTCGCTGCCAGGGCCTTGCCGACATTGCCGCCATTAAGGGTCGCTGTGAGGTTCCTGTTATCGGCCTGTGGAAGGATGGGCACGAGGGCGTTTACATCACGCCGACGCTGCGCCACGCTCGCGCCTGCGTTGCTGCGGGTGCCGATATCGTGGCGATCGACGCCACCGATCGTCCGCGTCCCGATGGCAAGACCGTCGAAGATACTTTCCGTCCGCTGCACGAGGAGGGCGTGCTCCTGATGGCCGACTGTGCCACCATCGAGGATATTCGTCGTGCTGTCGACATGGGCTTCGACCTGGTGTCCACCACGCTGTCTCATGGTGTTGCCGCCATCGACTGCACCATGGCCGATGGCCCCGATCTGCCTCTCCTGCGTCAGGCGACCGAGGAATTCCCCGGCCTTCCCATCATTTGCGAGGGTCGCGTGCATACGCCCGAGGAGGCTCGCGCCGCGATCGATGCTGGCGCCTGGGCCGTTGTCGTCGGCACCGCCATCACGCACCCCACGAGTATTACGAGTTGGTTCAAGGCTGCGCTTGAGGCGTAAGACAGGCCTCGTATCCGCTCGGGGCGGTATACTCAATATAGGCAATTGACCGCGCGGGATCCGGGTTGCTGGGTCCCGCGCTTGTTTTCGGGAGGCAACACATGCAAAAGGGAGATGCCATGGATGCGGCGGAGCGCTCGGAGCGCATCCCCGATATCGTCATCATCACCGGAATGTCCGGATCAGGCCGCACACAGGCCATGCACGTGTTCGAGGACATGGGCTATTTTTGCATCGATAACCTGCCTCCGCGTCTCATCGCCCAGCTTGCCGAGCTCGTCGGCATCAATACGGGCGTGGGCAGGCATCTCGCCGTCACCTGCGATTTGCGTAGCCAGGGACTGTTTGACGAGCTGCTCGATGCGGTCGCCGCGCTCGAAGAGCGCGAGATGAGCTGCGACATCGTGTTCCTGGAGGCTTCTGACGAGGTGCTGATTCGTCGCTACAGCGAAAATCGCCGCCGTCATCCCATTGCCAAGCCGGGGGAGACTACGGCCGATGCCATTCAGCGCGAGCGCCTTCAGCTTCAGGGCGTGCGCGACCGAGCCGATATGATTATCGACACGAGCCGTCTGCGCACCTCTGCGCTGCGCAACAAGCTACGTATGGCATTTTCCGAGCTGTCCGACCAGCAGCTCATGGACGTCCACGTGTTCTCGTTTGGCTTTAAGCACGGCATGCCCGTCGAGGCGGACATTATGATCGACGTCCGCTTCCTGCCCAATCCGTTCTACGATCCCGAGATGCGCACGATGACCGGTCTCGATAAAAAGGTCTCCGATTTTGTTCTGGACCATCCCAAGACGCAGGAGTTTTGGAAGGCTTGGACACAGCTGCTCGATACGGTGATGCCGGGCTATATCGCGGAGGGTAAGCCGCAGCTTTCTATCGCCATCGGCTGCACGGGCGGCCAGCACCGCAGCGTTGCCATTGCCGAGGCCACGGCCCGTTACTTGGAAGGCGCTCAGTATCATGTGAGCATCTCCCACCGCGACCTGTCGCGCGCCAACACGAAGGCATAGGCCTGCATGTCGTTTACCGCTGAGGTGCGCGACGAGCTTGCGCGCTGCGAACCCGAATGTGAATACTGCGACTTGTCGACGCTTGCCGCCCTCACGCGCGTGAGCGGTACGCTCTCGCTTGCCGGCTCTGGGCGGTATCGTTTGACGGTTGCGACTGAGACGGGAGCCGTCGCGCGCACGATGATCACGCTGACGCATCGTATCCTTAAGCTCAAAACGGAGTTCACCGTCCGCAAATCTGTCTTGCATAAGGTTCGAAACTACCTCATCACCTTGCCTGATCAGCCAGACCTGGATAAGGCCTTGGTTCTGCTGGGTATCCTCGACCGTAGGGGAGGACTTGTCGCCGGCGTACCCCGACATATCGTTGCCCGTCCTTGCTGTAGACTTGCCTATATCCGCGGCGCGCTCATCGCGGGCGGCTTCGTGGCCGATCCACGCGGCGATTTTCATTTGGAGATCGCTGTGCAGGGCGAGCAATATGCCAAGGGACTTTGCGATCTGTTGGAGCAGATTGGGGTCCATGCTCGTGTTAATGCACGGCGGGGGTCATATGCCGTGTACATTAAGAGCGCCGAGGAAATCGAGCATCTATTAAAGTTGATTGGTGCCAAGCGCAGCGTTGCCGAGATTGAGGAGGCGCGCGCGGTCAAGTTGGTTAAGAACGATGTGAACCGTCGCGTGAATGCCGAGCTCGCCAACCAGACCAGAAGCGCCGGTGCCGCCCAACATCAGCTTGCGCTTATCGATGAGCTCGAGCAGCGTGGCCTTCGCGATGCGCTTCCGGATGCCTTGGCGGTCTTTTGCGACCTGCGCGAGCGCTATCCTGATCTGTCGCTGCGTGATTTGGGGGAGATGGCTGACCCTCCCTTGTCGAAGTCAGCCCTCTACCATCGTGTTTTACGGCTTGAAAAGCTCATTGAAGCAAACAGGTAGTTTGAAGTAACGACTTATATATGGATTTAGCTGCTATTTTAGTATTTAAAACGTTTTAACGTAAATTTGATTTTCAATTTCGAGCATTCTCGTGAAATTCAAGTCAAAAAAAAGGTATATTAGGCGAGTGGTTAGTTTGTGGGCCTCAACGGCGGGCGCTGTAGCTCGCGGGGGCCTTACGAAAGGAGACACAATGGCAGTAAAGGTTGCTATTAACGGCTTCGGTCGCATCGGTCGTCTGGCTTTCCGTCAGATGTTCGGTCATGAGGGCTCCGAGATCGTCGCTATCAACGACCTCACCTCTCCCGATATGCTCGCTTACCTGCTGAAGTACGACTCCACGCAGGGCAACTACGCTCGCGATCACGAGGTCGTTGCTGGCGAGGATTCCATCACCGTTGACGGCAAGGAGATCAAGATCTACAAGGAGGCCGACGCCAACAACCTGCCTTGGGGCGACCTCGACGTCGACGTCGTTCTCGAGTGCACCGGCTTCTACACCAGCAAGGCTAAGGCTCAGGCCCACATCAACGCTGGCGCCAAGAAGGTCGTCATCTCCGCTCCGGCCGGCAGTGATCTGCCCACCATCGTGTACAACGTCAACCATGAGACGCTGACCGCTGAGGACAACATCATCTCCGCTGCTTCCTGCACCACCAACTGCCTCGCCCCGATGGCCAAGGGTCTGAACGACTTCGCTCCCATCGTGTCCGGCATCATGACCACCATCCACGCCTTCACCGGCGACCAGATGCCGCTCGACGGCCCGCAGCGCAAGGGCAACTTCCGTCGCTCCCGCGCCTGCTCCGAGAACATCGTCCCGAACACCACGGGCGCTGCCAAGGCCATCGGCCTGGTTCTCCCCGAGCTCAACGGCAAGCTCATCGGTGCCGCCCAGCGCGTCCCGACGCCGACCGGCTCGCTGACCAACCTCTACGCCGTCGTTGACAAGAAGGTCACCGTCGACGAGGTCAACGCTGCCATGAAGGCTTACGCCGAGACCATCCCCGAGACCTTCGCCTACAACGAGGACCAGATCGTCTCCCGCGACATCGTCGGCGAGACCCACGGCTCCATCTTCGACGCCACTCAGACCATGTGCTCTGACCTCGGCAACGGTCAGACCCTCGTTCAGGTCACCTCTTGGTACGACAACGAGAACTCCTACACCTCTCAGATGGTCCGCACCATCAAGTACTTCGAGAAGTTCGTTGCTTAATTTAGCTTTTAGCGAATAGCTCGTTGAGCGTCTAAAGAAGGGCGCGGCCTTATAGGGCTTACACCCTAGGGTCGCGCCCTTTTTATAAGAAATCGTCTGCCGTAATGGGAGGCAGACACGTACGAAAGGTAGAAGCAAACATGGCCTTTACCAAGAAGACCGTCCGCGACATCGATGTCGACGGAAAGCGCGTTCTCGTCCGCGTTGACTTTAACGTGCCTATCAAGGATGGCGTCGTTGGCGACACCACCCGTATCAAGGCTGCCCTGCCCACCATCAACTACCTCGTTGAGCACAACGCTCGCGTCATCCTCATGAGCCACCTCGGCCGTCCCGAGGGCACCGGCTTCCAGCCCGAGCTGTCCCTCGAGCCCGTCGCCAAGAAGCTCGCTGAGCTCTCTGGTCTCGACGTTGCCTTTGTCGCCGACACCTACGGCGAGAAGGCTGCTGAGGCTGTCGCCGCCGTCGAGCCGGGCAAGGTCCTCGTTCTCGAGAACGTCCGTTTTGACAAGCGTGAGAAGAAGAACGATCCCGAGATCGCCAAGAAGCTCGCTTCCTATGGTGACGTCTTCGTTCTCGATGCCTTCGGCACCGCTCACCGCGCCCAGGGTTCCGTCGTGGGCCCCGCCGCTTACCTGCCTGCCGTCGCCGGCTTCCTGCTCGAGAAGGAGGTCGACACGCTGACCGGCATCTTCGCCGAGCCCGAGCGCCCCTTCGTCGCCATCGTCGGCGGTTCCAAGGTTTCCTCCAAGATCGGCGTTCTCGATCACCTCATCGACTCTGCTGACACCCTGATCATCGGTGGCGGTATGGCCTACACCTTCTTCCTGGCTCAGGGCCTGTCCGTCGGTCAGTCCCTCAAGGAAGAGGACTGGGTCGAGCGCGCTGGCGAGATGCTCAAGAAGGCCGAGGAGAAGGGCGTCAAGATCCTGCTCCCCATCGACAACCGCGTTGCCGATCATTTTGGCGAGGACGCTGTCCCCGAGGTTGTCGCTTCCGACGCTATCCCCGACGATCGTGAGGGCATGGACATCGGCCCCAAGACCGAGGAGCTCTACGCCGAGGCCGTCAAGGGCGCCAAGACCGTGTTCTGGAATGGCCCCATGGGCGTCTTCGAGTTCGACAACTTTGCTCACGGCACCCAGGCTATCGCCGAGGCTGTCGCCGAGGCCGACTGCACCTCGATCATCGGCGGTGGCGACTCTGTCGCAGCTGTCAACAAGTTCAACCTGGCCGACAAGATGAGCTGGATCTCCACCGGTGGTGGCGCTTCCATGGAGCTCGTCGAGGGTAAGGCCCTGCCCGGAGTGGAGGCGCTTCTCGATGCCTAATCGCACCCTTCTTATCGCTGGTAACTGGAAGATGAACAACGACGTCGCCGAGGCTGCCAAGCTCGCCGACGAGCTGGCTCAGGCTCTGCCCGAGGTTCCGGCTGGCGTCGAGGTGCTCGTCTGCCCTCCGACCATCGACATCACCACGGTTCATGACCGCATTCAGGCTGCCCCCATCGCCCTCGGTGCACAGAACGTGTACTGGGAGGCCAAGGGTGCCTTCACCGGTGAGTCCTCTTGCGACATGCTCAAGTCCGCTGGCTGCACCTACTGCATCATCGGTCACTCCGAGCGTCGCGACTACTTCCACGAGACCGACGAGGACCAGAACAAGAAGGCTAAGGCTCTCGTTGCCGCCGGCCTTGTTCCCGTCTTCTGCTGCGGCGAGTCCCTCGAGGTCCGCGAGGCTGGCACCTATGTCGAGCACGTCGTGAACCAGGTCAAGGCTGGCCTTGCTGGTCTTGAGATCACCTGCCCCAAGCAGGTCGTCGTCGCCTACGAGCCCATCTGGGCCATCGGCACCGGCAAGACCGCTACCGCCGAGGACGCTCAGGAGGTCTGCGGTGCTATCCGTGAGACCCTCAAGGAGATGTTCGGCGAGGAGCTCGCTAACGGCATCCGCGTGCTGTATGGCGGTTCCGCCAAGCCCGGCAACATCGCCGAGCTCGTCGCCAAGCCCGACGTTGACGGCGCCCTCGTGGGCGGCGCTTCGCTCAAGGCTGCCGACTTCGCCTCTATGGTCGTCAAGGCAGGCGAGTAGGACATATGGCACAACGTCATCTTCCTGCACTCCTGATTATCATGGACGGCTGCGGCCTTGCTCCGGCCGATGGCGAGAACGCCGTCGCCGCTGCCAAGACGCCCTTCCTTGATGGCCTGTACGAGAAGTATCCTCACACCACGCTCGGTGCTTCGGGCGAGGACGTGGGCCTTCCCGACGGCCAGATGGGCAACTCCGAGGTGGGTCACCTCAACATCGGTGCCGGTCGCATCGTGTTCCAGGAGCTTTCGCGCATCAACAATGCCATCAAGGACGGCTCCATCGCCAAGAACGAGGTTTTCGTCAAGGCCATGGACGATGTCAAGGCTGACGGCAAGACTCTCCACCTCATGGGCCTTATGAGCCCTGGCGGCGTTCACTCCCACATGAACCACGTCGAGGCTCTGGTCAAGATGGCTGCCGAGCATGGTGTCAAGACCGTTCGCGTCCACGCCTTCATGGATGGCCGCGACGTCGACCCGCAGTCCGGTGCCGGTTACATGAGTGAGTTCTGCGCCTTCCTGGCCAAGATTTCCGAGGAGACCGGTTGCGACGCTCGCGTTGCCACCGTCTCGGGTCGTTATTGGGCGATGGACCGCGACAACCGTTGGGAGCGCATCCAGCGCGCCTACGACGTCATGGTCAACGCGTCCGATGCTGATACCGACCCCGTTGCCGGTATCAAGGCCTACTACGAGAAGGACCCGCGCGGCGACGAGTTCGTCGAGCCCTTCGCTGCCCACAACGAGGGCATCCACGAGGGCGACGCGGCTATTTTCTTCAACTTCCGTCCCGACCGCGCACGTCAGATGACCCGCGTGTTCACGGACAAGGAGTTCGACGGCTTTGAGCGCGAGCAGATCAAGCTCTCGCACTTTGTGACGATGACCGAGTACGATCCGACGTTTGACGTCGAGGTCGCCTTCCCCAAGACGTTCCCCGAGAACGTCCTGGCCGACGTCATCGCCGCCAATGGCCTGAAGCAGCTGCACACCGCCGAGACCGAGAAGTACGCCCACGTGACGTTCTTCCTCAACGGCGGCATCGAGGAGCCCAAGGAGGGCGAGGAGCGCGTGCTCGTCGCTTCCCCCAAGGTCGCTACCTACGATCTGCAGCCCGAGATGAGCGCTCCCGAGGTGACCGAGAAGCTTGTCGCCGCCATCAACGAGGATCGCGCTGATTTCTACATCGTGAACTTCGCGAACTGCGACATGGTTGGTCACACCGGTGTCTTCGACGCCGCCGTTAAGGCCGTCGAGGCTGTTGACGATGCCCTGTCCAAGGTTGTCCCGGCGATTCTCGCCAAGGGCGGCTTTGCGCTGATTACCGCCGACCACGGTAACGCCGATCACATGTTTGACGTTGCTTCCGACGGTTCCAAGCATCCGTTTACGGCTCACACCACCAACCGCGTGCCGTTCATCATTGTTGATGAGAAGGCACAGCTCACCGGTATCGAGGACGGCCGTCTTTCCGATATCGCTCCGACCATGCTCACCATGGCTGGTATTGAGCCTTCCGCCGAGATGACGGGCCGCGTGCTCGCCACCGAGGCCTAATAGAAAACAAATACCGTTTTCTAGTAAGGGGGTTGTCCACAACCGGACAACCCCCTTTTTGGTATTTCTGCCATTTCCACCCCGTCCTTGAGTGGCAGGTAGGGGAGAGCGGGGGATTGTGGTACAGTACTGGAGTTTGAACTGTTCTATTAAGGAGCTTATCTATGGGTCCGTTCCAGATTCTTCTGTTTGTCGTTTGGGCTGTTTCTGCCGTGGCGCTGACGATTCTCGTCCTGATGCATTCCGGTAAGGGTACCGGCGTTTCGGATATGATTGCCAGCTCGCTGTATAACTCCAGCTCTGCCACGGGCGTCATGGAGCAGAACCTTGACCGCCTGACCGTCATCATGGCTGTCGTGTTTGCCGTGTGCGTCGTGCTGTGCATGTTCTTCTTCCCGCAGGGCATCGTGGGCTACTAATCACGAGCTGCATAAATACTTGAAAAGGGTCCCGCAAGTGCGGGACCCTTTTTGTTTACATATTTGTAACAGAGTCAAAATATCCTCATATACTTCGCCCAACTAAAGAAAATCTCGACCGTTAACCGGAATTAGCCCCAAATCGTGCATAAAATGCGCTACTGTATTGCAATACGTTGGTCCGCTTTGTATAACCAGCCAAAACGGCGGACCGCGTTTGAATGGTTCGATTGGGCTGTCTTGACGTTGCCCGACCGAACTTACTTTGTCCTATCTCATAAGGAGGATGGCATGGCTGATTCTATGTTCCACCAGCCCGTTATGGGTCGTCGCGCCTTTGTCGGCGGTACCCTTGCTGCGAGCTCCATGGCTTTTCTTGCCGCATGCGGCAAGAAGGGCGGCGACGCTTCCGGTTCTGAGTCCGGTTCGACGCTGAACTTCTACATCAACAACCCGGTCTGCATCGACCCCTATAACGTCCAGGAGGACCAGGGCACTCAGGTCGAGTACCAGCTCTTTGATGCTCTGACCTCTTATGACGCCGAGAAGGGCGAGATCGTTCCGCTGGCTTGCGAGTCCTTTGAGGCCAACGACGACGCCACCGAGTTCACCTTCAAGATCAAGAAGGCCAAGTTCCACAACGGTGACGACGTTACCTCCAAGTCCTTCAAGCTCGGTTGGGAGCGTCTGGTCAACACCAAGTCGGCCATCGCTACCGAGTACGGCCCTTCCGAGGTCTCCTATCACCTTTCTATGGTCGAGGGCTATGACGACCTGCTTGCCGGTAACGCTACCGAGCTCAGCGGTGTTACTTGCCCCGACGATGAGACCCTCGTCGTCAAGCTGTCTTCCGCTTACGCCGACTTCCCCTTCGTCGCCTCTCACCCGGCTCTGGCCCCGGTTCCCGAGTGCGCCGAGTCCGATGTCAAGAGCTTCTATCTTGCACCGGTCGGTAACGGCCCGTTCATGATGGACGGCAAGTGGGAGGATGGTCAGGAGATCAACCTCAAGAAGTTCGACGATTACTATGGCGACAAGGCCAAGATCGATGGCATCCACTTCCAGGTCATCAAGGACATGGAGACTGCTTACAAGGAGTTCCAGGCCGGTAACCTCGATGTCTGCGACGTTCCCGTTGCTCAGATCGATGCCGCCAAGAAGGATCGCGGCGTGTCCAAGGACGGCTACACCATGGGTGACGGCGAGCGCATGCTGCTCGGCGCCGAGCCTTCCACGTACTATCTGACCTGCAACACCACGGCCGAGCCGTTCAACAACGCCGACCTGCGTAGGGGCATCTCCCTGGCCATCAACCGTGAGGCCATCTGCAAGACCATCTTCAAGGGTACCCGTACCCCTGCCGACGGCATTGTTCCTCCGGGCATCGATGGCTACAAGGAGGGCGCATGGGAGTTCTGCGCCTACGATGTCGACAAGGCTAACGAGTACCTCGACAAGGTTGCTCCCGCTGGCGCTAACGGGGATCGTGGCATTAGCGTGACCCTTTCCTACAACCAGGACGGCGGTCACAAGGAGATCATGGAGTCCATCATCGGCGACCTCGCCAAGGTTGGCGTTACCGCTGTCTCCGATACCCCCGAGTGGTCTGCCCTGCTCGAGCAGTATCAGAACTTTAACTATCAGTTCGGTCGTCTGGGTTGGATTGCCGACTACCCGATCATGGACAACTTCCTGTATCCGCTGTTCCACTCCGACTCCCTCGGTGGCGACAACCGCTCTGGTTACAGCAACCCCGAGTTCGACGCCAAGGTCGACGAGGCTCGTACTATTGTTGACGACGAGGAGCGCGTCGCTAAGATGCAGGAGGCCGATGCAATGGTCGCTGCCGACTGCCCGGTCATCCCGGTGATGTTCTACACGCACACCATCGTCGGCTCCGATCGCATCAAGCACCTCTATGTCGATCCGCAGAAGCATGCCGAGCTGGGTACCGCTGAGCTCGCCTAAGAGTTTGCAGCTTCCGTGAGGGTCAAGTATTTACGTAGACCTCATGGGAAACATACAGTTCTCCCTAACCTGGGGTAAACTGGCTGATGGTAATTTTGGGATGCCGGTCTGGCGATCGGCATCCCATTTAGGTTAATCCCTAGATAGGGGAGTGGTATGGGTAAGTACATCGTTAAACGTGTGCTTCAGTTCATCCCGGTGTTTTTGGGCGTTACGCTGATTCTGTTCGCCCTCCAGAATATCGTGCCGGGAGATCCGATCAAGCTGATCGGTGGAGACAAGGCTCTGTCCCCCGAGGTGGAGCTTCAGCTTCGCGTCCGCTATCACCTGGTCCAGTCGGACGAGGACGGCAACGCGATCCTTGACGAGAACGGCGATCCCGTTCAAACGTCGCTCGTGGACCGTTACTTGTATTACATGAACGGCCTGCTTCATGGCGATCTGGGCAATTCGTATCAGCGCAAGCTACCGGTTACGGATATCTTTGCCCAGAAGTATCCGTATACGATCAAACTTGCCGCGTGCGCCATCGTGCTCGAGGCAATCATGGGTATCGGTGCGGGTATCATTTCGGCGGTAAAGCGTTATTCCTTCTGGGATATTTTGGTAACGCTCACCACGTCGATCCTCGTTGCGGTCCCGGCCTTCTGGCTCGGTATGTTGCTGCAGCTGTTCTTTGGCGTCATCCTCAAGGACGCCACGGGCGGTGCAATCTCCATGCCGATCTCGGGTGCCGGCGGTTCCAGCTCTCAGTATCAGGATTGGATGCACTATGTGCTTCCGACCATTACGCTGGCTTCGGTTTCGACCGCTTACGCCGCCCGCATTATGCGCTCGCAGCTGCTTGACGTCATGAACCAGGATTACATCCGTACGGCAAAGGCCAAGGGTCTCTCCAATCGCGCGATCATCGTCAAGCATGCGCTTAAGAATGCACTCATCCCCGTCGTTACCTATATTGGTGTCGACTTTGGCGGCATGCTTTCGGGCGCCATCCTGACCGAGACGGTCTTTAACTGGCCCGGTATCGGCTATGAGGTCTATCGCGCCATTAGCATGCGTGACTGGCCCATCGTTATGGGCGGCGTTACGCTCATCGTTGTCGTCGTCATGGTGATCAACCTGCTCGTCGACATTAGCTATGCATTCCTCGACCCGCGCATCCGCCTTGGCGGTCCGTCGGATAAGGCCTAAGGGAGGTACGTCTCATGCAGGAAACTGATTCTCAGTCTCAGGAGCAGGCTACCGCCACCAAGGCCGCATCTGCTCCCGCGAAGTCCCGCACGCTGTGGGGCGACGCTTTTAAGCGTCTTCGTAAGAACAAACTCGCCGTTATCGGTGTCTGTTGGATCATCATCGTCGTTGTGGTTGCCCTGACTGCAGATCTGTGGGCTAAGCCCTGGCTCGGTTCCCCGACGGCTTCCGACTCGACCACTATGGCCGAGACGTCGCTGTTGGCTCCGTGTGCAGAGCACCCGTTTGGCACCGACGCCCTTGGTCGCGACATTCTCGTCCGCGTTATCTACGGTGCGCGCGTTTCGCTGTCCGTCGGAATTATGGCCACCGCGATCTCCACGCTAATTGGTCTGGTCATGGGTGCTCTGGCCGGTTTCTACGGCGGCATCTGGGATACGATCATCATGCGCTGTGCGGACATCTTCCTGGCGTTCCCGTACGTGCTGTTCGTTGTCGCCATGATCGCCGTTATCGGCCGTGGCCTTCAGAACGTCTTTATCGCCATCGGTATTCTCGGCTGGCCTTCGATTGCGCGCGTCTTCCGATCCGCGATCCTGACGGTCAAGGAAAATGACTATGTTGATGCTGCGCGCGCGATGGGTGCATCCGATGCTCGTATCGTCGTACGTCACATCTTCCCGAACTCCGTCGCCTCCATCGTGGTCTACGCGACCATGAACATTGGTGGCGCCATTCTGACCGAGTCCGCTCTGTCCTTCCTCGGCATGGGCGTTATTCCGCCTACGCCTTCGTGGGGCTCCATGATTCAGGACGGTCAGCAGTATCTTCTGACCGCTCCCTGGATGATGATCATGCCCGGTCTGGCAATTCTCTCGACGGTGCTCGCCTTCACCCTGCTGGGTGACGGTCTGCGCGACGCCCTCGACGTCAAGATGAAGGACGCATAAGGATGAAGAAGAACAAGAACTATGTGGACCTGAAGGACCAGCCGGTTCCTGAGGGCCAGCATCTGCTCGAGGTCGATGACCTTAAGATGTATTTCCACACCGAGGATGGCGTTGTTCGCGCTGTCGACGGTGTCTCCTACACGCTCGATCGCGGCGAGACCCTGGGCGTCGTCGGTGAGTCCGGCTCCGGTAAGTCCGTGACCGCCATGACCATCATGGGCCTCATCTCGATGCCTCCGGGAAAGATCGAGGGCGGTGACGTTCGCTATCGCGGCCGCTCCATCCTCGAAATGACCGAGGAAGAGATGCAGCACATTCGCGGCAACGATATCGCGATGATCTTCCAGGATCCCATGACCTCCTTGAACCCGGTCTATAAGATCGGCAAGCAGGTGGGCGAGGGCCTTCGTCTGCACCGTGGCTACTCCAAGCAGGAGGCGCTCAAGCGCGCTACCGAGCTTTTGGACCTCGTGGGTATCCCCGAGCCCGAGAAGCGCGTCAATGAGTATCCGCACCAGTTCTCCGGCGGTATGCGTCAGCGTGTCATGATCGCTATGGCTCTTGCCTGCGATCCCGATATCCTGATTGCCGACGAGCCCACGACGGCTCTGGACGTTACCATTCAGGCTCAGATTATCGAGCTCATGCAGGAAATGCAGGAGAAGAACGGCAACGCCATCATCATGATTACCCATGACCTGGGCGTCGTTGCCGATATGGCCGATAAGATCATGGTTATGTACGCCGGCCGTCCCGTCGAGTTCGGTACTGCTGAGGAAATCTTCTACGAGAGTCGCCACCCCTACACCTGGGGCCTTATCCGCTCCATCCCGGAGCAGGCCATCGAAGAGAAGAAGCCGCTTACGCCGATTCACGGCAACCCGCCTTCGCTCATGAACCTGCCTGAGGGCTGCGTGTTCTCGCCTCGTTGTCCCTATGCGACGGACAAGTGCCGCAAGCAGCGCCCCGAGCGCGTTGTCACCGAGTCTGGTCATTACTCTGCGTGCCACTACTCCGGTGACCCCGAGTTCCTCAAGAACGCTCCTGAGACGTCCCGTACGCGCAAGGATTCCAAGAAGGGAGGCGAGGCGTAATGGCAGATACCAACGAGCGTACTCCGCTGCTGAAGGTCGAGCACCTCTCTAAGGAGTTCCCCGCTGAGTCCGGCATGTTCGCCAAGCGCTTCTCCAAGCGTGTTGTCTCTGCAGTAAATGACATTTCGTTCGAGATTTATCCGGGCGAGACCTTTGGTCTGGTTGGTGAGTCTGGTTGCGGTAAGTCCACGACGGGTCGCACCATCATGCGCCTGACCAAGCCGACCGCCGGTAAGGTGTTCTTCCAGGGTAAAGATGTTGCCGAGATGAGCAAGCATGAGATCAAGGACATGCGTCGCGAGATGCAGTTCATCTTCCAGGATCCCTATGCTTCGCTCAATCCCCGTATGACCATCGGCGAGATCGTCTCCGAGCCCATGACCATTCATGGCGTGGGTACCAAGGAGGAGCGTATCGAGCGCGTCCGCGAGCTGCTGGACGTCGTCGGTCTGAATCCCGAGCACATCAACCGTTATCCGCACGAGTTCTCGGGCGGCCAGCGCCAGCGTGTCGGCATCGCCCGCGCGTTCGCTCTGAAGCCCAAGCTGATTATCTGCGACGAGCCTGTCTCTGCACTTGACGTATCCATTCAGGCCCAGGTTCTGAACCTTCTTAAGGAGCTCCAGGACAAGTTCGGTACCGCGTATCTGTTTATCGCTCACGACCTGTCCGTCGTGCAGCACATTTCCGATCGCGTTGCCGTTATGTATCTGGGTAAGATGGTTGAGGTTTCGGACTGGAAGACGCTCTACAGCGAGCCTCACCATCCGTACACGCAGTCGCTGCTGTCTGCCGTGCCGGTTCCCGATCCTGATATCCAGAAGACCCGCAAGCGCATCATCCTCGCTGGCGATCCGCCGTCGCCGCTGGATCCGCCGACCGGTTGCCGTTTCCACACTCGCTGCCCGATCGCTCAGGGTATCTGCTCTGAGAAGCTTCCCGAGTTTAAGGAAGTTGCACCTGGTCACTGCTGCGCGTGCCACTTCGCCGAGCCGTTCCCGATCAAGGAATCGCACATCGACCTGTAGTCGGTTGTCTGTCCGGGCCCGTGCTGGACTTAGTTTTCAGAACGTCCTCGGACATGTCGGAAGCCCCGCTGCGCGCTACGCGCTGCGGGGCTTCCTCCGTCCTGCGGGATGTTCTGAAAAGTAACAACAGGGCGGGCCCTGCGGTAACTCGGCAGGGGGAGTGCGATTCCCTGAGCGCTCACTTAAATTAATGAGAAATTAAGCGAGGCCGGAGCTTTAGCTCCGGCCTCCTTATATAAGGGCTCGGCAAAGCCGAGCCGCTAAATTTATATCAGCCCTCAGAACATGTTTGAGAACTGTGCCTGAAGTACGTATTTGCAGGCCCCGTATCGGTGTTGCCTCCCGGCGCATTCCGCAGGGGGAGCGATATTTTGCAGCACGAAGTGCGTAGCAAAATATCGCTCATGCCCGAGGACGCGCCGGGAGGCAACACCGATACGGGGCCGGACATATAGATCTACCTGCGCATTTACAAATTCGTAAACTTTTTTCTAAAAAGTGCTTGCACAGTTCTCGAATCATAGGTTATTATCTTCCTCGTTGAACGCGCGGGTCCAACAAAACGAACTGCGAATCAACAACATAGCATGTCGGAGTGGCGGAATTGGCAGACGCGCTAGCTTGAGGTGCTAGTGACCGCTTTTTGGTCATGCGGGTTCAAGTCCCGCCTCCGACACCATCGCATTTGAGAAGCCTCTTCGGAGGCTTTTTTGTTACCGATAGACGGTGAGGTCCACGATGGAAACGCTTGAGCGCAACGAGTGGGCAGACGTTGCCCAACTGGTCGAGATCACGAGCGATGCTGTCATCATCTGTGAGCTCGACGGAACCATTCTGCATGTGAATAACCGTTTGCTCGACCTGATGTGCGAGGAACGCGCTGACGTCATCAGCGGTGATGTCAAAGACGTTCTGTACTCGTCTGCCTTTGAGCGCGCGACCGAACATCGTCTGCCGTTTGAGACCGATGGCTCCGAGAGCGAGCTGATGCTCAAGCTGAGCGACGGATCTTTTATTCCCGTCTTGGTTCGCGCGGGTTCCGTTACGCCTCCGCGTATCTTTGGACGTCGTGCACCGCGTGTCCTGGTGGCGCTTCACAGCATCGAAGAGCAGTATTCCCACGATCGTCAGCTCAAACGTGCGTTATCGGAGCTTAGGGTGGCGAATAAACGCCTTTCGGGTACCCTTTCGGTCATTATGAGTACTGTGGGCTCCGATGAGCTCCCCAGCTTGCTCGATACCGTTTTGAATCAGCTCGTTGGAACGCTCGATGCCTCCGGTGCGGCTATCTATTTTTCCGAGAGTGGCGGCTTTAAGCTCCGCGGTGTTTCTAAGGAGCTTGAGGACAGCTATCTGCCCGAGTTTATGCCGTACGGCGCGGGCATTCCGACCTACGTGCTTCGCGAGTCGCGTGCCTGTCGCCTGTCGATTCAGCAGGACCTTGAGGGCGACCGGGTTGCTTCGGGCATGTTCATGGATTTGGACAATCGTTCCAAGCACTTGCTGCGCGTGCAGGATATGCCCCCGTATCGCAGCGAGATCTGTCTTCCCGTGTTTTACGGCACGCAGGTCCTTGGCGTGTTGGAAGTTGGCTGGAAACGTCCCCAGGCGCCACTTGCCTATGACGTTAACGTACTCGAGGTCATCTGCGATTACCTGTCTATTCAGCTTGTCGGCTTGGCGTCGAGCTTACGTTCGCGCCGCACGGCGGAGCTCGGCCGCTCACTCAATTTGCTGCGCGACGAACTGTTTACCTATCTCGATGATCCCGTTGCCGCTTCGCGAGCGGTGTCGACGGAAATCTGCACGGTGCTCAATTGTCATTTCTGCCCCGTGGAATATGACGCGAGTCTTGACACCTATGTCATCGATTTTGAGGGCGGCAGTCGCGTGGCGCTGCCGGGAGACCCTGAGTCGCTCTTCTTTTCCACCACCGCACCGGCTGCGCGTTTGGGGGTTGCTTCCGATGGTTTTGGGCAGTCGGTGCTGGGCGGTGCGAGTGCTGATGATCTTAAGCATGTGCGCTTGACCCGCGTCGACGAATCCATGCCTATGGGCGGATGGTTGAGGGCTCATGGCCTGCCGTGCCAGGGCCTCTATGTCGATTCCGGCTTCGAGGCGGGACGCGTTCGCTCGGAGGGCGGCGGTCAGCGGAACAACGATGCAATCGTTCCCGCCGACGTTGCCAAGGGGCCGACGAGGCGCGCTTTGCTGCTCCGTGATGGCAGCCAAGAACCAATTGACGACCTTGAATACGACTACCTGGTGCATCTGGCGCATGACTTTGAGCTGATTTATGAAGGCGAATCTCAAAAGCGCGAGGAGCGTCATATCGCTCAGACGCTTCAGATTGGCATGAGAAATTCGCTTGGTGACGTTCCGGGCATTGCAACCGATTCGGTATACCTATCGGCAACGAATTCTGCGTTGGTCGGTGGTGACTTCTATACGCTTGTCCGACTTCCCGACGATTGCGCCGTTATGATTTTGGGTGATGTATCCGGCAAGGGAATCGAGGCGGCGTCGATGTCGGCGCTTGTCAAGACAGCGCTGACGGCCTATGCCTGGGAGGGTGCGGGGCCTGCCCGTATGGCACGCTCGCTCAATAGCATGCTCATGGGCTTTTCGAGGGTCGAGACGTTCGTGACGGCCTTTATCGCCAAGATTGACCTTAAAGCCGGACGCGCAACGTATTGTTCGGCAGGCCATCCTCCGACCATGGTCATCAGGCCAGAGTCGATGCCGCTGGGTGGCGGCGAAGCCCGTGGGGGAGAGGTTGAGCTGCTTGGATGCCAATCGGGCGTAATCGGTGCCTTTGAGAGCATGGTGTACGAGACAGGCGTGTTTACGTTCGCCCCCGGCGACATGCTCTTCATGTATACGGATGGAACGATTGAGGCCCGCGACCGCACCGGAGCGTTCTTTGGCGAGCAGCGCTTGCGCGACCTTCTGCTTTCTGTTTCGGGGGAGGGCGTGTCGGGCATTTGCGGCAAGGTCTTGGGCGAGCTTGACAGATTTACCGAATCGGCGCTGGACGATGACATTGCATTGGTGTCCCTTGAGTTTTTACGGGGTCGTTCATAGACGACGCTGGGCGGGCTGAATCCGTACGGTTGGGGAAACGAATGCATCGAGTGGGCTTTTTTGGGGAACCATGGTCGTATGAATGAGTGGAATGACATAGCGGTTTTGACGCCACCAGGCGATATCGACATCGCCACGGTGCCTGCGCTGCGTCGGCGGTTGGATGCTTTGATTGGCCGCGGCGTGCGTCGTGTCGTCATCAACTGTCAGGCTGTTAGCTTCATCGATTCGACGGGCTTGGCATTCCTGCTTGCGCGCGCTCGTGAGCTCATGAGGCGAGAAGGCCTGCTTTCGCTCGTCAATGCATCAGGTGAAGTTGTTCGCTTTTTGGAGATTGCTCGTCTTGTCGATATCCTTCATGTCGCGGGGCCGGCACGGGAGTCTATTCCCGCCATTCCGGTGGGGGAGCTGCCTCGCTGGAGTAAGAGCGTCGAGGTCCGTCAGGGTATCGAGAATCTTCCATACTACCGACATCGCATCGCCGAACTCCTTGAATCGCTTCCGTTGCGCCGTGACGAGCGCTACGATGTCGCATTGGCGTCGGGGGAGGCGCTGGGTAATGCCTATGACCATGCGGGCGGTATCGGGTGCGTCCTGACGGTTCAGGCCTATGGCGATCGCGTTGTGGTTGAGGTGCTTGATCGAGGTGCCGGCTATTCTATCGATGAAACGAGCGAACCGGTCGCATCTGAGGAGCGCGGCCGTGGTATCAAGCTTATGCGTATGCTCGTCGATAACGTGGAGGTTGCTCGTCGTACGGACGGCGCCGGCACGCGCGTGCAGATGGTGAAGCTGTTTAGCGGAGCGCTGGAATCGTGTGCCTAGCCAATCGCTTTAGCGCGTTTAGCTACTAAGAACATGCGACAGACAAGTTTTTTGAAAAAAGTACTTGCGTCTTTTGGACAACTCGCGTAAATTAATAACCCGCAAGCGGACATGGCTCAGTTGGTAGAGCACAACCTTGCCAAGGTTGGGGTCGCGGGTTCGAGCCCCGTTGTCCGCTCCATTGCATTTCCGGACCGTTTAGGCGGTCCTTTTTCGGCGAAGTGGCCAAGTGGTAAGGCAGAGGCCTGCAAAGCCTTTACCCCCGGTTCGAATCCGGGCTTCGCCTCCAGGCAACATCCGGGCGCTCCGGCGCCCGTTTTGTTTTACATATGCGGACATGGCTCAGTTGGTAGAGCACAACCTTGCCAAGGTTGGGGTCGCGGGTT
>CAJMRE010000013.1 GCA_905215755.1 uncultured bacterium
GGACTTGCAGCGACGGACCTCAGGACACTCTTACACCACGTCTGCGCGCGCGACCCTAACTGTCCAGACCATTACGAACCAGGCCTCTTGTCAGCCCCAAGTGATCCGTTTTCCTCCGTCCCCAACGGATCAATATGAAAAGAGGGGCTGTCCCGCGTTGATGGGACAGCCCCTCTGGCTTCGATATGTGCGATACGGCTCGTTAGAAACCCTGACCGTGGCCTTGACCCTGGCCCTGCTGGCCCAGCAGCTCCTCCAGATACTGGCGCAGCTGCTCGTCGGTAATACCGCCGTTGCCGGTGTCGGTCGCACTGTCGTCCTGTTGCTGGTTCTGCAACTCCTCGTCGGAGCCCAGCTCGACCGTGACCTTCTTCTCTTCCTTGCCGCGCACGAGCGTGATCTCGACCTTCTCGCCCACCTCGTGGCTGCGCAGCGCGATGATCAGGCCATCGGCGCTCGTAATCTCATCGTCACCCAGCTTGGTAATGACATCGCCCTCTTGGATGCCAGCCTTGGCGGCAGGACCGTCCTCGACGACGCTTGCCACATACGCGCCGCTATCGGTGCTCAGCTTGTTGGTGCGGGCGTTGAGCGCGTTGACGCTCGAAAGCGTAGCGCCCATGTACGGATGTACCGGCGTCTTGCCGTCAATAATCTGGTCGGCAATGTTCTTGGCGTAGTTAACCGGAATAGCAAAGCCCACGCCCGAGCTGGAGCCCGAATAGCTCTCGATAAGCGAGTTAATACCCACGAGCTCGCCGTTGTCGTTGACGAGCGCGCCACCGGAGTTACCCGGGTTGATGGCAGCATCGGTCTGAATCATATTGGCGTAGATGGTATTGCCGCTGGTAGAGCTCATGGCCGTGGAGCGATACAGCGCCGACACGATACCCGTGGAGACAGACTGCTCGTTGCCGAACGGCGAGCCGATCGCCATGACCCACTCGCCCACGTTGAGCTTGGAGGAGTCACCGATCTCGATCGGGGTGAGTTTGGAGGAGTCGGCGTCTTTGAGCTTGATGACGGCGAGGTCGCTCGAGGCATCGTTGCCCACGAACTCGGCCTCGTAGGTGGTGCCGTCGTCCATGGTCACCACGTACTGGTCATAGCCATCGACCACGTGGTTGTTGGTGAGAATATGGCCCTCGGTATCGAGCACCACGCCCGAACCGACGCTGCCTGAACTATCCGACTCGTCGGCAGACTGCGAAAGCGAGCCATTCTGGCTGCCGCTCGAAGTGGCGGTAATGGAAACCACGGAGGGCAATGCCTTGGCAGAAACGGCCTCGGCCAGCGTGGTGTCCTCGGAGTCGATCGTGATCTTTTGTGTCGACGAACCCGAAGCGCCCGCTGTCACGGCATTCTTGCCGCCGCCGATATCGAGCGTGCCGCTCATAATGAGCGCGATGACCAGCAAGGCGCCGCACGCACAACCGGCGAGCGCCGTAATAAAGATCGGCAGCTTTTTGGTCTTGGTCTTGACCACTGTGTGCTTGTTTACAACCTGCGCACCGCCCAGCGGCTTTCCGGTCTGCGTGTCGTAGGCTTGCACGTAGGGAATGTTGCTGTCGGCAGGCGTCGACTCCACCTGCACGCGCGGCTGCTGCTGGGTCTCGCCGGCGTTGCCCGCATCCTGGGGACGCTGGGAATCGTACTCGCTCATAGCTGCGATCCTTTCGTCAAATAACCAAAGGCCCGCCAAACATGTGGCGGGCCATCATTGTTCACGTTGAGTTGTACCCCAATATGCGGGCGAACGTGTATGAGAACGCAATCTTTTAGGAAGGCTTAAGTTCTGCTGCAGGCCCAAAAGGACCCGGTCTGCGGCAAAACCACCACAAAGGTGCCTGTCCCCTTTGTGGTGGAAATCTAGTCCTTAAACAGATAGCCCACGCCGCGGACGGTGGTGATGTGCGCCGCGATCTGCGGGCCCACCTTGGAGCGGATGCGTCGGATGTGCACGTCGACGGTGCGCGTGCCGCCGCAGTACTCAAAGCCCCACACGCGGTGCAGCAACACCTCGCGGCTGTAGGCACGGTTGGGATGCGTCGCCAAAAAACTCAGCAGCGAGTACTCCATCAGCGTCAGGTCGATGGGCTCGTTATCGAGCGTCACCTGGTAGGTAGCCAGGTTGATCTCGAGGTTATCGATGTTGAGCACATCGTCGGCGGCGACGGTCTCCTCCTCGCCCATCAGGCGCTGCGCGCGAGCCTTGAGCTCGTTGGGCGTCGCCGTGGGGCATACAAAGTCAGCATGCGCGTGATTCGGCAGGCGCAGGGTGCCGAGCGCCTCGTCGTCGACAATCACCAACATGGGGACGCCGCCACGATCGTCAAGCCACTTGGCAATCTGATCGATGCGGTCGCTGCGGATGCCATCGGAATCGAGAATCAGCAGGTCAAAGTCGTGCGCCGCAGTCGGCGAATCGGGGGTTGCCAGGCTCACCTCGACACCCAGGGTGGTCGTCAAGCTGCGGGCAAACTCGTGGAAGCGCGTCGTGCGCGCCATGAACAGGGCACTCTTTTCGGACATATCGGCCTCCAAAGAAATGAGCTCAATCGTACTGGAACAAGCCAGCGCGATTAGGAGTTCGCCAGGTAGTGCTTGATCTCCCACTCGGTGATCGTAGACTCAAACTTATGCCACTCGTCGCGCTTCTTTTTGAGGAAGAAGCTGTGGATGTGCTCGCCGAGGGCATCCTTCATAAACTGCGAGTCCTCAAACACGTCGAGCGCCTCTTTGAGCGAACGCGGCAGCGGCGTGTAGCCGGCCTCGAGCATCTGACGGTCGGTGAGCTTGAGCGTCTCGGCCGTGGCCTCGGGCGGGAGCTCCAGCTTGCGCTCGATGCCGTCCAGACCAGCCGCCAGCGTGACGGCGTTGACCAGGTACGGGTTGGCCATGGGATCGGGGCTACGAAGCTCGATGCGCGTGGACAGCTGCTTGCCGGGCTTGTAGACCGGGATGCGGACCATGCTCGCGCGGTTGCGCAGGCCCCACGTGGCGTACTGCGGCACGGAGTCGCCGCCCGTGGTGATGCGCTTGTACGAGTTGACCGTGGGGTTGGTGATGGCGCTGATCTCGCGCGCGTGCGCCAGAATGCCGGCCATGTAGTGCTTGGCGATATCGGAGAGGTGGTACTTCTCGTCGTCCTCGCCCCAAAAGACATTGTTGCCGTCGTGGTCGAACAGCGACTGATGCAAAAACATGGCGCTGCCGTCCTCGCCCGCCAACGGCTTGGGCATAAAGGAGGCGTGGCAACCGCTCTCGTAGGCCTGCTGCTTAATGATGAGTTTGGCCGTGGTGATGGCGTCGGACATGCTCAGGGCCTCGGCGTGGCGCAGGCTCATGCCGTGCTGCGAGCGGCCGGCGGCGTGGAAGGTGTACTCCACGGGCACGGACATCTTCTCGAGCGTGAGGACCGTGTTGCGGCGCAGGTCGCGGGCGGCATCGCTTACCGAAAGGTCAAAGTAGCCCACGTTGTCGAGCGGCTCGGGGGTGTGCTCGTCGGGGAAGTAGTAATACTCCAGCTCGGCGCCCACGTTGAGCAGATAGCCAGCTTTCTCGGCCTTGCGGAACATGCGGCGCAGGGCATCGCGCGGGTCGCCGGCAAACGGCTTGCGATCGGGGGTGCACACGTCGCAGAACACGCGGGCGACGCCGTTGTGGCTCGGGCGCCACGGCAAAATCTGGAAGGTCGAAGCATCGGGAAACGCCAGCATATCGGCTTCCTCGGGCGTGGCAAAGCCCTCGATGGCGGAGCCGTCAAAGCCAATACCCTCCTCAAAAGCGACCTCGAGGTCCTCGGGGCTAATGGCAAAGTTCTTGAGGCGGCCGAGAATGTCGACAAACCACAGACGCACAAAGCGGATGTCACGCTGCTCTACGGAGCGGAGTACGTAATCGATGTTCTGCTGGTTCATGTCGCTCCCCTTTCTTTCGGGCGGGTTTCGACTGGTCTATATCGCAGATACTATCGCAGAAAAATGTTTCCGCAGGGTTAAAGCGTATCAAGCGCTCAAAAAACGTGTGCGAACAGGCAGTTGCGAACGAGCGGCTAGCGCGAGGTCGATGCGCGGTGTTCGATGTGGCCGGGGATCTCGATGCGTTTGGGTGCCAGCTTTGCGGCTTCGCCCACGGTGGTGGTAACAACGTCGATGCGCTCGGACAGGCGCTCGACCACGCGCTCGGCGATGGTGAGGGTGTCCTGCGCGGCCGTGGTCACACCGCCAAAGAGCACATGGTTCCAGGGGTAGTCGTCAAACGTCGCGATCTTGAGCCCCGCCGGCAACGAGGGTCCCAGCTGTGCCAACGCCTCGGTCAGACGCAGAAAGACCAGGCCGTTGACGGCAATGAGGCCGAGCTTTTTGCCTGCATAGCCGCGGATGGTCTCGTCCAAGCGGCCGACGCCCGTGGCACCGCCATCGGCCAAGGTGACAACCTCGCCGGCAAGGCCGCGTCGCGACAGCTCGTCGGTAAAGGCCTCGGCGCGCTCGCGACGCACGGGGCTGTCATCGCTTGCCTCGGTGAGCAGGCACAGGCGCTCGCTGCCAGCGGCAGCCAAGGCGTCTACCAAGCCGGCAACCAGCTCGCGGTTGTTAGATGTCACCAGATCGACACCGCCGGCAGCAACATCGCGGTCGAGCAGCACAACGGGTAAACGTCCCGCGGCAGCGGCGATTGCCTCGTCGTTACCGCCGCAGGTATTGACGACCAGGCCGTCCACGCCGGCGTCGATAAGCCTGGTGAGCGATTCGGCCTCTTTAGCGGGATCGTTGCCGCTAATGGCCGTCATAAGCGAGCAGCCGCGCGCGGCGGCACTGGCGGAAAGCCCTTCGAGCATGGCACTGGAGAACGGGTTGGCGATGTCGGCCAGGATCACGCCGATGAGGTTGGTGCGTGAGCTGCGCAGATTGCGTGCGGCGGCACGTGGGCGATAGCCGGTGCGCTCGATAACCGCCGCGATGCGAGCGCGGGTTTCCTCGGTCATCTGCCCGGGGCGGTTGTTGAGATAGCGCGAGACCGTGGCCGGGCTCACGCCCGCCTCGGCGGCAATGTCCTTGATTCTCATCTGCGCCATGGCGCACCCCGTTTCCCAATTGTCAGCAGTCTGAGCCATTTTAGGCATTTTTTTAAAAATCTCGCTTGCAAAAGGCTGTAGGTGAGTATACTACAACTCGAAACGAAACCGATTTCGTAAACCGATTTCGGCGAGCGTTGGCACGTAGGTGCAAAGATGTACCCTACCGTCTTGGCACCTCCGTGCCAACGCCATATCAAAGGTGTACGCACGAGCAAGAAGGAGCTGCGCAACCATGGGTAAAACGGTTCTTACCTTCGGCGAGATCATGATGAGGCTCTCGCCCAAAGACCATCTGCGCATTGAGCAGGCGACCGAGTTTGATGTCCGCTACGGCGGCGCCGAAGCCAACACCGCGCTTTCCCTGGCCTACCAGGGCGACAAGGCCGCTTACGTCTCCGTTGTCCCGGCCAACCGTCTGGGCGAGTGCGCTCTGCGCTCGCTGAAGGCCTACGGCGTCGACACCACGCGCGTCGTACGTCAGGGCGATCGCCTGGGCTCCTATGTCTTTGAGGTCGGCGCCTCGCAGCGCGGCAACGGCTGCGTCTACGACCGCAAGTTCTCTGCCATCAACATGGCCAAGCGCGATGTTTTTGACTGGGACGAGATCCTCAAGGGCATCGATGTCTTCTACTTCTCCGGCGTGACCCCCGCTGTCTCCGACGAGATGGCCGCTGCGTGCAAGGATGCCCTCACCGCCTGCCGCGCCAAGGGCATCACCACCGTGTGCGACGTCAACTATCGCGGCAAGATGTGGTCGCCCGAGAAGTCGCAGGCCACCATGAAGGAACTCCTGCCGCTCGTCGACGTCTGCATCGCCAACGATGAGGACGCACCCGCCGGCCTCGGCATGACCTGCGTCTCCGGCTCCCTTGCCCACGGCATTGAGGAGCGCGACACCTACGTCGAGATGGCCCGTCAGATCTGCGCCGAGTACGGCTGCAAGAAGGTCGCTTCGGTCGTCCGCAACATCTCCTGCGTCGAGCGCTCCATCTGGATGGGCATGCTCTATGACGCCGAGAGCGGCGCGCACTGGTTCTCCCCCGCTCACGACGTGCACGTGCTCGAGGGCGTTGCCGCCGGCGACGCTTTCAACGCCGGCCTCGTCCATGCCCTCATCAACGACTTTGACCCGCAGGACGCCGTCAACTACGCGATTGCGGCCTCGATCCTCAAGCTCACCATCAAGGGCGATTCCAACCTGGTGACTGCTGACGAGATTGCCGCTGTGGCATCAGCCGCCGACGGTGGCACCCGCGTCGCCCGTTAATTCGTTCCCCATTCTGCGGGCTGCAGTTTCCCATACCCATACCTCTGCAGCCCGCTCCCCGATTCCTCCGGTCGGGCAAAACCACCAGTCCCATTCCGGTTTTGTCTGGCATTTCCTACATGACTGGTCGTGCAGCCGGTTTTGGAATTGCTTGAACCCCAAGCAGTGCCTCCGATAACCAATCCAAAATCGGCTCCTGACCAGCACATTTGGCAATCACGCGCCCATGCGCGCCACACATCGAAAGGAACATCATGTTCGATCAGTTTTACACCACGCTTAAGTCCCTGGGCATCGTGCCGGTCGTTGTGCTCGATAAGGTCGAGGACGCCGCTCCGCTCGCCCACGCCCTTATGGCAGCTGGCATGAAGTCCGCCGAGGTCACCTTCCGCACCGCCTGCGCCGCCGAGTGCATCGCCGCTATGGCCGAGGCCGAGCCCGAGATGTGCGTTGGCGCCGGCACTGTCCTGACCGTCGAGCAGGTTGAGCAGGCCCGCGCAGCCGGTGCCAAGTTCATCGTCTCCCCGGGTTACAACGAGGACGTTGTGAAGCACTGCATCGACATCGACCTGCCTGTCCTTCCCGGCACCGTAACCCCCTCCGAGGTCACCGCAGCCGAGAACCTGGGCCTCAAGGTCACCAAGTTCTTCCCCGCGTCCCAGTATGGCGGCCTGAACACCATCAAGGCCCTCGCCGCTCCGTTTGTCGGTCACCGCTTTATGCCCACCGGCGGCGTGAGCACCGCCAACGTCGAGGAGTACCTGAGCTCCTCTGCCATCATCGCCTGCGGTGGCACCTGGATGGTCAAGCCGGCCCTGTTTGCCGACGGCGACTTCTCCAAGGTCGAGCAGATTGCCCGCGAGGCCATGGACGTCGTCAAGAAGGTCCGCGGCTAGGTTTAGCTCTCTATCGTGAAAGGGGGTGTGCCCTAGACCTCGCCCCCTTTCTTTTAAAGCGGCTCGGAAGCGCGCCGTTTCCGTCACGAACAAGAACCGAAACCGTCTTGTATGCTGATAGAACGTGACGGAAGCGACACGCCCCCGAGCCGCTTTTCCTGCTCGGTTGGCGACCGCGCCCAGTTGAGCCACATCGACAAAAGCCGAGCCACCAAAACAGCTGCGGCGCCGTCTGAAGGAATGGACCCTTGCTTCCGGTCTTTTCCTCCAAGCGGCGCCGCAGCTTTTTCATACCCCGATAATGCCCCGGCAGTTGCGGTGAGATATGGACTGCTTACACCATCAGAGCCGCAAAACAATCCCTATTTCACCGCAACTAATGTAGGGGGCGAGTTAGATGGCCGAGTCTTTGGACAGCTCAAAGTAGTCGGGATGCAAGGCAATAACCGGACCCTGCTCCTCGGGCATTAGATGCAAATGCGTCTCTGCCAGATAGCTCGCCGTGTCGGTATCGCCCTTCTTAATGGCCTCGAGAATCCGGCGATGCTGCCCACGGATCGGCTCCCAGTCCAGATCCTGCGACACCATACGCAACCAGTTGTATCGCTCAAAATGCGTATTGACGCTCTTCATCCAATCCCACAACATGTGGCGGCCGGCAATCTCAAAACATGTCTCATGGAACAGGTTGTCCAGATCGAAAAAGCGACGCGTTTCACGATGATCGAGCGACTCGGACTCGGCAAGAATCTGCTCGAGCCGATGTTTTTGCTCGGGCGTGGCGGCCGAGCAACATTTAATGAGCACGCTTCTCTCGAGTTTCTCGCGCAAAAAGCAAGCGTTCTCGGCATGCTCCATGCTGATTTTTGAGACGTAGGTGCCGCTTTTGGGACGCGTTTCCACCAGCTCCTGCTCACGCAGGCGCACAAAGGACTCGCGAATGGGCGTGCGCCCGATTCCCGTCTCCTTTTCCAGACCAATCGCCGAAAGGCGCGTGCCGGGCTTGAGCTCGGCATAGATAATCTTGGAGCGCAATGCGTTGTATGCCTGGTCTTGCAGGCTCTGATTATGCTGGCGTTGTTCCATAAAGCCCTCGGATAAACCCTCGGTTAGTCGAATACCACCATGCAATACTATCGCATCGACACGCCCCAGCTCCCAATCAGTCTTTTTGGGACGGGGCTCTTTTAGCTACCCTGGCCCGCAGATCGGCCCCCTTGCCACAAAAGTGGCCCATCTACTACGTTAACACGGATAGCCTCGGCCATACCGAAAACCGTGAAAACAAAACCGCAGGCAGACAGCTTGTCGATTTTCGAAAAAGCCGACTATGGTTGACCCCTGCGGCTTAAACGTAGTAGATAGGCCCTTTTCGTGGCGCAGCACTACTGCACCCCAAATTGGCACCCCGAGCCCTCGTGAGTTGCCAACAAGCTGTTCGCCCAGCGCTTTGTGCGCGCGGCATTCGGGAAATAGCACCACCGTAAGAACCCGCAAACAGCGCTATACGTTGCTATATCTCACTATACTTTGCTATATCTTGCTATACTTTGCTATATCTTGCTATATCTTGAGCAAAGGTGGCTCACATGCAAACAAACCCTTTTAAGCCCACAGCAGGTAAAACACCTCCCACGATTATCGGCCGCGAAGATGTGCTCGAAGAATTCAATGAGGGCCTCACCAACGGGCCTGGTGCCCCTGGGCGCCTAATGCGCATAGCCGGCGTCCGTGGAACGGGCAAGACGGTCCTCCTTGACGAGTGCTCACGTTTGGCGCAAAGCCGTGGCTGGACGGTCATAAAAGAGGTCGCAACCGAGGGACTTTGCCAGCGCATTCTCGAACAGCTGCAGCCCAAATTCCAGGCCAAGCACGCCAGATTTGAGCCCACCGTAGCTGGCATATCCATCGGCAGCATAGATATTGAGCGAATCGGCCCATCGCTACGCGACGCCATGAGACAGACAATAACCAAGAATGGAAATGGCCTGCTCATCACTCTCGACGAGGTTCAAGACGCAGAGCTCGATGAGGTCCGAACGCTCTCCATTGCGATTCAGCAGGTTATCGGCGAAGACCTTGATATCGCCTTTGTTTTTGCTGGGCTGCCTTCGATGATTGAAAGCATCATCAACGGAAAGACACTTACGTTTTTGCGCCGTGCCCTCCCCTTTGACCTGAAGGCTGTGGCAGTAACCGAAGTGTCGTACTCCCTCGAGGAAACCATTGAAGCGTCTGGCATGGAGTTGCAGCCAGGTATTGCCGGCCAACTTGCCGAGGCAACGCAAGGCTATCCTTTCATGATCCAACTCGTTGGATACTACGCATGGCAGTTGGCGAGACGCGCACATACAGCGATTATTGGAGAAGAAGAAGCCGAGCGCGGCATTGCAACGGCACGCGAACGCTTCTGCGCCATGGTGATTGAGCCCGCGCTGCAGCGCATTCCGCCCACGTGCATCGCTTATCTGCTGAGCATGGCGTCTTTGGGGCAGACGAGCTCGACCAGCATGGTTGCCGATGCCCTAAACAAAACGCCTCAACAGGTGAGCTCCGTCCGCAGCCGCCTGTTAAGAGAATCGATTATCGAGGCTCCTTCGTACGGCAAGGTCTCATTTGCCATCCCCTACATGCGCGACTACCTCTGCGAACACAAAGCCGAACTGGAAGTTGAACTGTAGAAACGGCAACTGCCCTGCAAGACGAAAACCGTTTTCGTACGGATTTAAAGCAGACGTAAACGGTTTTCGTCTGTTTTACGTTCGGAAATAAGACGCAAATTGCACTTTCGTATGGTTTTACGCCAAACACAACACGCTTTCGTCCGGCTATGCGTCCCCAATCCAGACGAAAAAGGCCCCGAACTCGTGTGAGCTCGGAGCTTTTCGTGCCACGCATCTATGAGAGGGGAAATTTGATGCGCCCGGGCGCTACTCCATGTAGCCACCCTGGATGGCGGAAACTGCATGCTCGATAAAGAACTTGAGCGTGCCGGAGGTGTAACGATTAGCCTTAGGCTTCCAGGCGGCGCGACGCTCGGCCAGGACGGCGTCGACCTCGGCCGGCTCCATCTCCTTGCCGGCGATGCCCACGATGGACAGCGAGCGCTCGGGGATGTTGATCTGGATCAGGTCGCCTTCCTCGATCAGGGCAATCGGGCCGCCCACGGCAGCCTCGGGCGAAACGTGACCGATAGCCGGGCCCTTGGAGGCGCCGGAGAAGCGGCCATCGGTGATCAGGGCAATGCTCGCACCCAGCTCGGGATCGCTGGCGATAGCCTCAGTGGTGTAGAACATCTCGGGCATTCCGGAACCCTTGGGACCCTCATAGCGAATGATAACGGCATCGCCGGGCTTAACCTCATGCGTCAGGACGGCGTGAATGGCGTCCTCCTCGCAGTCGAACGGACGGGCCTTGAGCGTAGCCTGGAACATCTCACGCGGAACGACGGTGTGCTTGACGACGGCACCCTCGGGGGCAAGGTTGCCGTGAAGGATGGCGATGGAACCGTCGGTGCCGAAGGCCTGGTCAAACGGACGGATGATGTCCTCGCGCTTGAGATTCCACTTCTCAAGGTAACGACCGCACTTTTCGTAGTAACCGTTGTTCTTGAGGTCCTCGAGGTTCTCGCCAAGAGTCTTGCCGGTGACGGTCATAACGTCGAGGTGGAGCATCGACTTGATCTCCTCCATAATGCGCGGCACGCCGCCCGCATAGTAGAAGAACTGCGCCGGCCACTCGCCTGCGGGGCGAACGTTGAGCAGGTAGTGGGCGCCACGGTGCAGGCGATCGAAATCGTCGGCGGACATCTCGATGCCAAACTCGCGGGCGATCGCGGGAATGTGCAGCAGCGAGTTGGTGGAACCGGAGATGGCGCCGTGGACCATGATGAGGTTCTCGAAGGACTCCTTGGTCACGATGTCGCGGGGGCACAGGTTGTGCTCGGAGAGCCACACGGACTGACGGCCAGCCTCGCGCGCAAACTCACGCAGATCGGAGCTGGTTGCGGGCAGCAGGGCGGTACCGGGAAGCATAAGGCCCAGGGCCTCGGCGGTAACCTGCATGGTCGAGGCGGTGCCCATAAAGGAGCAGGCGCCGCAGCTGGGGCATGCGTTGTGCTTGGCAAACTCAAGCTCCTCGCGGGAGATCTCGCCGCGCTCGTAGCGGGCAGAAATCGCGCCGAGCTGCTCCAGGGTCAGCAGATCGGGACCGGCATCCATGACGCCGCCGGTAACGACGATGGAGGGGATGTTGATGCGGCCCATGGCCATGAGGTTCGCAGGCAGGCCCTTATCGCAGCTGGCGACAAAGACGCCGGCGTCGAACGGGGTGGCCTTGGCGTGGATCTCGATCATGTTGGCGATCATGTCGCGGCTGGGCAGCGAGTAGTTGATGCCGTCGTGTCCCTGGGCCTCACCGTCGCAGATATCGGTGCAGAAGTAACGAGCACCGTGACCGCCAGCCTCGGCAACGCCAGCACGGACCTCCTCGACCAGCTCAAACAGGCCGGCAGAACCCGGGTGCGAGTCGCCGAACGTCGACTCGATAATGACCTGCGGCTTGTCCAGATCCTCGATAGACCAGCCAGAGCCCAGGCGCAGCGGGTCCATCTCGGGGCTGATGGTGCGAAACTTGCCGGAACGCGGCTGCAGCTTGGCAACCAGGTCGGCTGCCTCCTGCTGAATCTGTGCCTTGGTCTTCTCGTCCATGATGCTCTCCTCTTTTGATTTGAACGGTTGTACCAATCGTTGGTTAATGAATCAGGTGTAAATGGGCACCGAGCGATGCGCTCGGCAAAAGATGCTTAGCTACGCGAACTAGGCGAAGAACGAAATCACCAGGGCGCAGGCAAGACCCGAAAGGCCGATGAGCGTCTCCATAACGGTCCAGGACTTGAGGGTGGTCTTCTCGTCAATCTCCAGGAACGAGGAGCACATCCAAAAACCGGCATCGTTGACGTGCGAGAGGGCCGTGGCGCCGCCGCAGATGGCATGCATGGCGGCCGAGCACGCAACCAACGACCAGGTCGTCTGTATCAAAGAGCTCTGCGACGAATCCGAGCGCCTGGCCGAGGCCGGTGAGGATTACTCCGCCGCCGACACCGCGTTCCACAATGCCATTGCCGAGAGCTCCGGAAACCTCGTCGTTCCCCGCCTGATGGGCGTGCTCAAGGCATCCGTCCCCCTCTTTATCGACGTGACCGGAAAAAAGCTCGTCGAGGAAACTATCCGCACGCACCGCGATGTGGCCGACGCCATCGCCTCGCGCAATCCCACCGCCGCGCACGACGCGATGTATCTGCACCTGGTGTATAACCGTAACATGATCGCAGAGGGCACGCAGGAACAGAGCGAATAAACGTCCGCGCGGCAAGGGCGAAATCACCGTTTACCTTTTAAAAGTGAACGTTCACCTGATTTTAGGAGAATCTGATTTTTAAATCATCCTCTTCTCCTATACTGACCTTGTATGAAAAGCAAGACTTATATAGATGAACGTTTCTTTTGAAAGGATCGCTATGTCTGATCTTATGGACAGCTTCCGTCTGGACGGCAAGGTCGCACTGGTAACCGGCGCCACCTATGGCATTGGCATGGCTATCGCCGAGGCGCTCGGAGAGGCTGGCGCCAAGATCGCCTTTAACGCACGTCACGCCGACAAGGTAGCCGAGGCCGAGAAGCACTACCGCGAGCTGGGCTTTGAGGCTCATGGTTACGTGGCAGACGTCACCGACGAGGCCGTCGTTGCCGAGCTCATCGCCAAGATCGAGGCCGACTTTGGCACCACGCCCGACATCCTGGTCAACAACGCCGGCGTTATCCAGCGCACCCCGATGCTCGACATGAGCGCCGAGGACTTCCGCCGCGTCGTCGATATTGACCTCAACGCACCGTTTATCGTGTCCAAGGCCTGCCTGCCCGGCATGATCGCCAAGGGCCACGGCAAGATCATCAACATCTGCTCGATGATGAGCGAGCTGGGCCGCGAGACCATCGCCGGCTATGCCGCGGCCAAGGGCGGACTCAAGATGCTCACCAAGAACATCTGCTCGGAGTTTGGCGAGGCCAATATCCAGTGCAACGGCATTGGACCCGGCTACATCGCCACGCCGCAGACCGCACCGCTGCGCGAGACGCAGCCCGACGGCAGCCGCCACCCGTTTGACCAGTTCATCATTGCCAAGACGCCAGCAGCCCGTTGGGGCACGCCCGAGGACCTGAAGGGCCCCGCCGTGTTCTTGGCTTCCGATGCATCGAACTTCGTCAACGGCCACATCCTCTATGTCGACGGTGGAATCCTCGCATACATTGGAAAGCAGCCTCAATAAGCGTCGCCGCAACTGCCCATATCAGGTTTCATCCACTCGTTTTTCATTTGAGTTGCGGTGAGATAAGGATTGGTTTTGGCTTCTATCAGGCAAAACAGTCCGTATTTCACCGCAAGTTAGAAATAGAAAGGTAATTCGCAATGAAAATCGCTCTGATCAATGAGAACTCTCAGAACTCCAAGAACCCCATGATCGAGGCTGCCCTTAAGAAGGTTGTCGAGCCCATGGGGCACACCGTCTTTAACTATGGTATGTATGCCGACGCCGACTCCAAGCCCCTCACCTACGTGCAGAACGGCATCCTTGCCGCCGTGCTGCTGAACTCCGGTGCTGCCGACTACGTCGTGACCGGCTGCGGCACCGGCGAGGGCGCCATGCTCGCCTGCAACTCCTTCCCCGGCGTGCTGTGCGGCCACGTTGCCGACCCGCTCGACGCCTACACCTTTGCCCAGGTCAACGACGGCAACGCCGTTGCCATGCCCTTCGCTCTTAAGAACGGCTGGGGCCAGGAGCTCAACCTTGAGTACACCTTCGAGAAGCTCTTTGGCTTTGGTTCGGGCAACGGCTACCCCGCCGAGCGTGTTGAGCCCGAGCAGCGTAACAAGAAGATCCTCGACGGCGTGCGCGCTGTGACCATGCGTCCGCTCGTCGACGTCCTGGGCGAGATCGATCAGGACCTGGTGAAGGGCGCACTTGCCGGCGAGCACTTCCAGGAGTACTTCTTTGCCAACGCCACCGACGAGACCATCATCGCCAAGGTTAAGGAGCTCCTGGGGCTCTAATCGCACGACTTATTGCAACTAACGCAAGCGACGGCCGTCCCACGTACGGGACGGCCGTCGCTTTTTGCTATTTACCGACTGACGCCGCGGAGACAGGTCCCCCATGCACCAAGGGGTTGGCTAGAGCTCGCAGGCAACCTTGTAGCCATCGCCGATGGCGTCGCGAATGTTGCCGCACTTGTTGGCATCGCCCAGCACGTGGGTGGCAACACCGGCAGCGGCAAGGTCGTCGGCCAACTTGGTATTGGGACGATAGCCCATGGCAAGCACCAGCGTATCGGCATCGGCGATGGTGTGGACCTCGCCGTCCTTCTCGTAGCTGATAGTGTCCTCGGTGATCTCGGTCACCTTGGCCTCGGTCAGCACGTGGACGCCCTTGGAGAGCATGCGCGTGATGAGCACCGCGCGACCGGCACCGCCCTCGTTGGCGGCGAGCGTCTTGGTCATCTCGATGACGGTGACATCGCGGTTGGCCGGCGACAGGTCGTTGACCAACGGGGCCAGGTAATCGGCCGTCTCGCAGCCAACGGTACCGCCGCCCACGATGACGATCTTCTTACCCGGGAAAGCCTTGCCACCCAGCAGGTCGTCGGCCGTCATAACCTGCTTAAAGCCCTGCATGAAGGCCGGAGCGATGGGCTCGGCGCCATAGGCCAGGACGACCTCGTAGCCGGCGTAGTCGCGCTGAATGTCCTCGGCAGTAAGCTCGGTGCCAAATACGCACTTCACGCCCGCCTCAGCAAGACGGCGATACTGATACTTGATCACACGGGTGAGTTCCTGCTTTGCCGGCGGAACGGCTGCGATACGCATCTCGCCGCCCGGTTCGTCCTGCTTGTCCACGAGCACCACGTTGTGGCCGCGCTTGGCGGCAATGAACGCCGCCTCCATGCCCGCAGGACCGGCGCCCACAACGAGCACGTTCTTGGCCTCGGCGGCAGGCTCGTAGCCGGCCTCGTCGCGCTCCACGTCCGGGTTGACAGTGCAGGAGATGCGCTTGCCGAACATAATGCCGTTCAGGCAGCGCAGGCAACCGATGCAGGGACGGATCTCGTCGGCGTTGCCGGCAGCCGCCTTGTTGCAGAACTCGGCATCGCACAGATTGGCGCGGCCCATCATGCAGATGTCGGCAGCGCCGTCCTCGATCAGCTCCTCGGCAATCCATGCCTCATTGATACGGCCGACGGTGGCAACGGGAATGTTCACATGCTTCTTGATCTCGCGCGAACAGGCAGCATGCGAGGCCTGCTGAGTACCGGCGGCGGGAATCGCGGAGCCGCGCTTGATGGTGGTGCCGCCCGACACGTGGATCATGTCGACGCCGGCCTTCTCCAGGCGACGCGAGACGTAGATCATGTCGTTGAGGGTCAGGCCGCCATCGGTGTACTCATCGCCCGAGATACGGACGTCGATGATGAAGTCCTTGCCGCAGCGCTCGCGAATCTCGGCGATGACCTCGAGCAAGAAGCGCATGCGGGCGTCGAGCGAGCCACCATACTCGTCGGTGCGTTTGTTATAGAGCGGGGTCAAAAAGCCGCCGAGCATGCCATGGGCGTGCGCCGCATGAACCTCGACGCCATCGACACCGGCCTTCTGCATACGCACGGCAGCGTCGCCAAACTGATGCGTGAGCTCGTGGATCTCGTCGACCGTGATGGGGCGCGGTGCCTCGCGGGCGTAAGACGGGCCCACGAAGGACGGAGCGATCAGGCGCGGCGTGCCCGGAACGTTAAAGGCCATGTAGGCAGGGTGGAAGAGCTGCGGCATAATCTTGCAGCCGTACTCATGCACGGCGGCGGCGAGCTTTTCCCAGCCGGGGATGAACGTGTCGTCGTAGCAGCACATGTCGCCCGGCAGATAGGTATAGGTGGGCTCGACCGTCACAACCTCGGTGATGATCAGGCCAACGCCACCCTTGGCGCGGGCACGGTAATGATCGACCAAATCGTCGGTCACATAGCCATGATCGGCAAGGTTGGTAGACACCGGCGGCATAAAGACGCGGTTCTTGACCTCGGTCGTACCGACCTTGATCGGGCTAAAGAGCATCGGATAGGCGGAGGACTCCATACAGGCTTCCTTTCGTTTAAGCCGCTCGGCGGCACTTGCAGACGTACCTATCGTATCAGTACCCGCCGCGTTCGCACTCGCTCGCACTCCCCACCTTCAATCCCGACCCTCACAAAAAAGTTGCGGTGGAATACGGAGCAATCGAGGCTTTTGACAGCCAAAACAGTCCGTATTTCACCGCAACTGATGGGTGGGATGGAATTGAGAGCTCAGATAGCCAGTCATGCCCTCATCCGCCACTCCCTCACCTACAGCGCGCCGTCCAGCATAAGGTTCACCTTGAGCACGTTGACCGTGGGCTCGCCGAACACGCCGAGGAAACGGCCCTTGGTGCACGCGGCGATGATGTCGCGCACCTCGTCCTCACTTTTGCCCGTGGCCTTGGCAAGGCGCGGGACCTGATACTCGGCGGCATCCGGAGAGATCTCCGGGTCGAGGCCGGACCCCGAGCACGTCACCAGGTCGACGGGCACAGCGTCCATATCGGCATCGGGGTTGGCGGCGCGGATCTTCTTCACGCGCGCGTCCACAAGCTGCCGATACTCCTCACTCGCCGGGGACAGGTTGGACGGGGCACCATACGCCATGAGCTCGCCGTCTTCGCCTTCGACAATTGACACGTTCTGGATACGACCCCACATGTGGGCTTCGTCATCGAAGTTCTGGCCGATGAGCTCGGAACCCACAACCTTGTCGTCGACCATAATAAGCGATCCGTTCGCCTGGTACGGAAACGCAAGCTGCGCGACGCCGGTCACCACAAGCGTGTATCCCAGGCCGCAGACGATGGTAAACAGCGCGAACACGCCGAGTGCGCGCGATGCGATACCTTTGAACATACATACCTCCGTCTACATCATGCCAATGCCGAACAAGGCCAGCAGCATGTCGATAATCTTGATGAATACGAACGGCGCCACGATACCGCCCAGACCCCACACCAGCAGGTTGTGGGTCAGCAGCTGGCCGGACGAAAGCTCGCGGTACTTCACGCCTTTCAGGGCGGCAGGAATCAGCGCGACGATGACCAGCGCGTTGTAGATAATGGCGGACAGCACGGCAGTCAACGGGCTGGTGAGCCCCAGGATGTTGAGGGCGTCCAACCCGGGGTAGATCGGCGAGAATAGCGCCGGGATGATGGCGAAATACTTGGCGACGTCGTTGGCGACCGAGAAGGTCGTGAGCGAGCCGCGGGTCATGAGCAGTTGCTTGCCGATACGCACGATATCGATGAGCTTGGTGGGGCTGGAGTCGAGGTCGACCATGTTGCCGGCCTCCTTGGCAGCCTGGGTTCCCGTGTTCATGGCCACGGCGACATCTGCCTGCGCCAGTGCCGGCGCGTCGTTGGTGCCGTCGCCGGTCATCGCGACCAGATGGCCCTCATGCTGGAACGCGCGGATCTTATCGAGCTTGCCCTCGGGCGTCGCTTCGGCCAGGAAGTCATCCACACCGGCCTCGGCGGCGATGGCGGCGGCCGTCAGCGGATTATCGCCCGTCACCATTATGGTCTTGATACCCATGCGGCGCAGATCGGCGAACTTTTCCTTCACGCCGGACTTGATGATGTCCTTAAGGTAGACGACACCCAGCACACATCGGTCCTTTGCCACGACCAACGGGGTGCCGCCCACCTTCGCAATGCGTTCGACGGCCTCGTCGCACTCCTTCGAGAACACTCCTCCGGCAGCCTCCACATAAGCGCGAACGGAATCGGCCGCACCCTTGCGAATCTCGCTGTCGGCGTAGTTCACACCGGACATGCGGGTCGCCGCGGTGAAGGGGATGAACTCCATGCCCTTATCCTCGAGTGTGCGGCCGCGCAGCCCAAACTGCTCCTTGGCGAGCACGACGATGGAGCGGCCCTCAGGGGTCTCATCCGCCAGAGAGGACAGCTGCGCGGCATCGGCCAGCTCCGCGGGATCGACGCCGTCGACCGGAATGAACTCAGCGGCCTGGCGGTTGCCCAAGGTGATGGTACCGGTCTTATCGAGCATGAGGATGTCGACGTCGCCGGCGGCCTCGATGGCGCGGCCGGACATGGCCAGTACGTTGGCCTCGTTCAGTCGCCTCATGCCGGCGATGCCAATGGCGGACAGCAGCGCACCAATGGTGGTGGGCGCCAGACAGACGAGCAAGGCAACGAGCGTGGTCACAGCGGTGGGGTTCGCCATACCGTTGAGCCCTGCAGAGAAACTCGAGTAGCAGTACAGTGCGAGCGTCACGAGGATGAAGATGACGGACAGAGCAACCAGAAAGATCTCGAGCGCGACCTCGTTGGGGGTCTTCTTGCGCGCGGCACCCTCGACCATCGCGATCATCTTGTCCAGGAAGCTCTGGCCGGGTTCGCTGGAGATCTTGACGATGATCCAGTCGGATAGCACCGTGGTACCGCCGGTAACGGCAGAGCGGTCGCCGCCGGCCTCGCGGACCACGGGGGCGGACTCGCCGGTGATGGCGGACTCGTCAACGGAGGCAGCGCCCTCGATGACGTCGCCATCGCCGGGAATCTGCTCGCCGGCGCGTACGATCACCAGGTCGCCGCGCGTAAGCTCGGTGCCGGGAACGACGGTGAAGTGCTCCTTGTCCTCAACGGACTCGATGCGATGGGCCTCGACATCCTTCTTGGCCGCACGCAGGGAATCGGCCTGAGCCTTACCGCGGCCCTCGGCAAGCGCCTCGGCGAAGTTCGAGAACAGGTCTGTGAGCCACAGGATGACCGCGATGGCGACCACATAGTAGGTGGGCACACCCGCGTCCTGCACACCGAAGATGGAAGCGACGGCCAGGACGGAGGTCATGCCGGCGGAAAGCCACACCAGGAACATGACCGGGTTTTGAATCTGGACGCGAGGATCCAACTTGGCAAACGAGTCGCGGACCGCGCGGCCCATCATGTCTTTTTGCATAGCCATAAATCTGCGCCCTCCTTTACGCAATCATCTGGAAGAACTCGGCAACGGGGCCAAGCGCCAGGGCCGGGAAGAAGCTCAGGGCACCGATCAGCAGAACGATGAACACGAGCAGGAATACGAACATGCCGTTGGTGGTAGACAGGGTACCGGCGCTCTCGGCGACCTTACCTTTCTTGGCCAGCGAGCCGGCGATAGCCAGCGTACCGATGATGGGCATGAAGCGGGCGAACAGCATCTCGAGGCCGAGCATGACGTTGATCCAGGGAATGTTGCAGTTCATGCCTGCAAACGCCGAGCCGTTGTTGCCGCCGCATGAGGTGAAGGCATACAGCACCTCGGAGAAGCCGTGCGCGCCACCATTGTTGAGCTGGTCGGCAAGACCGGGCACCATGCAGGCGATGGCCGAACACACCAGAATGGCAAACGGAGTTGCCAGGCACAGGACAACTGCCCAGCGCATCTCGCCCGGCTCGATCTTCTTGCCCAGGAACTCAGGCGTGCGTCCGACCATGAGGCCGGCGATGAACACTGTGAGGATGGCGAAGCCGATCATGCCGTACAGGCCGCAGCCCACGCCGCCGAAGACGACCTCGCCCAGAGCCATCTGGAGCATCTGGACAAAACCGCCCAGCGGGGTGTAGGAGTCGTGCATGGAGTTAACCGAGCCGTTGGAAGCAGCCGTCGTGAAAGCGGACCAGGTGGAAGAGGAGGCGATACCGAAGCGGCTCTCCTTGCCCTCCATGTTGCCGCCAGCCTGGCCATCGGTCATCTCGATGTTGACCGCGCCGCCATCTGCCAGCTGCGGGGTGCCCGCATGCTCGTTGAGGGCGATGATGCCGGCGAAGATCACCAGCAGGATGAACATGGCGGCAAAGATGGCCTTGCCCTGCTTGGTGTTTTTGACGCCGATACCGAAGGTGAAGCAACAGGCGGCCGGGATCAGCAGCAGGCTGGTCATCTCGATGATGTTGGTGAAGGCACTGGGGTTCTCATACGGATGAGCGGAGTTCACTCCGAAGAAGCCTCCGCCGTTGGTGCCGGACTGCTTGATGGCGACCTGAGGAGCCGCGGGACCCTGGGGCAGGAACTGCTCGGTGACCACGCGCGCGCCCTCGACAACCTTGCCGTCGACCTTGACCGTGTCGCCCTCGATCTCGGCGCCGTCGATGACGCTCCAGCCGCCGTCTGCATTAGGCTGGACAGCGACGGGCTCTACGAGCTCAGCCTTCTGAGCCGGCTGGAAGTTGGAGATGACGCCACCGGCAGCCAGGCAGATGCCGAACACGAGGTTCAGCGGGATGAGCACATACAGGACGGTGCGGGTGAGGTCGACCCAGAAGGAACCCAGACCCTGCTCCTTGACCTGACGGAAGCCGCGGATCAGCGCGAACATGACCGCGATACCGGTGCCGGCGGAAACGAAGTTCTGCACGGTGAGACCCATGAACTGCACAAGGTAGGACAGGGTGGTCTCACCGGAGTAGGACTGCCAGTTGGTGTTGGTTATGAAGGAAGCAGCCGTATTGAACGACAGGTCCCATGACACACCCGGCAGGTGCTGGGGATTGCCTGGCAAGAAGGACTGAAACGCCTGGAGTGCCACAAGAGCCACGAGGCCGATCCCCGAAAAGACCAGCACGCTCGCCAGATAGCGCCTACACCCCATCTGCTCTGCCGCGTCGATGCGAAGCAGACGATAGACGCCACGCTCCACAGGAGCAATCACAGGCGACAGGAACGTATGCTCACCATCCATGATATGGGCCATGAACCGACCGAGCGGAACGGCCAGGACGACGAGCACGGCAAAGTACAAGATGTACTGAATCGCAGCGTCCATAGTTTACGAATCACTCCTCATCAGAATGTAGATGTAATAGATAAGGAGTCCAATGCAGACGACTCCGATGATGGGAATGAGGATGTCCATTTACCGCCCCTTTCACGCGCGGTCCGATGTCTCGGACGCCTGCTCTCGCAAGCGTCTGGGGACAGTAAACGCTTCTAGGGATTAAAGAGGCGTGAGGGCCGGGGCTCACGTCCTTAAGATGCCGTAAAGATGCAGGTAGAAAGCACTATTGCGGCTGCAGTGCGCCTATACTCGACCTCGCGAGCATACAGTGGCGTCCTCACCGCGTATGCACGCATGGACAACGTTTCAGAAAGGCTACGCTATGCAGCGCGACGCATCGGACACTCGCGTCAACCCAGACCTCATCCTCAAGGCAATTGAGAAAGACGAGGCCGCCGATGACGCTCGAACCAGCCGGGGACACCTCAAGATTTTCTTTGGCTACGCTGCTGGCGCAGGCAAAACCTATGCGATGCTTCAAGCCGCCCACGCCGCCAAGCGGCGAGGTGTCGACGTCGTCGCGGGATACATCGAGCCGCACGAACGTCCGGCAACTGCCCATCTTGCACAAGGGCTTGAGAACGTGCCCTGTAAACTCATCGAGCACAACGGCATTGCGCTCAGCGAGTTCGATCTAGATACGGCTATCGAACGCGCCCCTCAGCTCATCCTTGTCGACGAGCTTGCCCATACGAATGCGCCGGGGTCTCGCCACGACAAACGCTATCAAGACGTCGAGGAACTTCTACATGCGGGAATCGACGTCTATACGACCGTGAACGTTCAGCACATCGAGAGCCTAAACGACATGGTTGCATCCATCACCGGCGTTGTCGTGAGCGAACGAATCCCCGACCGTATCTTCGATGATGCCGACCAGGTCGAGCTCGTCGACATAGAGCCCGAAGACCTACTTGAGCGCCTTCGCGCCGGCCTCGTCTACCGTCCCGCACAAGCCGACCGAGCGCAACAGCATTTTTTTACCGTCGAGAACCTCACCGCACTCCGAGAAATCGCGCTGCGCCGCTGCGCCGATCGCACCGGCCACCTCACAGATGCCGCACGCGTGCTGGGAAACCGTGACTACTACACCAGGGAGCGTATCTTAGTCTGTGTCTCCCCGGCGCCGACCAATCCCCGCATCGTCCGTGCCGCCGCACGCATGGCGAAAGCGTTTCGCAGCGAGCTCGTCGCCCTGTTCGTAGAGAGCCCGCGCACGCAAGCCATGAGCGATGATGAGCGCGCCAAGCTTGCAGCCAATATCGCCCTAGCCGAGCAGCTCGGAGCACATATGGAAACCGTCTATGGCGACGACATCGCGTTTCAGATCTCCGAGTTCGCGCGCCTGTCGGGTATTTCGAAGATCGTCATGGGGCGCACGGGCGAGCGCAGCAGCGTCCGTCAGGCCCTCTTCGGCCGCAAATCTCTCGTAGAACAGCTCATAACATTCGCCCCGAACCTCGACATTTACATCATTCCAGAACAGTCGACTCCGCCCTCCCGACCCAAAGGACGCCGCCATGCGCTCGCCCTGCAGCCGCCCAGCAGCCGAAACGTGCTTCGCACGCTGGCTCTCTCTCTTGCCGCCACGGCGATCGGCACGGCTTTCCGCCATCTGGGATTTGCCGATTCCAGCATCATATCCCTCTATATCTTCACGGCCCTGCTGACCGCCGTCACCACGACGGGGCGTATCTGCACGATCGTATCGAGCGTGCTCTCTGTAGTGCTTTACAACTTCTGCTTCGTCACGCCTCTGTTTTCGCTCGCCAGCTACGACCGAAGCTATCTGGTCACGTTCGGCATCATGTTCGCCACCGCTATGGTCGCCGGCGAGTTAACTGCGCGCATCGCCGACAACGCCCGTACATCCGCCGAGAACGCATTCAAAACGCGCGTACTCCTCGAAACGAACCAGCTCTTGCAGCAAGCCCATAGCGCGGAGGAGTGCGCCCGCGTCGCCATGAACCAACTCGTCAAACTGCTAAAACTCGACGTGGTCTTCTACCCCGCCGAACACGGCACGCTCGGCAAGGCGCTCTATGAGTCCGCTGGCACCGAAAACCGATCCGCGTCGCTGCTCACCGACTACGAGCGCGCCGTTGCAACCTGGACCTACACCAACAACAAGCGCGCGGGCGCAAGCACGCGGACCCTGCCTGAGGCGCGCTGTCTCTACCTCGCGGTTCGCACCGGCGACAAGGTATTCGGTGTCATCGGCATCGCCCTGGAGGGGCGCGAGATCGAAGCCTTCGAGCATTCGATCGTCCTATCTATCGTAGGTGAATGCGCCTTGGCGCTCGAAAGCGACCGGGCGGCGCAAGAGCGCGAAGAGGCTGCGGTCTTGGCGAAAAACGAGCAGCTGCGCGCCAACCTTTTGCGCTCCATCGGCCACGATTTGAGGACACCCCTCACGGCTATATCCGGATCTGCGGCAATCCTTCGGAAGAGCGACGAGAAGCTCAGCCTCGAACAACGCTGCGATCTTGCCGATGCCATCTACGACGACTCCCTCTGGCTTATCGATACCGTGGAAAACCTCCTCGCCATCACACGCGTCGAGGACGGCACCATTCGCCTCAACTTAACATCCGAGCTCATCGACGAGGTCATCGAGGCCGCCCTCAGCCATGTCGCCCAAGCATCGCATGGACGTGCCGTCACCATCGAGCACACTGACGACATCCTGCTGGTACGCATCGACGTCCATCTCATCATGCAGGTGCTTACGAATCTCATCATGAACGCCTTCAAATACACGCCCGAGGACTCGACTGTCACCATCAGCGCACGTCGCGAGGGTGAGTTCATCGTGGTGGACGTCGCAGACGATGGGCCGGGTGTAGCAGACTGCGACAAGCCTCATATCTTTGAGCGCTTCTTCACCTCAAGCAATACGCGGCCCGTGGATTCGCGTCGAAGCATCGGCCTTGGGCTGTCGCTCTGCCGCTCCATCGTGGAGGCGCATGGCGGCGTCATCGAAGTTCGCGACAACCACCCCCATGGGGCCGTCTTCCGTTTTACCCTGCCCGCCGAGGAGATCGAGATTCATGAATAATGCCGCTAAGCCACGCATCCTCCTGGTCGAAGATGACCTGACCGTTCAAAACCTCGTTTCGACCGCGCTTGACCTCCACGGCTATGTCGTGAGCAAGGTTTGCAACGGCCAGGCCGCCATCATGGATGCGGTGTCGCACGGCCCCAGCCTCATCATGCTCGACCTCGGCCTTCCCGACATTGACGGCATCGAGGTCATCACGAAAATCCGAAGCTGGTCGGCAGTCCCCATTATCGTCATTTCGGCGCGCACCGAAGATTCCGACAAGATTGCAGCACTTGACGCAGGGGCAGACGACTACCTCACCAAGCCCTTTTCTGTGGATGAGTTGCTCGCGCGCGTCCGTGCGAATTTGAGGCGCTCCTCGATGGCGTCGAGCGAGTCGACAGAAGCGAGCACGTTCGACAACGGTCCGCTGCATATCGACTACGCCGCAGGATACGCGACGAAAGACGGGCGCGAGCTCTCGCTCACCCCAACCGAGTACAAATTGCTCGTCCTTCTGGCGAAAAACGTCGACAAGGTGCTCACCCACACCTTCATCACCCGCGAGATATGGGGCACGAGCTGGGACAGCGATCTGGCGAGCCTGCGCGTGTTCATGCGCACCCTGCGCAAGAAGATCGAGGCAGACCCCTCTCACCCCAAGATGATTCAGACGCACATGGGTGTCGGGTACCGCATGCAGCGTCTCTAGCCCGCCCAACAAAAAGTTGCGGTGGAATACGGAGTAGATAAGGCCTTTGACAGCCAAAACAGTCCGTATTTCACCGCAACTGATAAGGGTGGGATGGATTAGAGGCCCAGGTAGGATGTCATGCCTTCGACGGCGAGCTTGGCACCGGCCACGGCATGGACCACGGTGAGCGGGCCGTTGACCACGTCGCCGGCGGCAAAGACGCCCGGCACGGTGGTCATGCCGTGCTCATCGACCGAAAGCAGACCGCGATGGTCGGTCTCCAGACCGCCCGTCGTAAGCACCAGTTTGTCCTTGGGCACCTGCGAGGCCGCAATCACAACCGTGTCGGCAGACGCATGGTCGAGCTCTTCCTCATAGCCCACCACGTTGTTGTCCTCGTCAAAGATAGCCGTCTCAAACACCGGACCGTTATCGTCGATGGCACAAATCGCCTTGCCGCACACGATTTCGGCACCGTCAAGCTCGGTCAGCTCGACCTCGTCGTCGATGGCCGAGATATGGCGCGAGCGGGCATACACAGTGACCTTGCGAGCGCCCGAGCGCAGGGCCGTACGGGCAACATCCATGGCCACATTGCCGGCGCCGATAACCGCCACGTTCTGCCCGATTGCCACGCTCGCGGGATCGACCAGATAATCGATGCCAAACAGCACGTTGCCGCGCGACTCGCCGGGAATACCCAACTTTCGAGCTCGCCAGGTACCGGTACCAACAAAGACCGCATCGTAGCCGTCGCGCAGCAGGTCATCGATGTGCAACGCGCCGCCGATGGTGGTCGAAGGGCGCACACGCACGCCGAGCGAGCACATCACGTGGCGATACTTTTGCACGAGCGCACGGGGCAGGCGGAACTCGGGGACACCGTATTCCAGCACCCCGCCGATCTCGGGGCGCTGTTCAAATACCGTGACGGCACAGCCCAGCTGGGCCATTTTAATGGCCACGGTAATACCGGCGGGACCGGAACCGACCACAGCAACCTGTTTGCCGCACGACGACGCGGGCGTCCACTCCTTACGATCCAAATACGCTGTCGAGATATAGTTCTCGATGCTCGAGAAATGCACAGGTGTGCCCTTGCGGCCCTGGATGCAAGCACCCTCGCACTGGCCCGAATGGTTGCACACCATGGAGCAGACCGCGCTCATGGGATTGTTCTGGAACAGCAGCTCGCCCGCTTCTTCTAAACGACGCTGTTTGAACAGGTCGATGACCTGCGGAATAGGCGTCTGAACCGGGCAGCCCTTAACCTGACAGAACGCCCTTTTACAACCTAGGCAACGATTCGCCTCTTCGACAATGTGGATAGCCACGCAACTCCCCTTTTTAATGCAATCCAATGGGGCGACGATAAAGACCCTTCACCGCCGCCCCCATACAGGTAATCTCAATCTGCCGACACGGCAAAAGCCAATGCTATAACTCGCGATGCGGAGCCCCGCAGCGAGCGGACATGTGCTCGAGTGTCGCCAGGCAGTCAGCCGCCGTCGCCGGCACGCTGTTCTCGACCACGCAGGGAATCCCAGGGCAGGCGGCGGCAGCCCAGGCCACCACGGGCTCAAAGTCATAGCGACCCGTCTCGCCCACGCCGTGGCACACCAGGCGTGAACCCGTACCGTCGCACCAACCGGCTTCGTCCTCGTTATCAACGACCTCAAAATCCTTGGCGTGCAGCACGCGGATCTTACTGCCGCATAAGTAGAGCATGCGCGCTGTGATTTCCTGCGCTTCGTCAACGACGCTGGGGTGCAGCAGCGACACTGGGTCGTAGATCACGCCGAGCGACGGGCTCGAGACGCGCTCCAGCACCTCACGGCAGCGATCCGGCGTATTAACCGTCTCGTTCCAACCGGGCTCGATCAGTATTTGCCCGCCCACAGCCTCGGCCCGATCGCAGACGTGTGCAAGTCCGTCTGCAAACGCATCGAGTGCCTCGTCGGTCATGCGGTCGTCCGCGACGCGGTTCTGCGCATTGGGACGACCGGTCTCGGTGCCAACCGGGCATCCGCCGAGCATCTGGGCAAAATTCAAGCACGCCTCGTACTCGGCAATGTTATCCATGAGCTGTTGTCGATCGGGCGTCGCCAGATTCTTATAACAGCCGAGTACGGCGACCGAAACGCCCGCCTCGTCGAGCACCGCACGCAAATGGTCGGCAAGCTCGCGGGTCAGGCCGCCTCGATCGATCCCCATCGATGCGTAGAGCACCTTGCTCGGCAGTTGAATGCACGAAAAGCCCAGCTCTCCCGCCATACGAATGCGTTCCTCGACGGTCCCCTGCGGAAGGTCGTGCAAACGTACGCCCGGAGTAATAGCCCCCACGTTATTCACATCCCTTATGAGCGTTGATGCCCGGGGTGTATCCGCCAAACGGGTCCTCGATGGAGCACACGCCCGAGGGGGCGAGCGGATCGCGCTTACCGGCCAGCTTGTCGTGATGCATGGTCTCGATATAGGCAAGCACCAGCGGCGCCACACCCTTTGCATCATTTTTGACCACGGGCTCGCTCATGTAGTAATCAAACGTGCCCTCGCGGTGCGCGGTGTTTCCCAAGCCCGCAACCAGGCAGATGTTGTCGAGCGCCAGCTGCCCGTCACACTCGGACAGGCAGGTTTCGCAGATGCCATCGAAGGCGCGACGGCCGTACTGATAGTAACGCTCGCCCAGCACGCCCAGACGCACGCCCTTCATGATGGCGTTGGCAAAGATGGCGCTGCCCGACTCCTCTAGGTAGTTAGGGGCGATATTGGGCAGGTTGATGACCTGGTGCCACATGCCGGTCTTCTCGTCCTGATACGGCAGCATGGCGTCGATCAGATCGTGGAACATCTTGCGGATCTCGTCCTTCTCGGCTGACATCGAAGGCGGCATGAGCTCCCACGTGTCGATGAGCGCCATGGCGAACCAGCCCTCGGCGCGCAGCCAGAAGTTAGCCGAAAGGCCGGTGACCGGGTCGCACCAGAACTGTTTGCGACTCGCGTCGTAAGCGTGATAGTACAGACCGTTGAGGGGGTTGCGCATCAGGTCATGCACAACCTGGAACATATGGAAGCTGTCCGAGCAGGCACGACGGTTGTGGAAGCTCAGCTCATACTGCATGTAGAACGGCTGCGCCATATACATGCCGTCGAGCCAGATCTGGTTGGGGTAGACGGCCTTGTGCCAAAACACGCCCTCTTTGGTACGCGGCTGGGTTTCGAGCTGACGATAGATGGTATCCATGGCGGCGCGATACTTGGGCTTGCCCACCAGGTCATAGAGCTTGTAGAGGGTCTTGCCCGCATTGACGTTATCGAGGTTGTACTCCTGCGGGTTGTAATGCTTGATGGTGCCGTCGTCCTGGACAAAGAAATCGATATAGTCGTCGGCAAAGGTCAGGTAGCGCTGCTCGCCCGTGATCTCGTACAGTTCGATGAGCGCCTTGATCATGCAGCCGTCGATATAGTTCCAGGTGTTCTCCTTACCGGCACGAATCTTTTCGATATTCCAAGCCGGCGCCTGCGGCGTAGAGGTTTCGATCAACTGCTCGATATAACGGTCCAGGATTTGATTGCAACCCATTGCTGTCCCCTCTGACGTTAATGATAGGTGAACGTTACCCCTAGTGTAACGCGAACGGGGAATATAGGGTGAACGTTAACCCTATATTCCCCGCAAACGGCAGACTTTTAGCGGCAAACGGCGGCTAAGCCCGCGGCGATGCGATGCGCCAGGCGCTCATAGCCGGCAGGACTGTAATGCAGACCGTCCGGCATATAGAGCTCGCGGTGCTCCGGCAAAAACGGGCTGATGCCGCTTTGCGCATACAGGTCAATCACCGGCACGGAGTAGCGGTCGCAGACTTCAAGCATCGCTCGCACGTAGGCGGCCTGCGTCAACCCCAGGTGGTTGAGCTCGTCGCTTGCCGGGATATCCTTCTCGTGCTTACCACTCGTCTTGCATGGCGTCATAAACACGAGCTTTGCCTGAGGTGAGCGCGCCGTGATGGTTCGGATCAGATAGTCGACCGCACCATAGAACTCATGCACATCGGTGCTGCCCAACTCGCCAAGCGGCACGTTGCGGCTAAAGTCGTTAACGCCGCCAAAGACAACATAGACATCGGCCGCATCGTCGATGCCGTCCAAGCGCTCGACAAATGAATCGCTGCGGTCGGCCTTGATGGCGATACGCGAACCCTTGATGCCAAAGTTCTCGACGACTGCACCTCCCAGCAACGCGCCCAGATGCGAAGTCCAAGAGATGTCGTTGCCGCCTGCGCCGCATCCGTTATCCCCCCATGTGGTCGAATCGCCAAAGCAGCAAATGGTCGATTCACTCAAGTTCTTCGTTTCCATAATCTTCTCCTCATCCGCCCATTGGCGGCCATACAGGTACGTACCGTTTATTTGCAGCATGCCGAGGGGCTATGCACGGTCGCATTTCGCAACGTGCGAATCGAGCCATTCGATATCCTCGACAAGATGTGTCACTCCCAGATGGTGTTCACCCGGACACACCTCGTGCCGCAGGCCATCTCTGCGACTCAGCAACTTGTAGGCATCGAGCACGATCTCGAGCTGTTCATCGACATTTTTCAGCCCGCGCGAACCGTTCAGATGATCTTCTTCGCAGCTCTGCACTAACAACGGGCGCGGCGCAATAAGCGAGGCAATATCGCCCATGTCGAGCAAGCGCCAAAGTCCGGGTGTGTAGTTGCAGCTGCAATTGCCGTTGAGGTGCAGCAGCGAATCATCGACACCGTACAGGTAGCCCGAGACAAACGTCTTACATACGCGTGGGTCGAGCGCCGCCAGATACAGCGTCATGTATCCGCCGCCCGAAAAGCCAAAACAGCCCAGGTCGTCCATGGCAATGTCGCCGCGCGCCTCTAGGTAATCGATCAGACGCATGTTATCCCAGGCGTTGAGACCCGCAACGGTAAGTCCCAGCGGCTCGGCCATGCGCGCCTGGTTTAGGCACGTGCCGCGCAGAAAGCTGTTCTCGTCATCGCCCTGGCCCTTCCAGTCACGACGGTATCCCCAACCGCGTGCGTCGGGGCAGACGGTCACGTAACCCATACGCGCCAAACGCAGACCGTAGTCGTAATTGAACTTACGCACAGCATCATCGACCGCCGGCACGCCCGTCACGCCCGCAACACTTGCGGCGCCTGCTCCCTGATGGCCATGCGGGCAGATATAGCAACACTTGCGGCCGTGTGCATCGAGCTTAGGCGACTGCGGCTCGAGCAGGTAGAACGGCATCCAAACATCGCGCTCGACCTGCAACATCGTATGGGTGCGCACGATGCCGCCGGCAACCCGCACGCGGCTGAGCTCACGAATCTCAATCGGGACGCGGTCCATAAGCGAAAGGCCCAAAACATCGTACAGACGAGTCCTGGTCGCAATCTTCCATGCCTCAAAATCTGCAGGAGTCTTGCCCGTAAAAGCAGCCGAACGCCCCTCGCGCTTCAGCCGGGCACGCAGCGCAGGTTCGTCTTCGCAGTACGTCTCGATGTGCACGGTGCGGCCGTTGGCAGACAGTTCAGCCGTCTCAACCGCATCACCGTCGCCGCCCTCGGGATCCCAGCCATCCCCACCGGCAAGCACCTGCTCGCGAGCGTACCCGGCGGCAGCCATCACATCGAGTTCATTCGCCCACGGCACCCAGCCGGTAGTATCACCCGCCGGCCCATGCAGAATCGCGCCAGCATACTGCACGCAGTTGTGTGCCGCCGGCTTATTCCAATCCCACCAGCCTTCGCGCTTGATATGTCGCCCCAGCCAGCAATCGATCAGCACAGTTTGCGCCCATTCGCGCCAAGGACGACCCAGGTAGACCGAATCCGGCGCCACGCCATCCGGAGCTGTAAACGAACAGCCGTGGAACACAAAGCCGTGCGGCTCGCCTTCGGGCGTCGACGCCGCCGTCACGTAGCCGTTCACGTCCATATCGCGGTTGAGCGAGCGAATCTCGCACCCCTCAAAGTAGGCACGCGCGCCGCCAAAGATAAAGTCGACATCGCCCTCGATCCGGCAACGTCGAAAATACTGGCGCCCCACCCGGCGCGGCGCATACTGTTTGGGTCCTATAAACCCGCCCGGTTTGGCCTCATGCGGCGGCAGCGGACCCAAAAACAGCGTGTCTTGGTGTCCCTTAATGCAGCAGGCATCGACAACCAGACGGTCGCCATCAGCATACAGGGCAATCGCTTGACCGACCTCGCGCCCATCGCCCGCATCGTTTTCGATCGTGAGGTTCTCGAGCCGTACGTCGTCGGCATCGACCAAAACGGTATAGGTCCTAAACGTGCCGAGCGTGCCGTCGACGCCCGAGCCGTCCTCCGAAGGCATCTTGGCACCCAGGCTGCCCACGATACGCACGCTGTCGGCCGTCTCTCCCTCAATCGTCACATGCGGGCGATGAATCTCGACCCGTTCGCGGTACTCACCCGGCTCGATATGGATTGTCACCGGCCGTCCGTCATTCGGACAGGATTCGTCAATTGCCTCCAAGGCCTTAGAGATACTGTGATATGCCCCCGCACGCTCGGGCGAAACCTCAAAAAATCGTCTCTCACTCATCATCAGTCACCGCGTCCTTTCGTCGTAGACCGTCTACGTTGCAGTTTCGGCATATAAAAAGTTCGCGCAATGGGTCGGGAAGGCCCTGCCCATCGCGCGCCACGACATACCGAATGTAATTGTTTAGGAGCAAACGCCTACGCACGGATAACCTTGTCGACGTTCTGGAGCTGCAGTTCCTCGCCGTCCTGGCCCTCGATCACCACATTTTGCAGGTCGAGTACCTTGACGTTTTGCGCGATGATGCCCTGGCGCACCATGGGCTCAACGCCGCAGGCCATGGCCGGGACAAAGGGCTCGGCATCCGGCGCGAAGGTCACGTGGACATCCTGGAACGTCAGGCGCGTCACTTTGCTCTCGGGCAGGCCCGTGATGTAAGCAGCAGCCGCGTGGCAGTTAGTAGCCTCGATATCACAAAACGTCGTGGCACCAAAGCCAGGTGTGCGGTCGTCGACGGGCAGTGCCTCGCGAGACTGCACGTAGTCGGTCTTGCCGTCCTTGTCGCAGAAGTAGAACGAGTTGACCACGAAGGGCGTAAGCACCTCGTCCATACGAATGTGCTCGAAGGTGATGCCCTCGTTAACGGCGTCCTTGCCGCGCCCGCGGCGGGTCTTGACGCGCAGGCCGCGGTCGGTGCGCTCAAAGAGGCACTTGCTCACGGTAAGGTCCTTGATGCCGCCGGCAGCCTCTGAACCCAGGACCACGGCGCCGTGACCATCGTGCATGTAGCAGTGAGAGATCAGCACGTCGTGTGTGGCGGGACGAAGCTCGGGCTCAATGCCCAGCTTGCCGCTCTTGATGGCGATGCAGTCGTCACCCACCGAGAACTGACAGCCAAGGATGCGGACAAAGCCGCAGCTCTCGGGATCGAAACCGTCGGTGTTGTGGGAGTTCTTGGGGCCCTCGATGGACAGGCAGAGCGCATCGACGTGCTCGCACAGGATGGGGTGGATGTTCCACGCCGGGCTGTTGCGGACGGTGAAGCCGGCAAGGCTCACGTTTTGGCACTCGGACAGGAAGATCATGCGCGGACGGGCGACCTCGCGGCCCTCCTCCGGGCGAAAGATGTTCTTAAAGTCCTTGTTCCACCAGTTGTCCTCGGCAAAATCGGTCTGACCGTCAATCGCGCCGCGACCATAGATGCACACGTCGTGCACGCCCAGACCCGTAAAGGTAGAACAGTAGGTCGAGAAGCTCTCCCCCTCCCAGCGGCCCAGGGGCAGCATATCGGTACCGGCATAACCGGCGCCCTCGTTGCCCGTGACCGTTCCCGGAATGTAGGCAAGCGCGGCACGATCGTGGCGGGCCAGCAGCACCGCTCCCTCGGCGAGCTCGATGTTGATATTGCTCTTAAGGAAGAGAGACTTGATGCGATAACTACCGGCGGGGATCAGCACGCGGCCACCCTTGGGGCAGGCCATGATGGCAGCCTGGATGTTGGTGGTGTCATCATGCTCGGCATCGCCCTTGGCGCCACAGTCGCGAACGTTGATGGTAAAGGGCTCAGCCGGCGTGGTGACACCTACGCTCAGCTCACGCTCGCCACAGACAAAACGGACCAGGTTGCGCTTGCCGGGGGTCAGGCCGTCGACATAGGTCTCGACCGTATTCGTGGTACCGGCGGGCTCGTCGTTGACAAAGATCTCCCACGTATCGGCGCAGGTAAAGTAACCGCCGTCGTCAAGCTCGATAACCGCCGCGCGCGCGTTGCGCCAGATAACGTTCGTCTCCATGGGTTTCTCCCTCAAAAAGATGCTCTAAAGGCAAATTGTACGCTGTTGAAAAAGGGCCGTGCCTGCCGGCGGAATTCCGGTGGCACGGCCCTGTGATTTGGACGATATGTCGGCCTTACTCGGCGGGAGTTACGCTACCGTCCTGGAAGCCAACGTTGTTGTGGGCAAAGCAGTCCTCGTACTTAAAGCCGGAGAGCTCCTCGCAAAGCGCCTTGACCTCGGGCTTGACGTCGGCCATCTTGCCACCCTCCTTGACTCGGTGAATCTCGTCGCAAAGGACGTCGCACTGCTCCTTGTCGATCTTGATGCCGCGGGCAAGGACGGCCGCAAGCAGGAAGAAGCCGGCGCAGCCGATGATCATGTAGCCGCAGATATACAGAGGCACGGTAGCGGGCTGGGTCACGGCGTCGCTATTGCCGGCGGTCTGAATGAAGCCGGAGGCAGCAAGGACGATAGCCCACACGTTAACGGCGATAGCCTGGGCGATCTGCTGGCAGAGCTGCTGCGCGGAGCTGTAGATGCCCTCGCGACGACGCAGGGTGATGAGCTCATCGACATCGGGGATGTAGTTGAGCAGAACATCGGGCAGGTACTGGAAGCCGACGTAGAAGAACTTCCAGATGGCGAAGATGATGGGGTAGGCGATCATGGCGATGGCGACCGTGGAGGTGCCATTGATCTGACCAAAGGCGAAGTAGTTGTAGGCGATGATGCACGCAGCGCAACCGACGTTGGCCAGGTACCAAGACTTGTGGAAGCCCTTCTTGGCCATGAGAGCGACCCAGATGGCGGTGCAGACGATAGCGACGACCTTGCCAGGCATCTCCATCACGGACTCGTAGGACTTAGGAATCTGCAGGCAGTAGACGATGAAGAAGGACAGGCAGGCAGACCAGCAGGCAGCAGCGAGCTTCGTGGAGACCTGTGCGTACAGGACCTTGCGGAAGGACTTGTTGCGGAAGGTGGAGATTACGTCGATGAAGAACTTCTTGATACCCTCGCCGACGCTCTCGATCTTCTCCTGAGCGACCTCCTCGGGGGTGTGCTCCCACGTGGACAGGTACACGCAGAGCAGCGAGATTGCCATGACCGAAGCGTTGATCGTAGCGATGATGAAGTAGCTGAACGGGTTGGTCTCGCCGAAGGTGCCAAAGCCGAAGCCCACAAGTGCAGCCATCAGGAAGCCGGCGGCGTTACCAAAGAGATGCTTGTAGCCGGTGAGGTACGTACGCTCCTTGAAGTCGTCGGTCATCTCGATGGTAAGCGGCGACAGGTTGGCGGTGCAGAACGTATACGCGACGTTGTAGATCAGGTACAGCACAAAGTAGTACGGGAAGCCAAACGGCGTAGCCACGAAGATGAGCGGCTCGGCGATCATCATCGGGATGGCCAGCAAGATCCAGAAACGACGACGACCAAAGATGCGGCCAATCTTGGTGGCATAGAAGTTATCGGCCACAAAGCCCATCAGCGGGCAAAGAATAGCGTTGACATAGATGGCAAACGAGCTGATCAGTGCAGCCTCGCCTGCGGACAGGCCACACTCCGTGGACAGGAACAGCACCATGTAGCTGTGCGTAAAGGTCAGGGCACCGGAATTGAGCATACCGCCCATACCAAAGCCCAAGCGCGTCCAGAATGTGATCTTACGCTTTTTTCCGATCTTATTAGTCATCGAGCTCCCTCTCTTTTCTCGATTGTCTTGCAGCAAGACATTGGAGTCCACACTGACATCTGTCTGCCCAGCGTTCAGGGTGAACGTTTAGTTAGATTATGCGCGATTGCTTATGACAGGTGAACGTTCACTTGAATAATATCCTTGAACGGTCGATTTTTACCGCTGAACGGACACAATTGAGATCCTCACACCTATTTTCTGCTGGTAAGGGTGCCATGCTGGACAGCCATGAGATAGGTGAACGTTTATCAGATTTTCCAACATATTCACTTAACCACGAAACGAAAAAGCCCCGCCGGGAACACTCCCGATGGGGCCGGTGACATCTCGCTATGCTTGGGCGCACTTGCCGCTACAAGCAGACGCCGTCCTTCCAGATACTGATCTCGTGACAGCCACGGCGCTCAGCACTCGTGAGCTTACCGCTCGCCGTCTCCAGCACCAGCTGGTACAGATCGTGGGCAGCCTCGTCGAGCGTACGCTCACCCGTGGCAATCACGCCAGCGTTAAAGTCCATCCAGTTGGCCTTGTGGTCGCACAAACGCTGATTGGTGAACACCTTGAGGGTAGGCGCCGGCGCGCCAAACGGTGTGCCGCGGCCGGTCGAGAACAGAATCACGTGGCAGCCGGCAGCCGTCAACGCCGTGGTGGATACCATGTCGTTGCCCGGACCGCACAGCATGTTCAGGCCGTGTTTATTTGCCTGGCCGGCATACGGCAGCACGTCGACGATGGGGGCAGATCCGCCCTTTTGCACGCAGCCGCAGCTCTTGTCCTCGAGCGTGGTAATACCGCCGTCCTTGTTGCCGGGACTCGGGTTCTCATAAACGACCTCGCCGTGGCTAATAAAGTAGTCCTTAAATCCATTGAGCATGTCGGAGGCAGCGTTAAAGACCTGCTCATTCTCGCAACGGTCGAGCAGGATGCTCTCCGCGCCAAACATCTCGGGCACCTCGGTAAGCACCGACGTGCCGCCACGGGCGACGACCATATCGCTCACGCGACCGATCGTGGGGTTGGCGGTAATGCCCGAAAGACCGTCGGAGCCGCCACACTTAAGACCAATGACCAGCTCGGAGGCCGGAATGGGCTCGCGCTTGGACTGCTTTGCCAGGTCTGCCAGCTCGGCCAGAATCTTGTGACCCTCGATTTGCTCGTCGGCTACATCCTGGCAGGTGAGAAAGCGAACGCGCTCGTGATCGAAGTCACCGAGCTCGTCGAGCACCTGCTGGTGTGTGCAGTTCTCGCAACCGAGCGACAGGAACAGCACGCCGGCCGCATTAGGATGACGCGAGAGCGCCACCAGCAGACGACGCGTCTGGGCATGGTCGGCGCCGGTCTGCGAGCAGCCAAAGGGATGCGGGAAGTAGTAAACACCCTCCAGCGAGCCATCGACCAGATCCTGGGCCTGCTCACACATGGCACGGGCGACTTCGTTGACACAGCCGACCGTGGGGATGATCCACAGCTCATTACGCGTCGCGGCACGACCGTCGGCGCGGCGGAAGCCCATAAAGGTCTCAGGCTCAACGGGATCCACGACCGGATGCGTGGGGTTGTAGGTGTACTCGACCTCGCCCGAAAGGTTGGTCTTGACGTTATGTGTATGAAGCCACTGACCGGGCTGGACATCGCCCGTCACATGGCCGATAGGAAGGCCGTACTTGATGACGTCCTCCCCCGCGGCAATCGAGCGCACGGCCATCTTATGACCCTGCGGAATATCCTCCGCGGCCACGACCTCGCCCACCCCGGGAACCGCGACGGCGGTGCCCTTGGCAAGCGGCGACAGCGCGACGATCACGTTGTCGGCCGAATTGATCTGGATAGTGTTCATTGCAAATGGTCCTAACCCTACAGGTTGAGCAGAAGTCGAGACGCGGGCACGCCGTCCCGCGCCCGCGTCTGCGCCGGAAATTTACGCCTGAGCGTTGGCGAAGGCCTGCTTGGCGCCCTCGGCACGCACGACGGCGAGCGCGCTGACGACAAACTCCTCAAGACCCGCGATCTGCGTAAGGTCCTCGCCCCACATCTGCTCGTTGGTGAGCACGTCGTGCACCAGCTGGGCATCGTCGGCGCCGGCATGGGCGGCGTAGAAGTCGAGCACGAAGGCGTCGTCCTGAGCGGTGTACTCGGTGCCGTCGGAGCGACGCAGGTGCAGGCCGTCGCCCTCGCGGGACACGAGCTCCTGCGTGTAGAAGGAGATGAGCGTAGCGAGGCTCGTCGCCAGGCACTTGGGCAGGTTGCCGGTCTCGGCAACGTAGTCCTTGAGCGTGGGCAGGTCGCGAGCGCGCCACTTAGCCGTGGAGTTGAGGCAAATGGAGAGCAGCGCGTGGTCGATAAACGGGTTGTCGAAGCGGTTTTCGACGGCGGCGGCAAAGGCCTTGCAGTCCTCGACATCCAGGTCGGCGGCAAGCGTCGGAATGACCTCGTCGTAGAGCATGGTGTTCATGAAGCCGCGAATGGTCTCGTCATGCATGCAGTCGCGCACGATATCAAAGCCGGCAACCCAGGAACCCGGAACGAAGGCGGTGTGGGCACCGTTGAGGATGCGGACCTTGCGCTTTTTGTACGGGGTGACATCGGGGGTCACAAAGACGCCGGGGAGACCGGCCTTCACAAAGGGAAGATTCTCGGCAAGCGACTCGTCGCCCTGGATACCCCACATCTGGAAGGGCTCGCGCACGGCCAGGAAGGGATCCTCGTAGCCCAGACGCTCGGCCACGGCAGCGGCCTCCTTAGGATCGCGGATGCGGCCGGGGACGATGGTGTCGACGAGCGTGGTGCAGACGGTGCAGTCGTTGGCCATCCATTGCGCAAACTCGTCCTCCCAACCCCAGTCGCTCACGTACTGGTTCATGATGCGCAGCAACTCCTCGCCGTTGTGATCGATGAGCTCGCAGGCGAGGACGATGACGCCCGGCTTACCGGCAGCCCAGCGGGTGTGGAGCACCTGGGCAAGCTTGGCGGGGAAGCTCGCAGGTGGCATGTCGTCGGCCTTGCAGGACGGGTCATAGGCGATACCGGCCTCGGTGGTGTTGGAGACGATGATCTCTAGGTCGTCGGAGACAGCGACCTCCATCATGGCGCGATAGTCGTCCTCACGATACGGGTTAAGGCAGCGGCTGCAGGCGCTGATCACGCGTGACTCGTCAACCGTGTTGCCGTTCTCCTTGCCGCGCACCAGCACGGTGTACAGGTCGTCCTGGGCATTGATACCGTCGGCAAAGCCAAAGGCACCGCTGATGGGCTGCACCATGACGACCTTGCCGTTCCAGCCGGTGGCCTCGTTGCCCATGTCAAAGAAACGGTCGACGAAGGCGCGCAGGAAATTGCCCTCGCCAAACTGCAGAACCTTCTCGGGAGCATCCTTGGGCAGCAAATAGCCCTTGTAGCCGATCTTCTCGAGCGCATCGTAGCTGATGTTCTCCATCTGTGTCTCTCCTTAGATAGCTGTTAGCGTGCAAGCAAAACAGGGGCGCCGCGTGTGGCAACGGCGCTCCCGAGTTCGATGTGATTTGATGCGGGCTTAGGCCTCGACGGTGTCCAGGTCAAAGCCAAAGTAGCGGACCGCATTGTTGTAGCTGATGTCGCGTACAACCTCGCCCAGTAGCTCCATGTCGGCCGGGTACTTGCCCTGCTCGACCCACTCGCCGATCACGCTGCACAGCACGCGACGGAAGTACTCGTGGCGCGGATAGGACAGGAAGGAGCGGGAATCGGTAAGCATGCCCACAAAGTTGCCCAGCACGCCCTCGTTAGCCAGAGCCGTGAGCTGCTCGCGCATACCGACCTCGTTGTCGTTGAACCACCAGGCGGAGCCGTTCTGGATCTTACCGGCAGTCGGAGCCTCCTGGAAGCAGCCCATCACGGTATCGATCATGGTGTTGTCGATGGGGTTCAGACTGTACAGGATGGTCTTGGGCAGGCCGCAAGTCTCCTGAATGGAGTTGAGGAAATCGGCGAGCTGGTCGGACGGCGTGTAGTTGGAGATGCAGTCGTAGCCGGTATCGGGACCGAGCTTGGCAAACATGGCGCGATTGTTGTCGCGCTTGCAGCCAAAGTGCAGCTGCATGGCCCAGCCCAGACGGACATACTCGCCAGCGACAAACTGCATAAAGGCAGTCTTGTACTTGAGGACCTCTTCCTCGGTAAGCGGCTCGGCAGCCAGACCCTTGGCAAAGATAGCCTCGATCTCGTCGGCGGTAGCCGGGACGTACATAACGTAGTCGAGTGCATGGTCGGATGCGCGGCAGCCCAGCTCGTGAGCAACGTCGTAGCGCTTGGAAATGGCAGCCTTCATGCCCTCAAAGTCGCTGACCTCAACGCCGGCAACCTCGGAGAGGTGCTTGCAGTAGTCGGCAAACTCCTGGCCGCGCTCGATGCGCAAAGCGGCATCGGGGCGCATGGCGGGAACGACCTGAACGTCAAAGCTGTCGTCGGCGGCAATCTTCTTGTGCCACTCAAAGCTGTCGGCGGGGTCGTCAGTAGTGCAGATCATGCGGACGTTGGACTGCTTGATCAGGTTGCGGCAGGTGAAACTGGCCTCGGCGAGCTTGGCGTTGGCAAGGTCCCAAACCTCCTGGGCAGTCTTGCCGTTGAGGACGCCCTCGTAGCCAAAGTAGCGCTTAAGCTCCAGGTGGCTCCACTCAAAGACGGGGTTGCCGACGCAGCGACCCAGGGTCTCGGCCCACTTTTGGAACTTCTCGCGAGCAGGGGCGTCGCCAGTGATAAAGCGCTCGTCGACGCCGTTGGCACGCATCAGGCGCCACTTGTAGTGGTCGCCGCCCAGCCAAACCTCGGTGATGTTCTCGAAACGCTTGTCCTCCCAAATCTCCTTGGGAGAAATGTGGCAGTGGTAGTCGACGATGGGCATGCCCTCGGCAAAGTTGTGGAACAGCTCCTCGCCGGTCTTGGTGCTCAGCAGGAAATCCTGATCGTCCATGAAGTTTTTCATCAAACAACCCCTTTGTTTGCGGAGCGGGCGCACAATACGCTCGTCATCCTCTAGGTGAACGTTCACCATACTAATCCATTACGACTCAAAAGGTGAACGTTCACCTAACAACCATGGGGTGAACGGTAGGTTTTGCCCGTTCAACGGTTGCCGGAGCTGTGACTTGCATGCATTGCGGACCGGTTGGCGTCCCCGAACACCGAACTTGAGCGCTTTTGCTCAGGTGGGTCATGTCCCGACGTACATTTTTGGGAGTATTCAGCATTGGAGCGCGCCGTGCGCCATCCTCAGCGTCCTATTTGGAACGCAGATAGCGCCCGATCGGCATAAAAAGTGCCCCCGATGGCAAATTACGCCATCGGGGGCACTTAAAACAGTCGTTCTGCACCTCATTCAGGGCATGCCAATGCTGAATACTCCCAAAAATGCACGTCGCAAGAGGGGGTACCTGCTCAATCGGCTAAATACCCGCAAGTTCGCAGTAGCGGTCGACATTGCTGGCAAATACCATCTCGACGGCGCCCTTCTGGACGGGCTCCGTCGGGGTCCTTCCCCACAGCAAATAATCGCCCAGTGTCTTGGCGCCGCGATACGCCAGGCTCGTCGGGTCCTTATAGACAATATTGGTAAAGATACCGCGGCGCAAGGCCAGGGCGCTTTCGGGAAACAGGTCGTTGCCGATCACCATGACCCGACCGGCCTTGCCGGTCGAGACGAGCGCGTCGGCAACCACTTCGGAACCAACGGCAAAAACGCTACAGATAAGTTCGGGGGCGTCCGGCGCACTCAAGCGCTTTTCGAGCTCATGCTCGAGTTGTTTGACTTGCGCATGGGCACCTGCAAGATCCTCAACCTGCCATGGAATATCACGTTCGCGCAGGTAATTGTGGAAGGCGCGGGCGGTTAGATAGTGCGAATCGGTATATGGGTCGCCTGTCAAAAGGAGCACGCGGGCGTCGGCCCCAGAAGCATGGACCAGGTTTGCCGCCTGCTCGGCCATAAGGCTGCCTGCCGTCGAATAATCGGCCAAGCTCGCACCCAAACGATTCAAATGCGGACGGTCGCCGTCGACAAGCTCAATCGTCACGCCCGCCTCGGCGATCTGCCCCAAAAGCTCAGTCGCACGATCGTCGCCCGGCGCATAGGCGAGCAAGCCATCAATCTTCTCGCCCACCTGCAGACGCTCGTCGATTTGCTCGAGTGCATCAGCGTAGCCGCCCACGCCAAATTCAACGCGCTCAACCGTAATGCCCCGGTCGATGACCTCCTGTTCAAAGCGATTGCAGCCTTCCCACAGGTAACGGAAAAAGTACGCTCCTTCGCGCGATGCGCGGGGCAGGCAAAACACCAGATTGATATCCTTGCGGCGCAGGCTTGAGGCACTTGTGTTGCGGTGATAGCCCATGGCCTCGGCCTTAGCGTTCACCTTGGCGCGCACGGATTCGCTCACGCCGGCCTTTCCCGTCAGAGCCTTGTGCACGGTATTGATGGAAACGCCAAGCTCGGCGGCTATGTCCTTCATGGTTACGCGAGCGCTCATGCGGTTACTCCGTTATAGATAAGTTGCCAATTAATAGTCCAGTTAACGATACCCCAAAAATACTCTTCGACTCGCCGTGCTCTCCCTCAAATGCACAAAGCGCCCCGCGAACGGATGCCCGCGGAGCGCTTGGATGTCCGGACCTTATTTGATACCGCGACCCAAGTCTTCGGCGATTTTGTCTACGCCCTTAAGTGCAGCGCACGTCTTTTTGTTGGAGCAATGCCCCGTGCAAACGCCACCCTGAGCGCAGTCGGCGCAGGTGCCCTTGCGGTAGATGCGCACGCACACGGCGACAAACGCAACGCCGATAACAGCCAGTACAACAATATCGATAGGTGCCATAGCAAGCCTCCTCTAGTTAACCATCACTTACTTTACCCCATTCTCCACCTACCAAAAAGGGACAGGTTTATTTTGGTTGGTTTTATCTGCGGAAACGCCACATCTCTCCCACCAAAAAGCCCGGGTATCGCGAAGATACCCGGGCTCGTGGAAAGGGGCTAATCCTTATTTGGACTTAAGCGGAAACTGCGGCGGAAGCGGTGTTGGTCTCGTCCTCGTCCGTCCAAGCGTGCTTGGGCATGGGACGAAAGATCTGGAAGAGCATCGCAACCAGCAGAACGATGGCTACAACCGTCCAAATACCAAACTGGCCAAGGACAAGCAGGTTGTAGAACTGGTTGATGAACAGGCCAATGACCCAGGCAAAGGCGCACTCGTAACCGATGGCGATCGCAGTCCACTTGCCGGAATCCATCTGGTTGCGGATGGTACCCATGGCGGCAAAGCACGGGGCGCACAGCAGGTTGAACGCGCCAAAGGCAACGCAAGCGCCCATGGTCGGGAACATGCCGGCGAACGCGGTCCACAGGCTCGGGTCAGTCTCGGCGGCGTCGGCCACGGACAGCAGCGAACCGGCGGTGGCGACGACGTTCTCCTTGGCGACAAGGCCAGAGACAGTCAGCGCAGTTGCCTGCCAGGTGCTAAAGCCGAGCGGGGCGAAGATCCAGGCAACCAGGTTGCCCAGCATGGCGAGCACGGAGTAGTCCATGAACTCCTCGGGGATGCCTTCCATCGCAGGCAGGAAGCCAAAGGAGCCGTTGTAGCTACCAAAGTTGGACAGGAACCAAACCACGACAGTGGAGGCAAAGATGACCGTGCCGGCCTTCTTGATAAAGGCCCAGCAGCGCTCCCACACGTGCAGCGCCCAAGAGCGGATCGCCGGGAAGTGGTAGGCGGGGAGCTCCATAACGAACGGCGTCGGGCGACCGGCGAAGAGCTTGGTCTTCTTGAGCATGAGGCCCGAGGCGATGACGGCAAAGACGCCCAGGAAGTAGAAGAGCGGGCTGATCCACGCGGCGGTGGTAGAAGAATCGCCGATGATGGAACCCATGAGCAGGGCGATGATCGGCAGCTTAGCGCCACAGGGAATGAACGTGGTGGTCATGACCGTCATGCGGCGGTCCTTCTCGTTCTCGATGGTCTTGGTAGCCATGACGCCGGGGACGCCGCAGCCCGAGGACACGAGCATGGGGATGAAGGACTTACCGGACAGGCCAAAGCGGCGGAACACGCGGTCCATGATGAAGGCGACGCGGGCCATATAGCCGCAGTCCTCCAAGAAGGACAGCATGACGAACAGCAGGAACATCTGCGGGACGAAGCCGAAGATGGCGCCCAGGCCGCCGACGATGCCGTCGCAGACCAGCGAATCGACCAGGCCACCGTCCTCGGTGCCGCCCGCCACAAGGGCGTCGTGCACCACGGTGGTGATACCCGGGACATAGGGGCCGTACTGTGCCGGGTCGACCGAGTCGGCATTGTCACCCGCAGCCTCGACGGCCGCGTCGTAGGCGTCGCGACCCTGGCCGAGCACATACCAACCGTCGGTACCGAAGAGCTGGTCGTTGGTGAAGTCGGTCACCGTGCCGCCCAAGGTAGAAACGGCGATGTAGTACACGCAGAACATGATGACCACAAAGATCGGCAGGCCCAGGATACGGTTGGTAACCACGCGGTCGATCTTCTCGGAGGTGCTCATCTTTGCCGGAGCCTTGGTGAGGCACTCGTCAATGATGTGGGCAATCACGCCATAGCGCTCACCGGTGATGATGGACTCGGCATCGTCGTCGCAGTCCTGCTCGCACTGGGCGACCAGCTGCTCCACGCGAGCAGCCTTCTCCTTAGTGAGGTTGATGAGCTTGCAGGCGTCCGCGTCGCGCTCGAACAGCTTGACGGCGTAATAGCGGCGCTTTTTGGCGGGAACGCTTGCCGGCAGATTGTTCTCGATGTGGTCCAGAACGTCCTCGATGGAGGAATCGAACTTGTGCTCCGGCACCTGGCCCTTAGAAGCAGCGGACTTCTTGACCTGCTCGAAGAGTTCCTTGATGCCCTTGTTCTTAAGAGCCGAGATCATCATGACCGGGCAACCGAGCTTCTTGGAAAGCTTGTCCGTGTCGATCTTATCGCCGTTCTTCTCGACCAGGTCGGCCATGTTGAGGGCAACGACCACGGGCAGGCCGGTCTCGATAACCTGAAGCGCCAGGTACAGGTTACGCTCGAGGTTGGTGGCATCGACGACCTGAACGACAACATCGGGCTCGCCGCTCATGAGGTAATCGCGCGAGCATTGCTCCTCGGGGCTGTAGGGGGAAAGCGAGTAGATGCCAGGGAGGTCCGTGATGGTAACGTTCTTGTCGCTTAGGAGCTTGGCTTCCTTTTTCTCAACCGTGACGCCGGGCCAGTTGCCAACGTAGCCGTTGGCGCCGGTGATCAGGTTGAAAAGCGTGGTCTTGCCGCAGTTGGGGTTACCCGCCAGCGCGACATGGATCTGAGAATCCGCCATTCAATCCTTCTTCCTTGTTTGCCCGCGCTGCTTTCTCCGCGCAGGCTGGATAATGTGCTTCAAAGATGCTGTATTAAGTTAGAAAAACCTAACTTTATCTGCAGAAATATGCGCCACGAGTCCTTACTGGACCTCGACGACGGCGGCCTCCTCCTTGCGGATGGAAAGCTCGTAGCCGCGCACGTTGATCTCGACCGGATCACCGAGCGGTGCAACCTTCACGACCTTGAACGAAGTGCCCTTGATGAGCCCCAGGTCCATAAGGTGGCGGCGAAGCGCACCCTCACCGTGAAGCTTGACGATGGTGGAGCTCTCGCCCACCTTAACGTCACCCAACGTCTTCATTTACTTGTCCCCCTTTCAGTGCGTACAGAAATACCGTCGACTAACCGACGGTCATGATGTGCATGGCAACCTTGGAATCGATACCAAAGCGTGCGCCCAGCACGGTGACGATGATATTGGCGCCACTCGAGCTCACCACGTGGATTTCGTTGCCCTCGACGAAGCCGAGGTCCTTGAGGTGGTGTTTCATGTCCTCATTGCCCTTTACACGGGACACGCGCACGGTTTCGCCCGCTTTTACCATCGAAAGCGGCATGGCCGGCATCTGCGGTCCGCAAGACATGAGTGGCTCCTAACGTCAGTTCGTCCTCAACATCGACGCGGTAAAAGTTAACCACGCCTATGTTCGCTTTAGTAAACTAACACGTGGTTAACTTTTTGGAAAGGGTCCCCATTCAGATTTCGAAAAAGTTTCCTATACGAAACAAAAGGGCACGGCAAAGGACCATCCTTTACCACGCCCTATCATGCTTAGAGTGAGAGATTTCTGATCGACGTAACGCAGGAAGCCTCGTCTACGCCCGAAACGCGGAAGATGATGTCCTCGCCGCACTCGCCGTAGAGAGCCATGAGTCCCATGACATCGCGGCCATCCGTGTGGCGATCGCCGATACTGACTGACACGTCGCAACGATGCTTGGCAATGATGTCATAGAGCAGCGCAACCGGGCGGGCATGTAATCCCAACGGATCTTTAATCGTCTTTGTAAACTCGACCATGTCCCCTCCCACGACATCGTACATTCGGCTGGCAAACCCAGCCATGTGGTAGTTATTGTAGCGTTAGATGCTTGTCGAGAGCCCCTCTGGATACCCCGTGGTCAAAAAGTGGCAAATATGAGTACTGTCACCAATTTAGTAGCAGCAAAATCGAGAGCAAATTGCCTACTTTGAGCGATTCGAAGAGGTTGAAAGCCGTCAAACGCCCTTTAAGGGGGGTTAGATAAATTGATTTTGAGTCCATTTTTGCTCAAAACCGGCCGATAGATATGGCACTTATTTTGCAACAGTACTCATATTTGGCATTTTTGTCCACAGGGCCCAAAATCCATGCTCCAAAA
>CAJMRE010000014.1 GCA_905215755.1 uncultured bacterium
AAAGATCAAGTCGTCCTCGCAGACGCTCAAGCAGGAATACCTCGATACATACGAGAGATGAATGTGGGGGAGTGTTCGGATGAAGTTGATATTTAAGGTCCAGCTCATGTCGTGCCGAAAAGACCGTGAACCTTTTGTGGGACACGCGGCGCCGTGGTACCATAGCCGAGTTTGTTGTCTTGGTCGGAAACCAAGACGCCTTATGCGCTGATCGGTAACCAGCGCCTGACCAATAAGGAGTCCTACCATGAAGCAGGGTATCCATCCCCAGTATGTCGAGTGCACGGTGACGTGCTCCTGCGGCAACACCTTCAAGACGCACGCTACCGTGTCCGAGATGAAGGTTGAGCTTTGCAACGAGTGCCACCCGTTCTACACCGGCCAGCAGAAGTTCGTCGACACCGGTGGACGCGTCCAGCGCTTCGCCGACAAGTTCGGTGGCGCCGCTGCCGCCCAGCTCAAGAAGGCCGAGGAGGCCAAGGCTGCCAAGGCTGCCAAGGCTGCTGAGGCCGAGGCCGCTCGCAAGGCCGCCGCTGAGGCTAAGGCTGCCGAGAAGGCTAAGCGTGCCGCTAAGTTCGCCGAGGAGGCTGCCAAGCAGGCTGCTGAGGCTCCCGCAGAGGCTCCCGTCGAGGAGGCCGCTGCCGAGGCCGAGACCACCGAGGCTGCTGAGTAAATAGCTCGCCGCGGAATCACTCGCATTCATGGCATGAGGGCCGTGCATCCATTTGGGTGCGCGGCCCTTTTCTATTTGATACAAACCAACTTGTCCCCCTGGCACCAATTGGCGCATCGCAGGACAGGTTGGTTTGCGCCAAAAGGCAGGATGAGCGGCGTTTGCCCAGATAAAATCTGCCAAAATAAACCTGTCCCTTTTTGGCAGGTCGGTCGTAGTTATTACGTGGCGGTCGAGGTCGACCGTATAGGCCGCGCCTTGTTTGGCTAAAGTACAATCATCTGTGTTTAACTCGCCCGCAGCTGCACGGCGTGGGCGATGGCCAAAAAGGAAAACCACATGGGATTCATGTCAAAGCTGCTGTCCTTTGGATCCGATAAGGACCTTAAGCGCTACTACAAGATCGTCGACCAGATCAACGGTCTTGAGCCTCAGTTTGAGAAGATGACCGAGGAGGAGCTCCGCGGCCAGACCGATAAGTTCCGCGAGCGTTACGCCAACGGCGAGTCGCTCGACGACATGCTCCCCGAGGCCTTTGCCACCGTGCGTGAGGCTTCCAAGCGCACCATGGGTATGCGCCACTTTGACGTGCAGCTCATTGGCGCCATGGCACTGCACGAGGGCCACATCGCCGAGATGAAGACCGGCGAGGGCAAGACGCTCGTCTCCACCTTGGCCGGCTACCTCAACGCTATCGCCGGCAAGGGCGTGCATGTCGTTACCGTCAACGATTACCTGGCAAAGCGCGACTCCGAGTGGATGGGCCGCATCTACAAGTACCTGGGCATGACCGTCGGTCTGCTCCAGAACAACATGCCGCTCGAGCTCAAGCGCCCGGCCTACCAGGCAGACGTCACTTACGGCACCAACTCCGAGTTCGGTTTCGACTACCTGCGCGACAACATGGTCACCCGTCCCGAGCAGCGCGTGCAGCGCGGTCACAACTACGCCATCGTCGACGAGGTCGACTCCATCCTGATCGATGAGGCCAGGACGCCGCTCATTATCTCGGGCGCCGGCACTAAGTCCGCCAGCACCTACAAGGACTTCGCGCGCGCCGTGCGCGGCCTGGAGCGCGGTGAGGACGTGTCGCACGACATGCTCACCGCCACCGAGGACGTTGAACCCACGGGCGACTACGTCATGGACGAGGCCAAGCACACCATCGCCGCCACCGAGCGCGGTCTTAAGAAGATCGAGCGCCGCCTGGGTATCGATGACATCTATGCCGATCTCTCCGGCCAGCTGGTCAACCACCTGCAGCAGGCGCTGAAGGCCCAGTACATGTTCCACCGTGATAAGCAGTACGTGGTCACCAACGGCGAGGTCAAGATCGTCGACGAGTTCACCGGCCGCATTATGGAAGGCCGCCGTTACTCCGAGGGCCTGCACCAGGCCATTGAGGCCAAAGAGGGCGTGCTCGTACGCGAGGAGAACCAGACCCTGGCCACCATCACCCTGCAGAACTACTTCCGTCTGTATGACAAGCTCTCCGGCATGACCGGCACGGCACTTACCGAGGATGCTGAGTTCCGCGAGATCTACAAGCTGCCCGTCGAGGTCATCCCCTCCAACAAGCCCGTGCAGCGCGTGGACCACGAGGACCTGGTGTACCGCACCATTCAGGCTAAATACAACGCCGTTGCCGACGACGTTGAGCGTCGTCACGCCAAGGGCCAACCGGTCCTGGTGGGCACCGTCTCCATCGAGAGCTCCGAGAAGCTGTCCGCCGCCCTTACCAAGCGCGGCATCGCGCACGAGGTCCTCAACGCCAAGCATCACGAGCGCGAGGCTCATATCGTTGCCCAGGCCGGACGCTACGGCGCCGTGACCATCGCTACTAACATGGCCGGTCGTGGTACCGACATCCTGCTGGGCGGCAACCCCGACGAGCTGGTGCGCGAGCGCTTGGAGTACGAGGGCCTGACCATGGAGGACGTGACGCCCGAGCAGCTCGAGCAGTTTAACGCCGAGGCCAAGGAGACCTGCAAGGCCGAGCGCGAGCGCGTGCTTGCCGCCGGCGGCCTGACCGTTATCGGAACCGAGCGCCACGAGTCCCGTCGTATCGACAACCAGCTGCGCGGCCGCTCCGGTCGTCAGGGCGATCCGGGCGAGACCCAGTTCTACCTGTCGCTCGAGGACGACCTCATGCGCCTGTTCGGCGGCGACAAGATGGACCGCGTCTCCAAGATGATGGTCACGGCCGACATGGGCGACGACATGCCCATCCAGCACAAGATCATCTCCAAGGCCGTCGAGAGCGCCCAGCACAAGGTCGAGAGCATCAACTTCTCCATGCGTAAGAGCGTCCTTGAGTACGACGACGTCATGAACAAGCAGCGCCAGGTCATCTACGCCGAGCGCAATAAGATTCTGGACGGCAAGGACCTGACCGACCACATCACCGAGGTCATGCACGACACCGTGTACCGCTGCGTGCAGGAGTTCTGCACCAAGGACAGTCACGATGGCGAGCGCGACCTGGAGGGCCTGCGCAAGTGGGTTGTGGAGCTCACCGGCCACATCGATACGCCGAAGTTCCCCGACGAGGATTATGAGGCCCTGGCTGCCGATGTCCTGGCTTACGTAGAGAAGTGCTACAACATGAAGGCCGAGCGCTTGGGCGAGGACCTGATGCGCGAGCTCAACACCCAGGTCATGCTGCGCGTCATCGATACCCGCTGGATGAACTACCTGCAGGAGATGGACTACCTCAAGACCGGCATCGGCCTGCGCGGCTTTGGCCAGCGCGACCCGCTGGTTGAGTACAAGACCGAGGCCTACGGCGCGTTCCAGATACTCGTCGATACCATGTATGAGGATTACCTGCGCACGGTTCTGCGCATCGAGATCAAGGCTGCCCCGCGTGCCGTGGAGCACAAGGAGGAGCCCGCGCTCGAGGGTGCGCACTTCTCCGGTCCTGCCGAGGTCGATGGTGACAACGGCGGCTCGGTGCTGCGCAAGCAGGCGCAGGTGCAGGCCCGCATGGCTGTCCAGGGTGGTCCGGCTGCCGTCAACAACGGTGGCAAGGTGACCACCTATCGCAAGTCCGAGAGCGACGATCCGTACGTCAACGTGGGCCGCAACGACCCGTGCCCCTGCGGTAGCGGCAAGAAGTTTAAGTACTGCCACGGCAGGAATCGTTAATGGCTGAGGCTTTAGAGGTAACGCCCGCCGAGCTGGACGCGTTTGCGGACCGGCTCGGTGAGGTCGAGTCGTATCTCCACCTGGACGAGAAGCGTACCCGCGTGTTCGAGCTCGAGGCCAAAAGTGTTGCCCCTGGCTTTTGGGATGACGCCGACGCCGCCCGTGCCACCATGGAGGAGATCGCGCGCACCAAGGAAGATATCGCTGCCGTGGACACCGCGCGCGGCGAGCTTTCCGATGCCCGCGCCGCGCTGGAGCTTGCCGAGGAGATGGGGGATGACCCCGACGCCGCCGCCCTTCGCGAGGAGGCTGCAGCCACGGCTGAGCGCCTGGCCCGTGCCATCGATGAGCTTGAGCTTTCGAGCTGGTTTACCGGTGAGTTCGATCACGGCGATGCCATTGTGACCATCAAGCCCGGACAGGGTGGTCTGGAGGCCCAGGACTGGACCTTCATGCTCTTTAAGATGTACATGAAGTACTGCCAGCGTCGCGGCTGGAAGGTCACCATCAACGACTGTCCCGCGGCCGAGGTCATCGGCATTGACCGTGCGACCTTTACCGTCGAGGGCAAGGACGCATTTGGCATGCTGCGCGCCGAGGCCGGCGTCCACCGCTTGGTTCGCATTAGCCCCACCGACGACAAGAAGCGCCGCCAGACCACGTTTGCCGGCGTCGAGGTCATCCCCGTGCTACCCGATGATATCGACATCGAGATCAGTCCCGATGACATCCGCGTGGACGTGTACCACGCGAGCGGCCCGGGCGGTCAGGGCGTCAACACCACCGACTCCGCCGTGCGCGTGACGCATTTTCCCAGCGGCATTATGGTCACCTGCCAAAACGAGCGCAGCCAGATTCAGAACAAGGCCGCGTGCATGCAGATCCTCAAGGCTCGCCTGTACGAGATTGAGCTCGAGAAGCGTGCCGAGGCGCTCGATGAGATCCGCGGACCCAAGACCACGATTGGTTTTGGCAACCAGATTCGCAGCTACGTGCTCTACCCGTACCAGATGGTTAAGGACCTACGCACGGGCGTTGAGACCAGCAATGTCGAGGCCGTTCTTGACGATGGCGACCTGGACCCGTTTGTTATTGGCTACCATCGCTGGGCCACTGGCAACGCTGACGCAGAGATCCCATCTGCATAAACCGCCCGGTTTATGTGGAAATGGATAAAACCCTCCGAGCAGGGTGGTTTTGTATCCAAAGCAAACCCTGCGCAGGGGTGGTTTTTGTTCGGCGAATCGGTAGAATCGAATACAGCAAGAAGTTCGAAGCGCATCCGTTTGGGTGCGCTTTTTTGAGGGAGGTAGCATGGCATATCGTCTGGACATCAAGCGCATTCTATCGATGAACTTCTTTCACGACCTGCCCCAGATTATGTTGGGGTGCGCTCTGGCCGCCATCGCGACCGACTTGTTTTTGATTCCCAACGGTCTTGCCGCCGGTGGCGTTACGGGCCTTGCCACCATTATCCAGGCGGTCGGCGCGGCGCGCGGCCTATCGCTTCCCGTTGGTATTCAGACGATCGTGATGAACGCCTTGCTGTTGTTGGTCGTTATGCGCGAGGGCGGCATGTTCTACGTGGTGCAGACCGCGACGGGCTTTGTGCTGCTGGGCTTCTTTACCGATCTGTTCGCCCCGTTTGTAGCACCTCTGGCGGATGCGGACCTGATGCTCCCTGCCATGTGGGGCGGCATTATTACGGGCATCGGTTACGGCATGGTGTTGCGCGCCGGCGCCAACACCGGCGGCTCGGACACGATTGGCCAAATCATCTCGCGTAACACCTCGCTGCCGGTGGGCTCGACCGTCATGGCGATCGATGTTGCCGTATGCGCGCTATCGGCTCCGGTCTTTTCAATCGAAAACGCACTGTATGCAGGCCTTTCGATGGTCATTAGCGGCTACGTGATCGATGCCGTGGTCGATGGTGGCAACAAACGCCGTATGGTACTCATCATCTCGGACAAGTTCCCTGATATCGCTGCCGATATCATGTATGGCCTGGGTCGTGGTTGTACCAAGTTTAAGGCGACTGGCATGTATTCGGGTGCCGAGAAGCCAGTGATTATGGTCATCGTGAGCCGTCGAGAGCTCAATACCCTCAAGACGATCGTGCGCGAGCGCGATCCTCATGCCATCGTGACGGTTGCCGACGTTACGGAAGCCTTCGGCGAGGGATTCAAGGACATTAGCGCGTAGGGTCGATCGCGTTCCATCCAAAAGACGTTCACATTGATAAACCGTTTCATCAGCGGTTCTGCCTGCTAAATTGTTCAAATAATGATAAAAACTCTGGTAAAGCCATCAGTTTCCAGCATAATGAATGACGTACGTGCATTGCGGCTGTGTTGGGATTACCTTTCCGTGCCGTGCGCATTTTGTCTAATGAGGATGAAAGGAAGGCACAATGAGCGACGAAGAGCTCAAAAAGGTTGCCAACGAGGTAAGGAAGGGCATCGTCACCGGCGTGCACGCTGCCAAGTCCGGCCATCCGGGCGGTTCGCTCGGCGCTGCCGACATCATGACCTATCTGTACTTTGAGGAAATGAACGTCGACCCGGCCGATCCCCGCAAGGCCGATCGCGACCGTTTTGTGCTCTCCAAGGGCCATTGCGCTCCGGGCCTGTACGCCGTGCTCGCCGAGCGTGGGTTCTTCCCCAAGGAGGATCTCGAGACGCTGCGCCATATCGGCAGCCACCTGCAAGGTCATCCCAACATGAACGACACCCCGGGCGTCGATATGTCCACCGGCTCGCTCGGCCAGGGCATCTCCGCCGCCGTGGGCATGGCGGTTGCCGCCAAGCACTGGGGCGATACTTACCGCACGTACGCCCTGCTGGGTGATGGCGAGAGCGAGGAGGGCCAGGTCTGGGAGGCAGCCATGTTTGCCGGCAACCAGCAGCTCGATAACCTCTGCGTGATCGTCGACCACAACGGCCTGCAGATCGACGGCCCCGTCGAGGAGGTCAACGACCCCATGCCGCTCGCCGACAAGTTCCGCGCCTTTAAGTTCCACGTGGTGGAGCTTGCCGACGGCAACGATTTCGATCAGATCCGCGCCGCCTTTGCCGAGGCCCGCGCCACCAAGGGTCAGCCGACCGCCATCATCGCCGAGACCATGAAGGGCAAGGGCGTTTCCTTTATGGAGAACCAGGTTGGTTGGCACGGCAAGGCCCCCAACGATGAACAGTTTGAGCAGGCCATGGCAGAGCTCACGGCCGCCGGAGAGGAGCTCTAGGATGGCAGACGTCAAAAAAATCGCCACGCGCGTAAGCTACGGCGAGGCCCTCGTCGAGCTCGCCAACGAGCACGATGACTTTGTGGTCCTCGACGCCGACCTGGCCGCCGCCACGCAGACCGGCAAGTTCAAGGCCGCCTGCCCCGATCGTTTCTTCGATGTGGGCATTGCCGAGAGCAACCTGATGGGCGTCGCCGCCGGTATCGCGACCACCGGCCGCGTTGCCTTCGCGAGCACCTTTGCCATGTTTGCCGCCGGCCGCGCCTTTGAGCAGGTCCGTAACTCCATCGGCTACCCGCATCTCAACGTTAAGATTGGCGCCACGCACGCCGGTATCTCGGTGGGCGAGGACGGCGCCACACACCAGTGCTGCGAGGATATCGCCCTGATGCGCGTCATCCCTGGCATGACTGTGATCGTTCCTGCCGACGACGTCGAGGCCCGCGCCGTGACACGCGCCGCCTACGAGTGCGACGGCCCCGTGTACATGCGCTTTGCCCGTCTGGCCTCGCCGGTTATCAACGATCCCGAGACCTACAAGTTCGAGTTGGGTAAGGGTATTGTCATGCGCGAGGGCGCCGATGTGACCATCATTGCCTGCGGCCTGATGGTCGGCGAGGCTCTCGAGGCCGCCGAGCAGCTCGCTGCCGAGGGCATCGACGCCGAGGTCATCAACATGCACACCATCAAGCCCATCGACGCCGACCTGATCGTCAAGAGCGCCACCAAGACCGGCCACGTCGTGACCGTCGAGGAGCACTCCGTGATCGGCGGCCTGGGCAGCGCCGTTGCCGACGTCCTGTGCGAGCAGTGCCCGACGCCGCTCAAGAAGATCGGCGTCAACGACACCTTCGGTGAGTCTGGCCCGGGTGCCGAGCTCTTGCACAAGTATGGCCTGGACGCCGCCAACATCGTGACGACCACCAAAGAGTTCTTGGCATAAGGCAAGGCGGATCTCAAGGACTGCTTCGCCAGAACTATAAAACTGTTTCGCCAGTACTATGGAAACCCGGCAGGGGCGCTCTCTTGGAGAGCGCCCCTGTTTCAGTTGCGGTGAAATAAGGACTGATTAGACCTTTTAACTGGTAAAACAGTCCCTATTTCACCGCAACTTATGAAGACGCCCCTCAAGCACGGTCCCATCAGGGAAAAGGGCATATATCGACAAAGCGCAATTCAGACCCTTCCAACTTTGTATATGCAGCACCTCAAGATAAACGCGGCGACCCCTTAGTTATCGCAGGCCGGGCACAGGGTTACTCTCCAAATCTTTCCGCAGGACGGAGGAGCCCCCGCCGCGCGAAGCGCGCAGCGGGGGCTCCGACATGTCCGAGGACGATTTGGAGAGTAACCCTGTGTCCGGCCGACGGGATCCCTAACCACGCCATGCTTCTTATGTGCAGCAAAGCTAATGCTGCTAAAATATTAAGCGCTCATGTAGTTTAAACGCACGACGATAAGGAGCACCAGTGGGTAACCACTTCCGTACCTCCGGTGCGGGCGATGATGCCCCCAAGACGCAGACAGGCGTCCAGGGCAGTCGTTTCGCCACTCCGGATTCAGAGGGCCAGCCTGTTGCTCAGGCCCCCGTTCAGCCGGCAGATCAGGCACAGCCGGCATCCGATCCCTTTGCCTACAATCCCACCAGCGATGTCGCGCTTTCCGGCACGGCGGGTTTTGAGCCCGTTCAGGTCGTGACCGCTCGCGTGGAGCAGCCTCAGGCTGGCGCCGCCACGCCGCAGCCTACCATGGCCGGCATTCCCGACCCCTTGGCCCCTGCGACGCCGGCTCCTCAGCCTGCACAGTCCGGTCTCTTTGCCGCTATTCCCGACCCCACGCAGCCTGCTGCCCCGGTGGTCGAGAGCGATCAGGCCGCCGAGGTCGCAAGCCTCGATAACGCGCTCAACAACCCCGATTTTACGTCGGTGTTTGCGCCCATCGATCCCCAGGCCAGCCGCAAGAAGATGGCCAAGCAGGCCGGTGTCGAGCCCGTCATCCTTATGGAGCATGTCACCAAGATCTATCCGGCACAGCCCAACAAGCCTGCACTCGACGACATCAACATCGAGATCTATCCGGGCGAGTTCGTCTTCCTGGTCGGTCACTCCGGCTCGGGTAAGACCACGCTGCTGTCGACGCTCAACCGCGACGTCAAGCCGACGAGCGGCCGCATCCTGGTTGCCGGTCAGGACCTCATGAAGATCAAGAACCGCAAGGTTCCGTTCCTGCGCCGCCAGATTGGCGCCGTGTTCCAGGACTTTAAGCTTCTGCCGCAAAAGACCGCCTACGAAAACGTGGCGTTTGCCCTGCAGTGCATCGGCAAGCCCAAGGGCGTCATTCGCAGCCAGGTGCCCGAGGTGCTGCGTCTGGTCGGCCTGGCCGATCAGATGGACTCGCTGCCCGACCAGCTTTCCGGTGGCGAGCAGCAGCGCGTTGCCGTTGCCCGCGCTATGGTCAACCGTCCGCCGCTGCTGATCTGCGACGAGCCCACGGGTAACCTCGACCCGGCGATCTCGCTGGGCATCATGAAGCTGCTCGAGCGTATTAACCGCACCGGCACCACCGTGATCGTCGCCACGCACGACCGCGAGATGGTCGATAGCATGCACCGTCGCGTGATCGCCCTCGAGGGCGGCCACGTTATCCGCGACCAGGAGAGGGGAGGTTACGGCAACTATGGCACCAACTAACGTGGGCTACTCCTTCAAAGAGGCAATCAGCCACTTCTTCCGTAACTGGACTACCTCGCTCGGCGCCGTCATCACGATCTTCCTTTCGCTGTTTATCATCGGCCTGTTCATCATGGGCTCCGCGATGCTGAACTCCGTGATCGGCACCGTCGAGGATCAGGTTGTCATCAACGCGTTCATTAGTGATGACGCCGATCAGGCTGATGTTCAGGCTTTTGAGGCCGAGCTTAAGACGTGGAATAACGTCAAGTCCGTGACCTATAAGGACAAGGACGACGCGCTGGCCGAGTATACGAGCAAGATGTCGGGCAACGCCGACGCCACCATGAGCGCGCTCGATGGCCAGAACCCGCTGCCGGCTTCGTTTGCAATTGAGATGGACGATCCGTCCAAGGTCGAGAGCACGGCCAAAAAGCTCAAGAAGGATGCCGATTTCCAGAAGATCGCGGATGACGGCGACGTCAACGCGAGCGTGCTGTACGGCCAGGAGGAAGTGAGCCGCCTGTTCCAGGTGACCAACTATATCCGCATCGCCGCCGTGGTGCTCGTTGGCCTTCTGACCTTTATCGCTTTCATCTTCATCAACAACACGATTCGCCTGTCCATCACGGCGCGTCGTCGCGAGATCGCGATCATGCGTCTGGTCGGCGCCAGCAACGGCTTCATTCGCGGCCCGTTTATCACCGAGGGCGTGCTGCAGGCCATTTTGGGCTCGCTGCTTTCCATCGGCGTGCTGGAGCTGCTGCGCAACCTGATGATTCCGCGTCTGCAGGAGAGCATCGGATGGATGTCGTTTGCCCTGCCGATGCAGTACTACCTGGTGACCTATGCTGCGCTGATCCTGGTCGGCGTGATTATCGGTCTCTTTGGTTCTGCCATCGCCATGCGCCGCTACCTGCGCGTGTAGGCATGCCTGGAATTCATCCCTTCCAACGGGTCGTCTCTCTTGGGGCGGCCCGTTTTTTGATGCCTATGCGACGGCAGGATCGCGAATCATTTGGGTAGACTCTTTGGAGTCCGCAATCGATAGTAAGGAGGCGCCATGGGGCGCAACAACAAGCATAAGCGCGGTGCCCGCAACAAGCGTGGACCGGTGCGCAGCGAGCGCCGCCCGAGTCTGACCGGACGCGTGCAGCTCCATGAGCACAGCGCCTATGTCATAACCGAGAACGGCGACTATAAAGTCATGGGTCGCGGTAAGCGCGAGATCATGGATGGCGATACCGTCGCCGTGAGCATTAAGAACAGCCCGCATGGTGAGCGTCGTGCCGTGATTGAGGGGGTCGTCGAGCGCGCTGCCATCAGTGTGGTGGGCACGTACCAGACGGCCGGTCCGCTCGGCGTGATCGAGCCACTCGATTCGCGTCTCAAGGCCGATTTCTTTATTTTGCCCGAGGACACCTCGGCCGAGCGCTTGGGCGTTCATCCCGGTGACGCTGTGGTCGCACGCATTCTGACCTATCCGACGCGCCTGGAATCGGGCACCGTGACCATTGAGCGCCGCATTGGCGGCGATGACGCGCCCGACCTGGGTGTTCAGTATGTAATGGCGCGTTATGGCTATACCGATAGCTATCCCGAGGCAGCACTGGCCGAGGCCGAGGGGCTGTCGCTCGATGTGACCGCGGCGCTCAAAGATCCGCTTCGACGCGATCTGCGCGACCGCTTTATCATTACGATCGACCCGGTCGACGCGCGCGACTTTGACGATGCCATTTCTCTGGAGCGCACGCCCGATGGCGGCTATAAGCTGGGCGTCCACATCGCCGATGTCTCGCACTATGTGGCTTGGGACGGGCATATCGATCTTGAGGCGCGCCATCGCACGACATCGGTGTATCTGGCCGATCGAGTGCTGCCCATGCTGCCCGAGCGCTTATCGAACGACCTGTGCTCGCTTCGTCCCGACGAGGACCGCTTGGCGTTTACCGTCGATATTGAACTCGATGCGCAGGGCCGCGTTCGCCACTACGATCCCTATCCCAGTGTGATTCGCTCGCGCGTGCGAATGGACTACGACGGCGCCGAGGCACTGTTGGTGCGTGCCGGCGCGGTGGAGTATGGGGTGCTGGAGGGTGCCGCCGAGGATGTTGCGGCTGTAGAGACTTCGCGTGAGGAAGCGCTCGAGCGTGGGCTTGCGTGCGAGGAAACTGCTCGTGGCTATAGCGTCGATCTGGGTGATTTTCTCGTCGCCGCCAACGAACTCGCCGAGCTTCGCCGCCGCATTCGTCGCGCGCGTGGTTCGGTCGACTTCGATACCGCCGAGATTCGCGCCCTGTTGGACGAGGACGGCGTGCCCGTGCAGATTGTGGCGCGCGAGCGCTCGTGTGCCACGTCGCTGATCGAGGAAGCCATGCTGCTCGCCAACGAGTGCGTGGCCGAGTGGCTGGCCGACCGCGATATCGAGGCCTGCTACCGCGTGCATGAGGATCCGAGCCCCGATAGCCTGCACGGTGCCGCCGTTGCGCTGGCGCAGCTAGGCATCATCGACGATCGCCGTGCTGCCGGTATTGCCCTGGGGAGTCCCGATGAGCTGCAGGCTGCAGTCGATGCTGCCGCCGGTACGGCCAACGCACCGCTCGTCAACACGCTGCTTCTGCGCAGCATGCAGCGCGCGCTGTACAAGCCGCGCAACGAGGGCCACTTTGCGCTCGCCGCGCCGTGCTACTGTCACTTTACGAGTCCCATCCGTCGCTACCCCGATCTGGTGGTGCACCGCGTGCTCAAACTGCAGTTGGCCTATGAGCAGCTCGGCGGCAAGGACGCCTTGGTCCGTACGCCGCGGCTGATCGGCAAGGGGCGCGAGTCGCTGCCGCGCATTCTGCCGCAGATCTGCCGCGCATGTAGCGATGCCGAGCGCGCGGCAGATGCCGCCAGCCATGCGACGCAAAAGATCAAGATTGCCCAGTACTATGAGGACCGTCTGGGCGAGCGCTATGCCGGAACCGTCTCGTGGGTTAGCAGCATGGGCCTCTTTGTGCGCTTGGATCTAACGCAGGTCGAAGGCTTGGTTTCGATCAAGAGCCTGGGCAACGAGTGGTTCGAGTTCGACGAGGACGCGCTAACGCTCACGGGTGCCGACACGGGCACCCGTTACGAGCTGGGGCAGCGCGTGATCATCGAGGTCTCGCGCGTCAATACCACGCGTGGGCACTTGGACTTTAAGCTTATCCATTAGCCAAATCCCGACTGATGGTGGGGGAGCGGAGGGCGGTCTTTCGGGGCCGTCCTCCGCATTTGAATCGTGGCTGCCTTGCCGTCTGCTCGGCCGCCCGCTTACCTGCTATTTGAGAGGTAAAACCTACCAAAATAAACCTGTCCCTTTTTGGCAGGTATACAAGAAAGCGGGGATGAGATGGCGACGGTGTACGGTTATGCGCGGGTGAGTTCGCGCGATCAGAACCTTAATCGGCAGCTGGATGCGCTGGGCGCCTATGGCGTGGGCTCGGCGAATATTTATGCTGACCATGCGAGCGGCAAGGACTTCGATCGACCGCGTTATCGCGAGCTGCTGCACGTCCTGGGAGACGGGGACGTGCTGGTGGTTCTTTCTATCGACCGACTTGGCCGTAATTACTCCGAGATTCTTGAAGAATGGCGGCGCATTACCAAGGAGCTCGGGGTTGCCATTGTGGTGTTGGACATGCCATTGCTTGACACGCGCGCTAGGGCCAGCGGCGCGCCGGATGTGACCAACGCCCTGATTGCCGATATTGTGCTGCAACTGCTGAGCTACGTGGCGCAGGTGGAGCGCGAGAATATCCATCGGCGCCAAGCGGAGGGAATTGCAGCGGCGCGGGCGCGAGGGGTCCGTTTCGGTCGACCTCGCAAGCCGTGCCCTCCTCAGTTTGAGCTGGTGCGCGATAGCTATGAGGCGGGCGATATTACCCGCAGCCAGGCAGCAAAGTGCCTGGGCGTGTGCGTGGGGACGTTCGATCGCTGGATGCGCGAGGCGGGGTAGGGGTTTGCGTCGCTTTGTCGCTTCCTGTTGCGATTCAAATTTTGATACGGTAACGATGCCATTTGGGGCTACACTCGCTGATATTCAAAAAAAGGAGGTTGGCCCTTGGCACGCGTAAAACAAATAATCGGATGGACCGCGATCGTTCTGTTCGCTGCAACGCTGGCGGGCATCTGGGTGCTGACGGAGCAAAATGCGGTGGAGACGTCGTTGCTGAGCGAGTCCACCGCGCGTGTGGTGGAGGGTCAGACTACGGGCGTTCAGGCTGCCGATGCCACGGGTGAAGCCCAGTCGGAGAACGGAATGACCGGGGGCACCGATTCGGCTGCCTCGACGGTCCAGCCTGGTCGACTTGCTTCCATTCGCATGTGGGTAGGCGCAAACGTCCGTCGCGTCGCCCATACCGTAGAGTTTTTCTTCGTCGGATTGTTCGCCTCGGTGATCGTGGTTTGCTTTTCCCGGCGTCCGTGGAGCGTATGCTCCCGTTGCGTGCCCGTATTGCTCTTTTGCGCCGCCTGCTCCGTTGGCGATCAGGTACATAAGATCTTTGTTCCCGGCAGGCATTTCGACGTTATCGATTTAGGATTCGATGCTGCGGGCTATGTCACCGCCATGCTGTTGGTATTGTTGACGGCGGCGTTGGTGCGCCATGCGACTCGGCCGATCGGCGCCCATGCGAGGCGCTAGCCTTAAGACGAGACATCGCGACTGCCTATGCTTCGACATTGACTACAATAACGGCCGCAATCGCGAGTGGTCGTCGATGTACAGTTTTCCAGACACCTGTTTTCTCTAAGAAAGGAAATCCCATGGCGGTATTGTTTGTTGAATATCCCAAGTGCTCGACCTGTAAGAAGGCCAAGGCATGGTTGGACGAACATGGGGTAGAGTATATCGACCGCGATATCGTTTTGGACAATCCCACGGCTGATGAGCTTGCGACCTGGATTGCTCGTTCGGGGCTGCCGGTGCGGCGCTTCTTTAATTCGTCGGGCATGAAATATCGAGAGCTGGGCCTGAAGGCGCGTCTGGATGCGGGCATGACTGATCGGGAGTGCTACGAGCTGCTGGCGACCGACGGCATGCTGGTCAAGCGTCCGCTGCTGGTGGGCGACGACTTTGCGATTCCCGGCTTTAGGGAAGCGGCTTGGGCCGAGGCGTTACTGTAGCGGCTGCGGAAAGTGCGACCCGTTTTGAGCTCGGATTCCGGGACGCAGTTTCCGGTTGAAGGGGCTAGCGGAAACCGTATCCCAGTTTGAGCGCGAAATCTGGGATACGGTTTCCGTTTGGGGCCTCTAGGGGAAAGCGCGTCCCGTTCTGGACGTAAATTCCGGGATGAGCTTTCCGGTTGGCGGGCATGCGCACTATCCCGGCTGGCGGGCATATGCGCTAATCCTCAAGCTGTGCCCATTCGTGCGGATCGTAGACCTTTACGTGCTTGTTGGGCTTGCCGCTCCAGTACTCCTCGTCCATAAAGGGCAGATATGCCTGAACGCCGGGGCAGATAAAGGGAATCCGCTGCTGTTGCAGTCGCTCGCGCTGGCGCTGCTCCAGGTGCGCCTCGGATATGACGGTCGGCATACCGGACAGCTCGACGAGGCTTGCCTGGATTCGCTTAAGGTCGGGGAGTCCCGCGTGCCATGACACCCGCATGATCAAAAAGGATGCACGGCGGTATTTTGCCTGCATCACCGTGATGGCGGGGCGCAGTGTGGGATGGATTTTGTCCCGTTCGGGCCAAAGGTCAGCAGTGATCTCGAGGCCCAGGGTCTCCCATAGGTAATCAAGCTCTTCGTCCATGGTGCCTCGATATCCGTGCAATGATGACGGTTCGATTGTGCCATCAGCCGTGAGTGCTGCATTGTTGTAATCTACCAGCGGTAGATGTGGGATGTTTTACGGGCTTTGGCGCCGTACGTGTCGCTGGTGCTTCACAGGTCCTTCACGTGTTGGCCGTATTTGACTGAATTTCAAAAAAGTCAAAATTAGGGCTTGCGTCACGGCGGGACTTCCCGTATATTTCTTTCTTGCGCAAAGGCACAGCCGAGCGCAGCAATGCAGTCATTGGGATGTCGTCTAATGGCAGGACAGCGGATTCTGGTTCCGTCAATGGGGGTTCGACTCCCTCCATCCCAGCCATTGCATTTGCTACATATGGCCCGTTCGTCTAGCGGTTTAGGACGCCGCCCTCTCAAGGCGGAGATCACCAGTTCGAATCTGGTACGGGCTACCAAAATTGAACGCCCGGGCCTCGTAAGAGACCCGGGTTTTGTGTATTGACCGATGTTTAAGGCGTGCGTTGAGTCTGCCGCCCGGACCGAGGAGTTGTCATGGACCTGCCTATCAGCTTGGAAGACATCACGTATGCCGAGAACTATCTGGCGCAGGGCGACCTGGCTACGGCGACGCCGCTGCTGGAGCGTCTGGTGGAGCTCGCCGAGGAGTATATCGACGCTGAGTGCAAGACGGAGGAGAAGCGCCAATACTTTAGCTTCGATAGCAAGTTTGAGCGCTTGGCCTATCGCCGCGTGGAGAAGGATCCGCGCGAGCTCGTGCAGGTCGAGGTGCCGTTTGACCGCCTGTACTCTGATATGGCGTTTGCCTACATTCGCCAGCAGGATTATGTGAGCGCTCGTAATGCCCTGATGCAGGCTGTGCGTTGGGACCCCATGAACTGCAACTATCGCTTGGATTTGGCCGAGCTGTTCCGCGCACTCGAGGACAAGCAGGAATGGGCATCGCTCTCGTTCTCGGTGCTGGAGCGTGCAAGCGATGGCAAGTGCGCCGCCCGCGCTTACGCCAATCTAGGCCGGTACTTCTTGGAGCCCGAGACCGAGAACGTTTCGGCTGCCGTGGGCTGCGCGCGTCTGGCGCTGCGCCTGGCGCCCAACGATGCGCATACGACGCGCCTGCTCAACAAGATCCATACCACCTATCCGGATGCCGCCGATGAGAGCGACGAGCACGTGATGGGTGAACTGGCGTTGCAGGGCGTTCCGACCTCACCTTCGGCCGAGATTGCCATCTGCCTGATTATGTGCGCGACCGATGCTGCAAGCGACGGCGACAAGCAGGAGGCGACGCGCCTGACGGTGCGTGCTCGCGACTTGGTGGGCGAGGAAGCCTGCGCGGCGATTATCAAGCTGGTGCGCGAGAGCGATGCCGAGCTTAATGCCGAGCGCAGGGCAAAGCGCGAGGCTGCGGGCTCAAACGCCGATGGCGCCAAGGAGGCCGGCGATGCCCAGTAAGCGCGAGCGCAAGCTCATTTCCAAGAATCGTTCGGCACATCACGAGTACTTTATCGATGAGACGTTTGAGTGCGGTATTGAGCTGAGCGGTACCGAGGTCAAGTCGATTCGCGAGCGCGCGTGCCAGATTACCGATACCTTTGCACTGATTCGTGGCGGGGAGTGCTGGCTCGTCGGCCTGCATATCCACCCTTATAGCCATGGTGGCGTGTGGAATCGCGATCCCGACCGTCGGCGCCGTCTGCTGCTGCACCGCAAGGAAATCGACTTTCTTGACGGCAAACTTCGCAACCGTGGTTATGCGCTGGTTCCGTTGGAGCTCTACTTCAATACCGACGGCCGCGTAAAGCTGCTGCTGGGCCTGGGTCGCGGCAAGAAGCTCTACGACAAGCGCGATGACATGGCCAAGCGTGATGTCCAACGCGAGATCGACCGCGCCCTCAAGGAACGCAACCGCTGACCGTCCTTCATAAGTTGCGGTGGAATACGGACTGTTTTGCCTGTTTGAGGGGCTATTCAGTCCCTATTTCACCGCAACTGCGGGTGTCCCATCTTTCTTACTGTTCTGACACATATGTTTCAAAGGCGGCGTCCGTTATGGGCGCTGCCTTTTTTGTGGGTACATACATCCATGAGGTTCCAACCCGAGCTAGGGGAGTGATCGTTATGGACAAAACTGCGTTCTTTACCATGCCGAGCGGCCTGTACGTGGTGAACTCCGCTGCAGACGGGCTGCGCGCCGGCTGCGTCATCAACACGGCGGTGCAGGTGACGTCCATGCCGCCGCGCATTTCGGTTGCCGTTAACAAGGAAAACGTCACCTCGGGCGTCATCGCATCAGCCAAAGCGTTCGCGCTGACCGTGATCGATCAGACCGCCGACATGCTCTACATCGGTAACTTTGGGTTCCGCACCAGCAGCGATTATGACAAGTTTGCCAAATACGAGACCCGCGAGACGGCTCTGGGCATGCCCTATGTGCCCGAGCACGCGGCGGCCCTGTTTAGCTGCCGTTTGATTGATACCGTGGATGTGGGCACGCATCTACTGTTTATCGGCGAGGTCGAGGATGCCGAGCGCCTGAGCGACGACACGCCGCTCACCTACGATTACTACCATAAGGTCCTGAAGGGCAAGACGCCGCCCAAGGCATCTTCGTATCAGGGATAGAAATGCTCTAAAAACACTTGCATTATATTATTGAGAACCTATACTAATAAGCGAAGTACATCAGCAGTCACGTTCGAGAGGAGAACATCATGGCTGAGGAGAAGAAGACCTATAAGTTTGTGTGCACCGTTTGCGGTTACGAGGTCGAGGTCGACACGCCCGAGCTGCCCGAGGACTACGTGTGCCCGGTGTGCGGCGTCGGTCCCGATGAGTTTGAGCTCGTCGAGGAGTAACTCGCAGGCACACGGCGAAAGCCGAATATAGCTCTGTCCAGGGGCCCCGGTCGAATTCTCGCCTGGGGCCCTTTTCCTCCGTCCCCAAGGGATCACAGCTGCTGTTAGCCGATCCTGTCTGTCGTGAGTCCGGCCGACCGTTTGTCTCGATCTGTAACATCTAGCAGTGAAAACGGGGTCCACTTGTTACAGATTGAGACAAACGGAGCTGTCCCTCGGAATGATCTCGATCTGTAACATCTAGACATCAAAAGCGGGTCTAGATGTTACAGATCGAGACGTTTGCCTGGGTGGGTGTCCCGTCCCATCACATCCCCGTTAGCAGCACGATGTCGAGAGCCGTCACAATGGCACCGATCCCTACGAGCAACGCGTTGAGCGGGCGCGAGTTGGCGTATTTGCCCATGACACGGCGTGAGCTGGTGAGCCGTATGAGCACAAAGACCGTAATCGGCAGTTGAAGCGACAGCAGTGCCTGACTCCAGATGAGACCTTCAAAAGGATTCGGGACGACCAGGCACGCCGCCACTGCACCGACGAAACAGGCTGCCACCCCGATCGAGGAATGTCGGTCGTGGATGTCGTATTCCTCGTCGAACATGCCCGCGGTGATGGTTCCCGCCGCCATGCCCGCTGTCACGCTACTCGAGAGACCCGCGAACAGCAGCGCCACCGCAAAGATGGTCGAGCTCGCCGGGCCCAAGATGGGGGAGAGCGTGGCCGCTGCGACGGCGAGGTCGTCTACGACAGTGCCGTGCGCAAAGAAGGTCGTTGCGGCCAGGATGACCATGGCCGAGTTGATTGCCCAGCCCACGCCCATCGAAAAGAGCGTGTCGAAGAGCTCGTAGCGCAGACGTTCTTCGATAACTTGTTCGCCTTGGCCTTCGAAGTGCATGGATTGGATGACCTCGGAGTGCAGGAAGAGGTTGTGGGGCATAACGACCGCTCCCAGGACACTCACGATAATCGCGGCCGAGCCGGTGGGCATACTGGGCGTGATCCAGCTTGCGGCGGCCTGCGGCCAGTCGACCTTGACCAGCGCAAGCTCGGCCAAAAACGAGAGTCCTACCACGCCTACGAAGGCGATGATCCATCGCTCGGCGCGCTTGTAGGAGCTCGTCATGAGCATCGCCATCGATACTGCCGCCACGATGACGCAGCCCGCGCGCACGGGCAGCCCAAAGAGCATTTGAAGGGCAATCGCGCCACCCAGGACTTCGGCCATGGCGGTGGCGATGGTCGCGAGATAGGCACTGGCGAGCACCGCGCGTCCCACGATGCAGGGGAGAAAGCGGGTCGTGGCCTCGGCAAGGCAGGCGCCCGTGGCGATGCCCAAGTGCGCCGCGTTGTGCTGCAAGACGATCAGCATAATCGTGGACAGCGTGACCACCCACAGCAGTGCGTAGCCAAACTGCGAGCCCGCGGCCATGTTGGAGGCCCAGTTGCCCGGATCGATAAAGCCGACGGTCACGAGCAGCCCGGGGCCGATATGCCATGCGACGTCTAGGCCTCCGTGACCACCGGTGCGCCGGGAGCCAAAGTGTTGTTTGAGATGGTTGAGCATGGTGCGTTCCTGTGCATGGGCGGCGTGACGTCGCATCTGGGTCGTGCGGCGCCACGCGTCGGATTTGGGTTGGGGCTACTTGTGCGCTTTGCCCTGGTTGGCCACGGCGTCGATCTTGGCGGCGATGGTCGCCGGGTCGCCGATGTAGCGCTTGTCGAGGACATTGAAATCGGTATCGAAGGTGTAGACGAGCGGCACGCCGGTGGGGATGTTGACCTTGAGGATCTCCTCGGGCGTGAGGTGCTCGAGCTTCATGACGAGTGAGCGCAGGGAGTTGCCGTGTGCGGCGATGAGTACGCGCTTGCCGGCGAGCATCTGGGGGCGAATCTCGTCTTCGAAATAGGGCCAGGCACGGGCGATTGTGTCCTTGAGGCACTCGGTATAGGGCAGCTGATCGGGTGCGACATCACGGTATTGCTCCTGGGTGTGGGGATCGCGCGCGTCGCCCGGCTCGAGCGCCGGCGGACAGACATCGAAGGAACGGCGCCAGATAAGCACCTGTTCGTCGCCGTGCTCTGCCGCGGCATCGGCCTTGTTGAGACCCTGCAACGCGCCGTAGTGGCGCTCGTTGAGCTTCCAGGATTTGATGACGGGCAGCCACTCGCGATCCATTTGGCCGAGTACGATGTTGAGGGTGTGGATTGCGCGCTTGAGGCGCGAGGTGTAGCAGATGTCAAAGTCGAAACCCGCTTCTTTGAGGGCACGGCCGCCTGCTGCCGCCTCTTCGCGGCCCGTGTCGGTGAGCTCAACATCGGTCCAGCCGGTGAACAGGTTGAGCTTGTTCCACTCGGACTCTCCGTGACGGATAAGGACGAGTTGCATCGTCTGTTGGTCTGTCTGGTGCGCCATAGGGGCCTCCTTGATCTGGCACGGTGTGCGTGCCGTTTGCTTGACGCCGCAAAGGATACCCGTTTTAGGCCAAAAAGTTAACCAAGACTAACAAAATTGTTGTATTTGAATAGGATGGTGAAAGGGAGTTGCCGAAATGTCTTGATCTGTAACAACTAGGGATGGAAATTGGGTCTAGGTGTTACAGATCAAGACAAGAAGAAATGGTCCTATGGAAAATCTCGATCTGTAACAGTTAGCTGCAAAAACTGGCCCTTCGTGTTACAGATTGAGACATTCGGAACCGTCTCTCAAAAACATCTCAATCTGTAACTGTTAGTCATCGAAATTGGGTCTTACTGTTACAGATTGAGATGTTTGAAGTGGTGAGTTTACAGGTCGAACTTGGGGCCCTTGTCGTTGTCCTTGAGGTCGGCGGTGTCCACTCGTAGGGCGTGCGTTACGCGATTGTTTCGAAACGGGCGGGAAACACAATGGGCCGGTGATGCTTCTAGTATGCCTATTCAACTGACTGTCTAACACCAAGGGGAGGATCGCGATGCAGGCAGATTCCGCTCAGCAGCAGGGCCTTTATCGCCCCGAATTCGACCACGATGCATGTGGCATCGGCGCGCTTGCCGATATCAACGGCGAGCGCCATCACCAGATTCTGGACGACGCACTGTCCATTCTGGTCAACTTGGAGCACCGCGGCGGCACCGGACTCGAGAAGAACACCGGCGACGGCGCCGGAATCCTGTTCCAGGTTCCGCATCACTTTTTCCGTAAAGAGGCCCAAAAGTGCGGCCAGATTCTGCCGGCAGAGGGCGACTATGGTGCGGCCATGCTGTTCTTCCCGCAGGACGACAAGGGCGTAGAGGATGCCCGTCGCGTGTTTGAGGAGGGCTGCGCCGAGGTTGGGGTGCCGCTGCTCTTTTGGCGCGAGGTGCCCGTCGACCCGCACGACCTGGGTGAGACGGCCCGCGCCTGCATGCCTACTATCCTGCAGGCTTTCCTGGGCCGTCCGGACGACACGCCCGCCGGCGATGCCTTTGAGCGTCGCCTGTACGTGTGCCGCCGCACCATCGAAAAGAAGGCCGACGCTGAGTTCGCCCTGCGCGACAAGATCTTCTATGTGTGCTCCATGAGCTCGCGCACCATCGTGTACAAGGGCATGCTTGTGGCCACGCAGATGCGCCGTTTCTTCATCGACCTCAACGACGCCGCCGTCAAAACGGCCGTGGCGCTCGTCCACTCGCGCTACTCCACCAACACCACGCCCAGCTGGGAGCGCGCACATCCCAACCGCTTTATCATCCACAACGGCGAGATCAACACCCTCAAGGGCAACGTCAACTGGATTCGCGCCCGTGAACCTAACCTGTACAGCCCCGTGCTGCAGCATGATCTTGAGCGTGTGATGCCCATCATCAACCGCGAGGGTTCCGACTCCGCGATTCTGGATAACGTGCTCGAGTTTTTGGTCATGAACGGCCGTCCGCTCACGCGTGCCGCGTCCATGTTGCTGCCCGAGCCGTGGGACCACAACGACAGCCTGAGTGAGGAGCGCCGCGCCTACGACGCTTACCAGTCCATGCTCATGGAGCCGTGGGACGGTCCGGCCGCCATCGCCTTTACCGACGGTCGTACGCTGGGCGCCGCCCTCGACCGTAACGGCCTGCGTCCCGCCCGCTACTATGTGACGCGCGACGGTCGCTTTATGCTGGCAAGCGAGGTGGGCACCATCGAGGTGAGCCCCGAGAACATCCTGACGAGCGGCTGTCTGGGGCCGGGCCAGATGCTCGAGGTCGACTTTGCCCGCGGGCGCGTCATCTACAACGAAGAGCTGCGCGCGCGTTACGCCAAGGAAAAGCCCTACCGTGATTGGATTGCCGAGGAGACGCTGACCGTCGACGCGCTCGATAGGCCTGTCGCGGCAACGCCCGCCGAGGACGCCGAGGTACCCGCCGCCGTGCGCATGGCTAAGCTCGGGTATCACTGGGACGATGTTGACGAGGTCGTGCGTTCCATGGCCCAGCAGGGCAAGGCGCCACTCGCCTCGATGGGCATCGATGCGCCGCTGGCCTGCCTGTCCAAGAAGACGCGCTCCTTCTACGACTATTTCTATCAGCTGTTCGCTCAGGTCACGAACCCGCCCATCGACGCCCTTCGCGAGCATATGGTCACCTCGACCACGCTCTACCTGGGCAACCACGGAAACCTGCTCGAGGACTCCCGTACGGCTTGCCAGCTGGTGCGCCTGGAGCGCCCGCTGCTGAGCGAGGAGGAGTTCGACCGCATTTGCGCGATTGACCGTGTTGGCTTTAAGACCCGCCGGTTCCGTGCCGTGTACCGCCGCGACGCGGGTGAGGGCGCGCTGCAGGCTGCGCTCAAGCAGCTTGCAGAGGACGTTGAGGCTGCGGTCCGCGACGGCGTGAACATCGTGGTGCTGAGCGATCGTGCCGCTGCGGGCGAGGTGCCCGTGCCGTCGCTGCTCGCCGTGGGCTGCGTGCACAACCACCTGATCCGCGCCGGCGTGCGTACCTTTGCCGACATCGTGGTGGAGTGCGGCGACGCCGTGTCCCCGCACGACTTTGCGGCACTGGTGGGCTACTCCGCGAGCGGCATCTATCCGTACAACGCACACGCGTGCATCCGCGATCTGGCGGCGCGCGGCGACCTGGACGTGACGGCCGAGCAGGGCATCGCCAACTACAACAAGGCTGCGACGGCGGGCATCGTCTCCATCATGTCCAAGATGGGCATCTCCACGGTGCAGAGTTATCATTCGGCGCAGATCTTCGAGGCCGTGGGCTTTACGCCGGAGTTCGTCAACGCGTACTTCGCCGGCACGGTGAGCCGTGTGGGCGGTATGGGTGTCGAGGACGTCGAGCGCGAGCAAAACGAGCGCTACGACGCCGCACTCGCTATCCTTAAGAGCCCGGCTCCCGATCAGCTGCCCACGTTGGGCCTGACCAAGTGGCGCCCGCTCGGCGGCGAGGATCACCTCATCGATCCGCAGACTGTCTACTTGCTGCAGACCGCCTGCCGTGAGGACAGCTACGACACCTTTAAGGAGTACAGCGCCCGCCTGCACCGCACCGGCCGTGCCGTGCGCCTGCGCGACTTGCTCGACTTTGATGCCAGCGGCCGCACTCCGGTGGCACTCGACGAGGTCGAGCCCGCGCTCAACATCGTCCGCCGCTTTAACACCGGCGCCATGTCGTATGGCTCCATCAGCAAAGAGGCACACGAGTGCATGGCCATCGCCATGAACCGCCTGCACGGCCGTTCCAACTCGGGCGAGGGCGGTGAGGATCCGCGTCGCGAGACCCCGCTGGCTAACGGTGACTCCAAGAACTCCGCCATCAAGCAGGTGGCAAGCGCGCGCTTTGGCGTGACGAGCCGCTACCTGTGCAGCGCCTTCGAGATTCAGATCAAGATGGCCCAGGGCGCCAAGCCCGGCGAGGGTGGCCACCTGCCCGGCAAGAAGGTCTACCCCTGGATTGCCGAGGTCCGTCAGTCCACGCCCGGCATCGGCCTGATTTCGCCTCCGCCGCACCACGATATTTACTCTATCGAGGACCTGGCAGAGCTGATCTTCGATCTTAAGAACGCCAACCCCGGTGCGCGCGTGTCGGTCAAACTGGTCAGCGAGGCCGGCGTCGGCACCATCGCCACCGGTGTGGCCAAGGGTGCTGCCGACAAGATCTTGATCAGCGGCCACAATGGCGGCTCGGGTGCCGCTGCGCGCGATTCCATTTGGCACGCCGGCCTACCGCTGGAGCTCGGCCTTGCCGAGGCTCAGCAGACGTTGCTGCAAAACGGCCTGCGCTCCCGCGTGGTGCTCGAGGCCGACGGCAAGCTCATGGACGGCACCGACGTCGCCGTCGCCTGCCTGCTGGGTGCCGAGGAGTTTGGCTTTGCGACCATGCCGCTCATCTCCATGGGCTGCCTCATGCAGCGCGACTGCCAGCAGGATACCTGCCCCGCCGGCATCGCTACGCAAAACTGCCGCCTGCGTCGCGGCTTCCGCGGCAAGCCCGAGCACGTTGAGCACTTTATGCTCTTTGTTGCCGAGCAACTTCGCGAGGTCATGGCGAGCCTGGGCTTCCGCACCGTCGACGAGATGGTCGGCCATCCCGAGTGCTTGCGCCAGATCGAGGTCCCGGGCAATCGCAAAGCTAACCTGCTGGATCTGTCGCCTGTGCTGGCAAGCGCGACCTGCGAGTTCGGTGCTCACATTCCGGGTGCCGACGGCCGTCACTTCCTGCCCCAGATGGCTGCGGACAGCGAGCTCGACAAGACACTCGACTCCACGCTGTTTGTGCCCTACACGGCCGACGCCCGTGCGCACCTGCGCCCGGTTCGCTTCCGCGCCGATATCGCCAACGTCAACCGCTGCGTGGGCACCATCCTGGGCAACGCGGTGACCAAGGCGCATCCCGAGGGCCTGCCCGCCGGCTCTATCACCATCGATTGCGATGGATCGGCCGGTCAGAGCTTTGGCGCCTTCCTGCCGCGCGGCATTACGCTCAACGTGTGCGGCGACGCCAACGACTACTTTGGCAAGGGCCTTTCGGGCGGCGAGGTGTCGGTGCGTCCCAACCCGCATGCGACCTACAAGTTCGACGAGAACATCATCGTGGGCAATGTTGCGTTCTTTGGCGCTACGAGCGGCCGCGGCTTCATTAACGGTCTGGCCGGCCAGCGCTTTGGCGTGCGCAACTCCGGTGCCACGGTGGTGGTCGAGGGCTGCGGCAACCACGGCTGTGAGTACATGACGGGCGGCCTGGCGCTCATCCTGGGCGAGGTCGGGCAGAACTTTGCCGCCGGCATGACGGGCGGCGTGGCCTATGTCTTTGACCAGTACGGCACGCTCGATGCCCGCGTGAACCACGAGAGCGTTGAGCTCAAGGCCCCGACGGCCGGCGAGCTGGCCCAGATTCGCGAGCTCATCCAGGAGCACGTGGACGCGACACAGAGCCCACGCGGCATTAAGCTGCTCTACAGCTTTGAGACGATGAGTAAACACTTTGTGAAGGTCATTCCAACCGAGTACGAGCGCGTGCTGGCGATTGTCGCCGCCGCCGAGGCCGTCGGCAAGACGCATGCGCAGGCCGAGGAGCTGACGTTTGACATTGTGACCGGTCGCGCCGACGCCGCCGATGTCGCTCGCTTTGATGTGGCGGGTGGTGTCGCTGGCGCTGTGCCCGCCGCCGCCAGCTCTGTTGCTTCGACCAAGAAGGAGGCGTAAGTGCCATGGGTAAGCCCGGTGCTTTTCTTGATATCGATCGCGTGACCCATGAGCTGCGCCCCGTGGAGGAGCGCAGCCGCGATTTCGATCCGCTGTACGTGGAGCTCGACGACGACGCGCGCCGTGCCCAGGCGAGTCGCTGCATGATGTGCGGTGTGGCGTTTTGTCAGATGGGCGCGAGCTTTGGCAAGGCACGCCCGAGTGGCTGCCCGCTGCACAACCTGATTCCCGAGTGGAATGAGCTGGTGTACCGCGGCCGCTGGGACGAGGCTGCCGAGCGCCTGTCGCTCACCTCGCCCATGCCCGAGTTCACGAGCCGCGTGTGCCCAGCGCTGTGCGAGGCCGCGTGCAACCTGGGCTCGGTCGACGGCCGGCCCACGACGATTCACGACAACGAGCGCGCGATCAGCGACCATGAGTGGGCAAATGGCGGTCCGCGCCGCTTTGAGCCGGCGGGGGAGGGCGCACCCACGGTTGCCGTGGTGGGCTCCGGTCCTGCTGGTCTGGTGGCAGCATGGGAGCTCGCCCGTCGTGGCGCTCGCGTGACGGTGTTTGAGCGTGACGACCGTCCGGGCGGCCTGCTCATGTACGGCATTCCCAACATGAAGCTCGAGAAGTCCGTGGTCGAGCGTCGCGTGGCGCTTATGCGCGAGCTGGGCATTGCGTTCGAGCTGGGTGCCGACGTGAGCGATCCTAAGGTTGCTGCCAAGCTCGATGGCTTTGACGCCGTCGTGGTGGCTGCTGGTGCCCGCGCCCCGCGTGGGCTTTCGGCTGCGAACATCGATGCGCCCGGCGTGGTGTATGCCGTGGACTATCTGACGGCTTCGACCGTCTCGGTGCTCGATGGCGGCGAGCCCGCGGTGAACGCGCGCGGTCTGGACGTTGTGGTCATTGGCGGCGGCGATACCGGTAACGACTGCGTGGGCACCGCGGTACGTCAGGGTGCGCGCAGCGTGCGCCAGTTTGAGTTCTTGCCGGCGGCGCCTGATGCGCGCGCGGCGAGCAACCCCTGGCCGCAGTGGCCCAACGTGAAGAAGACCGATTACGGCCAGCAGGAGGCCATCGCTGCCATGGGCGGCGAGATGCGCGCTTGGGGCGTGGATACGCTCGAGGTGCTGCTGGATAAGAAGGGCGCTGCCGCGGGCCTGCGCGTGGTCGATCTGGACTGGTCGGCGGGAAAGCCCGAGCGCATCGCGGGCTCCGAGCACGAGGTGCCGACGCAGCTGGTGCTCATCGCCTGCGGCTTCACGGGCCCGGAGCACAGTGTGTTCGACGCCGTTGGCGTGCCCGTTGCCACCGCTGGTCGTCCGCTGCCTGTGATGGCCGCCGAGGGCTCGCATCTTGCGGCGCGTGGCGAGGGCGTCGCCGCGGATGCCGCGCCGGTGTATGTTGCCGGTGACGCTCGCAACGGCAGCTCGCTCGTGGTGAGCGCCATGGCCGACGCCCTGGCCTGCGCTGCCGAAGTCGCCGAGGCGCTGGAGCTGTAAAGTAGTCATTTAAGAACGTCCCCAATGACTAGTCATTTTTTTGTCTAGTCGTTGGGGACGCTCTTTGCGAGCGATTTGCTCGTTTGTCGACGTACGGGTGTTCATTTGTCGACTTCTTGGGCTGTGGTCACCTGTTGTTTCTGTGGTGGCTGTGGGTATCTGGCTCAAAAGGGCGGGTTGGCCGTCTATGTTTACCTGCGGTTTTGTTGCGGTGCGCATTTTCGGTCAAGCTTTTCGTCAAGTGTTTGGTCAGCATCTGGTTTGCAGCCGGAGGCCTATTTTGCCCGCGCTGGTCGTGGCCGACCACCCTCCTCGTAAGCTCAAATTGAGGTCTATCAGTTTGAGGAGGATGCCATGACTGACCACGCTTTAGACCGAGCGCAGCTAGCCGAAGCCGTCGGCAACGATATTGCCGACATAGCCCATTTTTGGATGCTGCGGAAGTTCCAGTTTTTGGAGCCGGCGCGCGAACAGTTCGAGATCATTGTCGACCCGTGGCTCAGCTATTGCACCGAGCCTTCGCAAAACGAAATCATGGCCTACAACATGGCGTTTACCGATTGGCTGCTCTTCGAGCGCTCCTATCGCCATGGCAAGACGCTGCTCGAGCTGTATGTTGACGAGCCGCCGGCATCGCTTTCGCCTGCCTCGCTCAAGCGGCTCGAGCAGGTACACGACACGCAGTATTTCTCGCGCTTTGGCATTTTGGACAAGGATCCTGCGAACGGCATAGTTGCGCTGAAGGATACGCGCACCGACCGTCGCTTTGATGTCTACGACCCGCATATCGTGCAAAAGGAGCATTGGAGCGACGGCGCGATTGCGGTGCGCCTCGCTTGCGTCGACGATGTCTGGCTGACGGCGGGACAGCTCTATCTGTACGACATCGCGCGCCTGAGTGACACGGCAGTCGATGGGCCGGGTGCGGTGCATCCGGAGGACCTGCAGGATGGCTTTGACACCTCGTGCATCAGTTTCTTCTTGCGCCTGGTCCGCGACATCATGGGCGCCCAGGGGCGCTACGTAAAGTCGCTCAACATCTACGAGCAGGAGTGGGAGTAGGGGATGTGGCTGGTGTCGCCCTGCTGCCCTGACTTTGTCTCAATCTGTAACGTTTGGCGGCTGTTTAGGCCCGTAACTGTTACAGATTGAGATGTTCGGCAACGGGCTGGGGGAATGTCTCAATCTGTAACATCTACGGGCTAAAAGTCGACCTAGCTGTTACAGATTGAGACAAAGGCTGGACGCGGTGCCGAAAGATCTTGTTCTGTAACAACTAGAGGCTCAAAGACTGTCTTTCTGTTACAGATCAAGACATTTGTCAGCGGAGGTAACGGTGACGAAGGTCCATTTGTCTGACGTGGTGGTGATGGAAGTGTCTAATACCGTTCTCAAACACAAACATACGACTCGCAACACGTTGGCGCGGAACAGGATGCTCGCGCGGCTCACGGAGACGGCCAAGCAAGGTGCGCTGTTCGCAACGCATGACAATACCGAGCTCATGTGGCTGCGACGCCATGTTGGAACCGACGATATCGCGGAGCCCGAGCCGTACCTGTTCTGTTTTCAGCATGATTGGGATGCATTGACGTCGGCGGAGCGAGCGCTGAGGACTATCAAAGGGCTTGCGGAATTTCATCCCGATTGGGCGTTTTGGGGCTATGACGCGGCGCTTTTGTGGGGTTTGGAGGTGCCGAATGATCTGCTCGGGCCGCGCTTTCTTGTTAAGACGGGTTGTTCGGTGACGTTGAGCAGCGGGTGCAGGTTGTCGCGTCCACAGATGGCGGGCGCGCTCGAGCGTGTTGATGGCGTGCGGGTGACGTCGTTTTGGCGCACGGTGGAGGATTGCTTACTGCGTGCGCCGTTCTCCTACGGGTTGGCGATTGCCGATTCTGCACTGCGGGCGAAAGGCGTATCACGTTGGGATTTGTGCGAGCGCCTCCGCGCCGATTGCGAGGGCAGGCGAGGGTATCGCAGGGCACAGGTGATTGCGTCGTATGCGGACGGGCTGTCCGAAAACGGCGGCGAGTCTCGGTTCCGAGCGTTCTTTATTGCGTACGGCTTTCCAGTTCCGGAGCTGCAGGTGGAGTTTCGCGACCCGCTCGATCCGAGCCAGGCGTTTCGCGTCGACTATTTTTGGCGGCTCATGGACGGGACGTGTGTCATCGGCGAGCTCGACGGAAAGGGGAAGTACACCTTGCAGAACGGCGAGGGTCGGGAGTCGGTCGACCCATTCGTGGCAGAACGTCAACGGGAGTCCCATCTGACAATGCTCGGGCATAAGGTGCTTCGGTTTACGTTTAACGAACTCAAAGACCCGGGGAAGCTGGTCGAGAAAATGAGGCTGGCGGGTATTCCTCGGCAGGCTGAATTGGCTGAGGAGTGGAGACGTCAGTGGTATGGGCGCTGAGAGGTTTTGTCTCAATCTGTAACGTTTAGAGGTTATTTGAGCTCGTAACTGTTACAGATCGAGACAAACCGGTGAAACGTCGACCGAATGTCTCGATCTGTAACATCAAGGGGCCCAATAACCCTGTACCTGTTACAGATCGAGACATTCCCCTGATGTTGCTGGGGTGGGGCTGCAACGTATTCCGTCCCCCACATCCCCTCTTCCCTCCGTTAACCGATATGCTCGACTTTAGGTCGCTGCATTAGGTGATAATGGACAAATGTTCAAGTTAATCGTGAGGGAGGAGCTCGATATGGCGTCTGCCGATCGTTCCACGTTGTTTATCAATGCGACCATCCTAGATGGTTCGGAACATATGGAGCCGCAGCCCGACATGGCCGTGGCCGTTGAGCGCGGTGTCATCACGTGGATGGGGCCGAGTGCTGTGGCGCAGGCGCCTGCAGGTGCCGAGGTCATCGACCTGGCAGGTGCGTATCTCATGCCCGGTCTCATCAATATGCACGTGCACCTGTGCGGCTCGGGCAAGCCTGTCTCGGCCGGCGATGCGGGCGCGCTGATGAAGAAGCTCGATAATCCCGTGGGCCGCACCATCGTCCGCCGCATCCTCAAAGGCAGTGCCCAGCAGCAGCTAGCAAGCGGCGTGACCACGGTGCGCGGCGCGGGCGACCCGCTGTTTGCCGATCTGGCCGTGCGCGATGCTATCGATGCCGGCAAGTATCAGGGTCCTCGCCTGGTGGCGCCGGGAACGGGCATCACGGTGCCGGGCGGCCATGGTGCGGGCCTGTTCGCCCAGGTGGCCAACAGTCCCGCCGAGGCAGCCGAACAGGTGCGCGACCTGTATGCTCGCGGTGCCGACGTCATTAAACTGTTCGTAACGGGCGGCGTGTTCGACGCGACGGAGGTGGGCGAGCCGGGCGTGCTGCGCATGCCGGTCGAGGTTGCCGCGGCTGCGTGTAAGGCTGCACACGAGGTAGGCTTGCCGGTTATGGCCCATGTCGAGAGCACCGAAGGCGTGAAGGCTGCGCTTGAGGCCGGCGTTGACACGATTGAGCACGGCGCTCCGTTGACACCCGAAATTTTGGAGCTGTATCGTGGCGCCGCGGGCACGCAGCTCGAGGGGCGTGCTCCGAGTGTGACCTGCACTATCAGCCCGGCGCTGCCGTTTGTATTGCTCGACCCGGAAAAGACCCATTCTACCGATACGCAAAAGAAGAACGGCGACATCGTGTGCTCGGGCATCATCGAGAGCGCCCGTGCCGCACTGGAAGCTGGCGTTAAGGTGGGCCTTGGCACGGACTCAAGCTGCCCGTTCGTGACGCAGTATGACATGTGGCGCGAGGTCGCCTATTTTGCCAAGTATGTCGACGTGAGCAACGCCTTCGCACTGCATACAGCCACGCAGGTTAATGCCGAGCTGCTGGGGCTGGGCGGCGATACTGGCGCGATCGAGTGCGGCAAGGCTGCCGATATCTTGGTAACGCGCGAGAATCCTCTCGATAATCTGTGCGCTCTGCGTGAGCCGATACATGTGATGTGTCGCGGTGATCTGGTACGCAAGCTCAAGGTGAAGCGTATTCCCGAGGTGGACGCCGAGCTCGACGCGATTATGGCCATGCCGGCTGAGGCGCTGGCCGAGGAGCTTGCCCGCGACGGCGTGGCGTAAGCGCGCGATATGGCGATGCGAAAAAGGGACAATCCTTTTGTCATAATCAGAAAAAGCCGAGGTCCCGGTGCGAGGCCTCGGCTTTTATTTGTCCTATGGTGTAGCGGCTATGAGCGCGTCTCCATCTTGGCGTGGCACTTGGGGCAGGTGACGCGAATCTTGCCCTTGCCCTTGGGGACGGAGAGCATCTGGCCGCAGTTGGGGCACTTGAGGTATGCCGTGGTCTTGCGACCCTTCCACATCTTCTTGGCTGTGCGCTTGGCGCGCTCAAAGTCTTCCTTGCTCGTTCCGGCTGCGCGTGAGGTGCTGGCCGCTGCGGCGCCGGCGCCCAAGCTGGCGACAAACTTGCCCAAGCCGGGAACATTGGCGGTCGCGGCGACAAAGGCCTCGTTCTCCTTGTGACGTGCGTCGATATTTTTGGACAGGCCGCGCAGCACGCCAATCACGATTACGGCGATGGCAATCCAGCTGAGCCACTGGATGCGGGCTATCGATCCGATCATGGCGATGATAATGCCTGCGAAGCCCATCACGATGGTGAGTTCGTCAGCGCCATTGCGGCCCTTCATAAAGTCATTCATGCAAATTGCCTTTCATTCGATATGCCGCACGCCTTTATACCCGATTTAGAGCAAGGGGGACAGGTTAATCTGCACCAATGTGGTGCAAACGTACCTGTCCCCAATGCCCCAATTACTTGGAGAGTTTGTCGACGACGCGTTCGATTTCGGCGAGTTTGGCGGCTTTGAGGTCTTCGTCGCCCGATTCGATTGCCGAAGTCACGCAGCCCTCGATATGCGCCTTGAGCACGTCGGCGTTAATGCGCGCGAGGAGCGCCTGTGTTGCCATGAGCTGCGTGGAGATGTCGACGCAATAGCGGTCCTCATCGACCATCCGCAAGATGCCGTCGATCTGGCCGCGTGCCGTCTTGAGCATGCGGGTCACCGATTTGTGGTCTCCCATCATGGCGGGTCCTCGTTTCTGGTCGATCTTCCGGATGTCCCCGTCAGTTGCGGTGAAATACGGACTGTTTAAGGGCCTAGGGCGGCTCAACAGTCCGTATTTCACCGCAACTTCTGAGGGGGCAGGTGGCGCCTGCTACGCGGCGGTTACGGACAGGGCATGGAATTTCTCGCCGGCGCCCTCGACGGCGGCGGCGAGCTGCTCGGCGGTCACGGTGTCGGCGCACTCTACCTGGACGGTCTGGGTCTCGTGATCGGCATCGGCGTCGGTCACGCCGGCAACGTTGAGCAGCGCGGTCTCGACGGTGGCATCGCAATGGCCGCACATGAGGCCGGAAGTCTTGATTGTGAAACGCATGGATATTCCTCTCTGTTGTGTCGGCTTTCCCAGGCACCCGACCTTGACCTTCAAGCCGTCGCTCGCGTACCAAAGTACGCGTCGCTCCTCTTTCAGGTCAATCTCGGGCACCTGGAAAACCCGTTCTAAATGGACTTAATGGTGAGCTTATTTTGCCACTTTTGGCTTAAAGGATTTTAAGCGCAGCGCATTGCTTACGACGCACACGCTCGACAGGCTCATGGCCGCGGCGCCAAACATCGGCGAGAGTTGCCAACCGGTGAGGGGGAAGAACACACCCGCCGCCAGCGGAATGCCGATGCCGTTGTAGAACAGCGCCCAGAACAGGTCCTGCTTGATGTTGCGGATCGTGGCGCGCGAAAGCTCGATGGCGCGGGCGACATCCATGAGGTCGCTGCGCATGAGTACCACGTCGGCGCCCTCCTTGGCGATGTCGGCGCCGGTGCCGATAGCGAGGCCCACGTCGGCGCGCGCCAGGGCGGGTGAGTCGTTGATGCCGTCGCCCACCATGGCGACCTTGCTGCCCGCATCCTGCAGCTCGCGTACGTGGTGCTCCTTGTCGGCGGGGAGGACGTCGGCGATGACCTGTTCGCTGCTCAGCCCCACGCGGCGGGCGATTGCTTCGGCCGTCACACGGTTATCGCCGGTGAGCATGCGCACGTCGACGCCGAGCTTGCGGAGCGCGGCGATGGCCTCGGCGCTCGTCTCTTTGACCTCGTCGGCCACGGCGATGGTACCGGCAAGCTCGCCGTTCTTGGCAAAGAACAGCGGCGTCTTGCCCTCGGCGGCAAATTGCTCGGCAAGACCCGCGGGCACGGTAACGCCCAGCTCGTCCATCAGGCGTACGTTGCCGGCTGCAATGGCGTTTTGCCCTTCGCGCGCCGTAACGCCTCGTCCGGGCACGGCCGCAAAGTCCTCGACCATGCGCGCGACGATCCCGCGTGTCTCGCACTCGGCCATAATCGCCTCGGCCAGCGGGTGCTCACTTGAGCGCTCCAGCGCAGCGGCCAGCTTGAACAGCGCCTTTTTGCTCATGGCGGGCGAGTCGTCGGCGCGCGTGGCCACTACGATATCGGTCACGGCAGGCTTGCCGCGGGTGACCGTGCCCGTCTTATCGAGCACCACGGTGCCCACGCTGCGCAGGTTCTCCAGCGCCTCGGCACTCTTAAACAGAATGCCCATCTCGGCGCCCTTGCCGGTGCCGACCATAATGGCGACGGGCGTGGCCAGGCCCAGCGCGCACGGGCAGCTGATCACCAGCACGGCGACGGCGGAGGTGAGCGCTTCGTTGACGCTTTCGGTCAGTGCCATCCACACCAAGAAGGTCACGGCCGAGATCACGAACACCACGGGCACAAACACGCCGGCGACCTTGTCGGCCAGTCGAGCAATGGGCGCCTTGGTGGCGTTGGCGTCCTCGACGAGCTGGACAATCTTGGCGAGCGACGTGTCGGCGCCCACGCGTGTGGCGCGGAAGGTAAACGAGCCGGTGCGGTTGACAGTGGCGGCGTTGACGGTGTCGCCGGCGGTCTTTTCCACGGGGATGGACTCGCCGGTCAGCGCGCTCTCGTCCACGGCCGAGCTGCCCTCGAGCACCACGCCATCGACGGGGATGGACTCGCCGGGGCGCACGCGCAGGACCTGGCCGGGCAGAATGGCATCGACGTCGACGGTGGCCTCGGTGCCGTCCTCTGCCACGACGGTCGCGGTCTTGGGCGCCAGGTCAATGAGCGCCTCGATGGCGCCGCCAGTCTTGGATTTGCTGCGTGTCTCGAGATATTTGCCTACGGTGACGAGCGACAAGATCGTGCCGGCGCTCTCAAAATACAGGTTGTCCATGCTCGTCATCATGGCCTCGTGGACCTGACCCGCGGCTAGCTGGTCGGCCATGATGAACATGGCGTAGAGCGACCAGGCGATGGACGCGGTGGCGCCGACGGCGATGAGAGCGTCCATGGTGGGCGCGCCGTGCGCGAGCGATTTAAACCCGTTGATAAAGTAGGCGTCGTTGACGTAGACGATGGGGATGAGCAGGACGAGCTCGGTGAGCGCGAGCGTCATGCTGTGGGTGTGGTCGGTGAAGATGCCGGGCAGCGGCCAGCCGAGCATGTGCCCCATGCCTATGTAAAACAGCGGGATGAGGAAGATAATCGAGATGATGAGGCGGGTGCGCATGGCGGAGGCGGCGGCCTCCAGCTTTTTGGTGGGCGACTCCATATGGGCGGCGTCGGACCTGGCTTGCGCACTTCCGCTTTGGACAGCGTCGGTGCCCGTGCTGATGGGCGAGGCCGAGTAGCCCGCGCGGTCGACAGCGGTGCAGATGTCGTCGGGGGAGACCTGCGCAGGGTCGTAGTCCACCAGCATAGAGCCGGCGAGCAGATTGACCGCGACGCTTTGGACGCCGTCGAGCTTGCTCACGGCACGGTCCACGTGCGCCTGGCAGGCGGCGCATGTCATGCCGCCCACATCGAACTTATCTTGAGCCATGGCTTCTCCTTTCTGTGGTTCGCTGTTGGAATTGTTAACCTGATGATACTATACACCCATACCCCCTGGGGGTGTCTAGTAGTAGTTGGAATGTATGACTTTTCATTACAGATGAGGGTGGCTGCTCAATCGGCGGTCGTCTTTGCCAAACATCTCAATCTGTAACGTCTGGACCGGTTTTTGAACCATAGCTGTTACAGATTTAGACAAACATTTCAGCCGAAAACTAACGTCTCGATCTGTAACAACTAGACCCCGTTTTACCGAGTATTTGTTACAGATCGAGACAATCTCGGAGCAGATGCCCCGGGCATACAACGTAAAACGCCGGGGCGCCCGCGTGATGGGCGCCCCGGCGCATGCTGGGCAGGGTTTGCGAAGCGGTGGGAGGGAGGAGAAGCCGTCCTCCTGAAATCCTTACTCCTGACGACGCTTCTTGTCGGTCAGGAAGACGCCAGCGGCTACGAGCACGACACCTCCGATGACAAACGTCTCACCGGTGAGCGCAGCATTGTCGCCTGTGGTGGGAAGTGCCGAGTTGGCGGCCGTCTTGGCGTTGCCGGTAGACGGCTTTCCAGCAGCCGGCTTAGCGGCAGCCTGCGTGATCTTGGCCTGCTCGGCCTTCGCTGCCTCTTGCTCCTGGCGGGCGATCTCGTCCTTCAGGGCTTGCTCGGCGGCTACGCGTTTTGCCTTCGCCTCGTTGTAGGCATTGAGCGCTGCGGTGTAGGCGGGCGTCGCAGCATCAAGGTCTGCCTGAGCGGCATCAAGTGCGGCCTTTGCGTTATGTTCTGCCTGCTTGGCGGCGACGCACTTGGCAAAGAGGGCATTGAGCGTATCATTCGCGTTTGCATCAGAGCCGGTAGCAATGCCGTTTTCGACGTTGATGGACTTTAGCTTTCCGAGGGTAGCGACAGCGGCATCCGATGCGGCCTGAGAATTCTCGATCGCCTGTTCGGCGTTCGCGATGGCATCATTTGCCGCACCAAGGGCGACTCCGGCCTCAGTCACTGCTGCGTCGGCGTCCTTCTTGGCCGCCTTGGCCGCGGTAAGATTGTTGGCCGCGTTGCTCAGGGCGTCGGCATGGGCCTTCTTTGAAGCAAAGTCGTTTTTCGCCGTGGTCAGATCGCTCGCAGCGTGCTCCGCGGTCGCCGCCTTGGCCTCGGCGTTGTCCTTCGCGGTGTCGAGGGCCTGCTTCTTGGCAGCCGCGTCGCGCTCCGCCTTTTCGAGAGCACTCTGGGCAGACGTCTGGGCTGCCGTGGCTTCATCAAGCGTTTGATGGGCCTTGTCAGCCTTTTCCTGAGCCGCAGCAACATCGGCAGAATACTTGGCAAGTTCCTTCTTTGCATCTTGCAGAGCCTGCTGCTTTACGAGAGTTTCTGCCTTGGCGTCATCAACCTTCTTCTGACTCTGAGCGGCTTGCTCTTGCGATGCCTTAAGCTCGGCGCGCTTCTGGTTGACGACCTGCTCTGCGGTCGCCACGTTACTTTGGGCGGCTTTGACCTGGTCTTCGGCTTCGGTAACTTTTCCGTTTGCCTTGGCGAGATTCTGCTCTGCTAGGGCAACAGCGGCGGCGGCACTTGCTACGCTGTCGTTCTTGGCGGCAAGGTTGCTGTTCGCGGTATCAACGCCTTCCTGCTTTTGAGCGACGAGGGTCTCAGCTACCTTTACGGCATTGGCTTTCGATGCTGCTGTGCTGCGCTTTTGTTCAAGGTCCGTCTTTGCGGCGGCGAGCTTTTCGCTGGCTTTGGAGAGGCTCAGCTGATACTGATCAAAGAGATTCTCGAGTTCATCGATCGAGTATTCTTTCTCGTACGAACCGTAATTATTGTCGATCTCCAAGACGAACACATACGGCCAAAGGGTTCCGCGCGAGTTGATGCCGTATCCCATGGTTTTGGCGTTAGGTTGTACGATATTCAAATAATGGCCGACGGTGCCAAAACCCACGCCTTGGGCTCCGAATTCGGTACCGTGACTCCAGAAAGTCTTCCAAGCATCTTTGGGGGCAACGTTGCCAAGGCCGGCTTTCGCTGCAGCATCGTCAAATATTTTCTTTTCGCCATCAACCCATTGGTGCGCGATGTTTTCTTTCGTGCTGAAGTTCCAAGCGGCATTTTCAAATCCGGCATAGTCTGAGTGCCCCTTCGTTGCGTCGGAGTAATTGGAATCAGACTGAGCGATTGCCATTTGCTCTGCCGTTACCTTAAGCTCGACCTCGCCCGCCGCTTTTGCGATATTCATTAATTTCGCGCAGCTTGCCAAACGAAAGCTTGGCGTTGTCGAGTGACGTGCCGTCTTTTTTATCGCCAATGGTCGTCGGGTTTTTATCGCTCTGCCTATAGATGATGTTTGCAGCGTCGTTGGCACCGATGAACTGGTAGAAGCCGATGACGCTCTGCGCCTCCGCCGTCGTTGCCTTATCGGTTGCCGCCTTGCACGTATCGTATGCTTTCTGTGCATCGATAACGGCTTGATCGGCGGCCGCCTGGTTTGCCTTGGCAGTTTTGAGCGCCTTGTCTGCCTGCTCCTTCTCGGCTTTTGCCTGATCGACTTGTTTCTGAGCGGCCTTTGCTTTCTCCAGTTCGGTAGCATGTGCCTGCTTTGCCGAGGTCAACTCCGATTGCGCCGCATCGGCTTTCGTCTGGGCTGCCGTTACATCATTTTCGGCTGCTGCGACTGTCTGCTTCTTGGCTTCGAGCTCGCTTTCGGCACCGGTGAGGGCGTCCTGCTTGGATGCAACGTCGCTATTTGCCTGAGAAAGGCCTGCTTCGGCAGCCGCCTGCTGCTGCTTCGCCTGGTCGAGTGCGCTTTGGGCAGCATCGACCTTTGCCTGGGCGGCGTCATACTCCGGGCCCTCGGCGCCTGCCTTTGCGGCCGCCAAATCGGCTTGTGCGCTGTCGTACGCTGTCTGTGCCGCAACTAGCTTACCATCCGCGGCGGTCTTTTCCTGCTGAGCGGAAGCCAGCGTGCCTGCCGCCTCGTCGTAAGCGCTCTGCGCGGCGCTCTGAGCCTGCTGGGCATCGGCGAGCGCGGAATCGGCAGCGGCCTTTGCAGCCTTTGCTTGGTCCAGAGCGGCCTGCGCATCTGCGGCAGCCTGCTCGGCGACCTTGATTTCCTCCGGCGTTGCGTTGGCGGCTGCCTTCTGGGCTGCCTCGAGCTTGGCCTGCGCATCAGCTGCCGCCTGCTTTGCGGCATCAAGGACCTTCGACTTGTCCTCGGCGTCGGTCTTGGCTGCATCGAGCTTTCCTTGGGCATCCTTCAGCGTGGCACTGGCGCTGTCGGCCGCCTTGACGCTTTCATCGAGCTGGCGAGCATATTCGGCGCGCGCGGCGGCCTCTGCCTGCGAATTATCGGAGACGGAGGCGTCATAGGTGCTTTGTGCGTTGTCGCGGGCCGCCTGCTTTTCGGTATAGGGGGCAGCCACCGTGTCGTAGTCGGATTTGGCGTCTGCCTCGGCAGCCTTTGCGGCATCGATCGCAGCCTGCAGGTCGGCAATCTTCTGGGCGTTTGCCTTTACTGCGGAGCCTGCCGCCTCGCCGGCGTGGATAGCAAGCGGCGACATGATCGCGTCCTGTGCCGTGGTATCACTTGCATCGTTGGCAAATGCCGAGAACGGCGCGAGCAGCGTCGAGCCAGTCATAGCGATGGTGGTTGCCGCGGTGACGGCGAGTCGTGTTGCCTTGTGGCCCGAGAATGTGGGGCGAGGCTCGGCGCCGCCTGAGACTTTCAAGTGTTTAGGTGCGTACTTTGCCATTTCTTCTCCCAATCGTTGAAGGGGTACCTATGACAATTCGTACGTTACGACCGCCGAAAGGGTTCCTGTTGCGCAACATTGGCAAGGAAATATCGACACACTTGAATCACATTTACGAGGCGAAGTTCTCGGCAAGCTAATGTCTCGTTCTGTAACATCTAGAGAGGTTTTTGACCCTTTACTGTTACTGATTGAGACGTTGTCTCGCGGGGTTGGGGTTTGTCTCGATCTGTAACATCTAGACCTGTATCTGCCGAGCTAGTGTTACAGATCGAGACATTTGCCGGGGAGGGGTCCCGTCACGGCAAGACGCCCGCTCTCTAGATACAGAATCCGGGGATCACACAGGTTCGTTTGTTTGGCTTGTCCGCAGGCGTTGCGTACGTAAAGACGTCGCCGTCGTGCCCCACGCGGTTCATATAGAGCGTGCCTTCGCTCTCCGATGTGTCGGGGCTCACCGTGCGCTCCCACCAGCAGGTGTCCTTGCCCTTCCACTGGCGGACCATCGTCTCGTTCGTGGAATACGGGCTCACCTTGAGCTCGCGGAAGAGCTGATACTCCTTGCCCTCGCCGTTGTAGATGTCTGCCAGGTAGTGATAGTCCTCGGTAAACGAATCGGGCGGTTGCGTACCGCACAGCTCGACCATGGCGGGCAGCCAAAGGGTTGCGGGCAACTCGCTCAGGCACGATGCGCTGTTGGCGGCGCCCACATTGTTCGAGACCTTCTTGACCCCTTTAATGAGTGCGCGCAACTCGTTGGGCAGCAGCTTAAGGCCGTCGCCGTTGAGCCATTCCCGCAGCTCGCAATCTGCCCAGCCGGCGCTCGGCGGTTCAGCCGCAGCGTTGCGCTCGGCAATACCCGCATCGAACATAAACGTCAGTCCGGCCTTGCCCGTCCCGTCCAGAAGCTCATCGTGGCGGATGCCCACAAGCTGCGCGCCAACCTGCAGCCCGTTGGTGAGCGTGACACGCTTGGTACACGGATAGGGGATATGCCCATCGGCATCGAGCAGATGATAGCGCCTGGCAATCTCGCGTGCCTCGCTACGGGTCTCGGTGGCCTTAATCTTGAGCGAAATCTCCTGCAGCTGATCCCAAGTGTAGTCGTCAAGTGAACTGCGGATGCCGTCCAGGTAGTCGGGGATGCCAAAGCCATGGGTTGCCGCCCCGATAACGCCGAGCCCCGCAACGGCTGCGACAACGCCACCGATAATAAAGCGGCGGCGGGTCATGGCATCGTGCCGGGCCTGCTCCAGGATCTCTCGCGCGCGCTCGCCGGCGACGTCGACCTTAAGGTGTGTACCGGAGTCGATGTCGATTGCGGCGTCACTGCCCGCGCCTTCGCGGCCCTCGGATTCGGCATCGGTGAGGTATGCCGAGAGCACCTCGAGCATCTGCTGCTCGGTGGGACGATCGCACTGCTCGACTGAGAGACCCTTCATGATGATTTGGACGAGCGCTTCATCGCCCTCGCAGCGCGGCTCGAGCGGCGCCGGCTTGGTCTTGGTCTTTACGAGATAGAACGAGCCGGTCGCAGCGGCGTCCGTCGACTCAAAGTCAAACGGTTTGCGACCGCTGTAGAGCTGGTACAGAATGCTCGAAAGCGCGTAGACATCGATTGCCGGCGAACGGCGAAGGGCCGCGATGCCTTCGATATCCTGCGTGAGCATCTCGGGCGCGGCGTATGCGGGCGTGGCAAAGCGCCAGATGTCGGCGCGCCGGGTGATCGTGTCGTCGCCGAGAGCCATGGTCGCGGAGCCCATGTCGATGAGGCAGGGGTCAAAGGAGCAATCAGCAATCTGCTGCTCGAGCGTTCGGCTGGTGGTGCGGAACATGATATTGGCGGGCGACAGATCGCGATGGATGACCGGGTTCACGAGGCCTTGGGTCATCAAGAGCGCACGAAGCACGGCGTTTCCGACGGCGGCGACCATCTGGGTGGTCAGCCCGCCCGAGGCGTTGTGCGGAAGCAGGGGCAGCGCCTGCTTGAGTGAGGTGCCCTCGACCCACTCCATGAGGATGAGCGGGTCGTCCTCGCATGAACCGTAGCCATAGACGCGCGGAAATCCGCGCAGGTGCGAGACGGTACACAGATGACGGTACTCCTCGAACAGCGCGGCGGTGTTGGCCAGGTGAGCGGCCGATTGCTCGGCGGAGCGGTCGGGGGCTTGGCCGGAAAGGACGGCGTTGTCCTTGAGTAGCTTGACGGCAAAGACCTCGCCGCTCGTGTTGGTCGCGCGCAGCACGTGCCCGATGTTGCCGTTGTTGCGGTGGGCCGTCTGGAGAATGAGCGTCATAAACCGGCGCTTGGCATCGTCTTCGGCGCTGGGGTCGACCGCCACGGCAGTGTCGAACGTATCGAGACGGATGAGTTTGTCGCCATAGGCGCTATCGGTAGTATCCATGGCGTTCCTTTGTCTGGCATGGGTTGCCGCGCGTATACGTGAGCAGTGCGGATATCGGTAAAGTACCATGATAGCCGCACTGCCCACGTATACCGCTGAGTATTGTCGTTTACGACACAGAAGGTAGAAGACGAAAGACGGACGGCGACCATCTTTCGATCGCCGTCCGCGCTAGTCCACAATGACAAGGAATGTCGTGTAGAGACCCAGATGGAGCCTGTCGCTGTTGGCTATTTCCGCCGGGGGATAGATCTTGCCAGGCTCGCGTTGGTCACGCGGCGGCTCAATCACAATATCGCCGTCGCCCGTGCCCGATTCGAGCACTGTGCCGTTGGTCGACCCAAGGCCTTGGGCGTACCAGCGCTCACCCTCGAGCCAAATACGAAGATGCTCGCGCGAGGCGTCGGCGCCTACATCGGTGATGCTGGGCGAGGTTTTGGGCAAAGAACCAATCACAGTGCCGCGCGGATCGCGTGTGAGGGGATGGATTTGCATGTCGGCGCAGTTGTCGGCATGGGTTCTGAGCAGACCGAGGTTAGGGGCGACGGTGCGTGGCTGCCCCGGGCTGCTCATAAAGCCACGTCCTACGGTAGTTTCGGTGGTGCCAAAGTGCCCGCCTGTCTTGCTGTCGCAAAAGCGCTCGACGGTGGCCACGCCCTGAACGGGATCGGCGAGCGCCCCCGTTGCCACAAAGAGCATCAAGAAGAGCGTGCTTTTTTCGCGCACGGCATTGCCGTCAAAGTTGTCGATGCGATTGAGGGCATTTGCATATAGGCGGCTGTCCAGCTTGTAGCTGGCGAGAGCCGACATCATTTCGTTGGCGGCCGGACCGCGATAGTGCTCGGCGATTGCCTGATAGGCGGACTCGCCGCCGCCGAGCTTGCTGCAGATTGCCGCGGAAAGGTTGAGCGTGGTGACGGTAAAGTCGCTGTAGATGGCGGGCGCGCACTGGTCAGGCTTGCGATGGACGATGTAACGGGTGAGATACGAGCGGTTGGAAGAGCATTTCTCGAGCAGGGTACTGCCGAGATAAGAGTTTCCGTTGATAAGCATTCGGGCGATCTCGAGATGTTTAAGACCGCCGAACGAGCGAATATCGTTATAGAGGACCGAGCAAGGCGTCTCTGCTGCCACGGATACCTCCTTTGGTTGCTTCCTAGCCAATATGGCGATAGGAATTAATGGCCCCCGGTGGGCGACGTATTAAATGGCTGCGCAATATATAGCGTAACCAAAGCAACATTATAGGCCACATGTTCAAAATTGCAGGAAGACCGAGAGATTTGGTTTGGACTGGACGGAAATCCCCCTCTGTCTTGATCTGTAACATTTGGACCCGATTTTGCCCTGCATCTGTTACAGATTGAGACAATCGGCCAGGCCCACCTCGTCCGCCTCGTCATCTGTGGTTTACGTGGGGGCATACGGAGTGCGGGTATACTAACCGGCGGCGAATCTGCTCCATCGCTTAGAGCTGCTGCGTCTGGACGGCGCGTGATAGGGCTGCCAAAGCGATCGCCAGCGTGCTGAGCAACGTCCTCTCTGTGCGCACCCGTTTTTGTATGTATTAGCGCACTACCAAGCACGCCTGCGCGGCCGCACGCCGTGCCCATTGCGCGTGCAGATAAGGAACAACAACATATGCGTAATTCTGTATCCGACGTCACGGACGCCGAGATTCTGGACGAGGCCCGCGAGGCCATGACCCAGGCTGCCTTCGATGCCGCCGATGAGGCCAACGCCGTCCAGGCCGTCGAGTCCGCTACCGAGAGCCTGCCCGCCTTTGACGAGCTGGGCCTTTCCGACGAGATACTCCGTGCTATCGAGAACCTGGGCTACACGGCGCCGACGCCCGTGCAGGCCGGCTCGATCCCCGTGGTGCTCGAGGGTCGCGACTTGCTTGCCGCCGCTCAGACCGGCACCGGCAAGACGGCCGCCTTTTTGCTGCCGACCATGAACAATCTGGAGCACATTGCTCCGCCTAAGCCCGTGCGCGAGCGCGGCGGCCGCAACCGCCGTCGCGGTGCCAAGAAGCCCGAGGGCAACGGCCGCGGCCCCGTGATGCTCGTCATCACCCCCACGCGCGAGCTTGCCCAGCAGATCGACGAGGTTGCGAGCAAGATTGCCGACGTCACCGGCCATGTTGCCGTGACCGTCGTGGGCGGCGTGAGCTACAAGCCGCAGACCGCTGCTCTCAAGTACGGCTGCGACATCTTGGTCGCCACGCCGGGCCGTCTGGTCGATCTGATCGAGCAGGGCGCCTGCCACCTGAACGAGGTTAAGGTCTTGGTGCTCGACGAGGCCGATCGCATGCTCGACATGGGCTTTTTGCCCGCCGTTCGCCGTATTGTGCGCGAGACGCCGGCCGAGCGCCAGACGCTGCTGTTCTCGGCGACCCTCGACGAGGAGGCCGTGGGTGAGATCACCGACCTGGTGAGCGACCCGGCTTGCGTGGAGATCGCGCCCGCCACGTCGACTGCCGACACCGTCGACCAGTTTGTGTTCCCGGTGTCCATCGAGGCCAAGAACAACCTGCTGCCCGAGTTCCTCAAAAAGGAGGGCCCGGAGCGCACTATCGTCTTTATGCGCACCAAGCACCGCGCCGACAGCTGCTGCCGTCGTCTGGAGCGCAAGGGCATCAAGGCCGCCGCGATTCACGGCAATCGCAGCCAGGCCCAGCGCGAGCGTGCGCTTTCGGCCTTCCGCGACGGTACCGTCGACGTGTTGGTGGCAACCGACGTGCTTGCCCGCGGCATCGACATCAGTGACGTGCGCTACGTTGTGAACTTTGACGTACCGGCCGAGCCGACCGACTACATCCACCGTATTGGCCGTACGGGTCGCGCCGGCGAGCTGGGCTGGGCCATCACGTTTGTGACCGAGCAAGACGTGGACGAGTTCTACGAGATCGAGAAGCTCATGGACAAGACCGCCGACATCTACGAGGCCGGCGACCTGCATGTGGGCCCCAATCCGCCCGCGGTTGATCCCGAGCGCGATCCTGCGGCCTTTAAGGTGAAGAAGAAGACCAAGCGCGGCAAGTCCAAGAGCAAGAAGAAGCTTGAGCAGGCGCGCCGCGACGGCAAACGCAACGGCGATGACTACGGCGATGTGGCCGGTCGTTCCAACCGCGGTCGCGACGAGCGTCGCGGCGACGGCGAGCGTCCGAGCCGTCCCAAGCGCGGCGGCAAGACCCGCGTGCGCGAGGGCGTTCAGGCTCGCGTGGACGAGGCCGTGGAGAGCGTGGCCCGCGAGGTGGCTGCCGAGGAGCGCGGCGGTGCTGCTGCCGTCGAGCAGGCCCCGCGCGGCAACCGTGCCGAGCGCCGTGCCAAGCAGTTCCAGGG
>CAJMRE010000015.1 GCA_905215755.1 uncultured bacterium
GGTCCTAGTCAATTCAAGGTGGCGGGGAAGGGAATCGAACCCCTGACACGAGGATTTTCAGTCCTCTGCTCTACCAACTGAGCTACCCAGCCATTTGATGTGTGCCTTGTTTCAAGGCTTGATTAGTATAACCAAGGACGCGTTCCGGTCAACCGAGAATTTTAAAAAAGTTTTTGAGCACAGCCTCGGTTCTATAAATCGGCACGTCAGAGGCATCAGCCGGCAGCAAGAAGTTTTTCACTCAGAGCCGCACGGGCAAACTCACTTGGCGTCATCCCCTCGGCAGCCGCCCGTCGACGAATGGCCTCCTTCATTCCCAGAGGAATCTTGACCGACAGCGTTGCCGTCCCCTCACCTGAGAGCGGGGGCCGTCCACGCACGATTCCACCAACGGTGTGTTCGCCATCCGGAAACTCTCCGCGCTCGTACGACTCACACCACGCGTCAATCATTTCATCCGTTACAACCTGACCATTAGCGGCCGTATACGTCTTGCCCATCATCGACCCCTCTGCCGAGCTCGCTCGATCTCTTGCCAGAATTTCTTCTGAACCGGAGACAGGGCATGAATAATGAGCCATCCACGAATTAGTTCGACCGCAACAAGTTCCACACTTCGACCATCTGGAAGCCATCCAATGGCAAGCCATCTCGGCGGCTCGTCCTCCGACTCGCGGCGAATGCACTCAGTAACCGCAAGCCAAGCGCTAAGCACCTGCTTTTCCGTCAGGTGCTTTTTAGCGTTGGGATGGATCTCAACATCCATGCATCTTCTCCTCCATCTTACCCAATTTCGTATGACGAAAGTCCGCTGTCGCCAATTCTTAAGCCGGCACGCGTTGGAGAGCAGGGGTCGAAACAATGATTGAAGAGCGCTCTAGTGCGGCCCAGGCGCCGGGGCAGGAGCACATACGCCAGGGACATACGTTTTCGTAGCGCGCGAGGATATTGCCGTCGCGGTCGATGAAGGCGATGTCGATGGGATAGGCCATAAAACACGTATGGACCGAAGAGCAGCGTGGAAACGCCATGACGAGCGGCAAGCCGTTGGCGGCAACCGGACGCCGTCCCAGCATGCCGCGCAGGCGCACGACAAACGACTCCGCCACCGCAAACTCGGCCGGCGTCCAACCCAGCCTGTTGAGTGCCCGCGCGTAGGCGATGTAGGACGAGACCGCGGTCACATGACCACCCCCGGACGCCATGGATCGACCGTCACCGCGCGCTCGTGCGACAACGTTGTCGGCGCCCCCAGCGGAACGCCAGCGATGCTGAGCGAGCTCGGCCACGGCTCATAGCGCATGGTGCAGGTATAGGTCCTAAACGTGCCGGATAGGGAGAGCAGGCCACCATCCGATGCCTCCGCGCCTTGCTCGCTCGACACTTCGATCTGCAAGTCATAGCCTTCCATGGCATTCAGAATTTGAGTCTGAACCGTCGCCGAGGCATCGGCAGAGCTTTCGTCGCCCTCCCCCTCCGACGCCACGGCGTGCGCCAACACGATGTCGGGCACCACGCGGTCGAAGCGCGCAACAGCGCTGGCAAAGATCATGACGTTGTACACGATGAGTGCCAGCACCAGCAAAACGGGCGTAACCACTGCCATCTCAACCGTCGCTTGGGCGCGCTCCTCGCGCAGACGCATGCGGATACTCATTACGACCCACCGCCCAGAGCGCCAACCAGCGTGGCGACATCGACGGTGAGCGGGATGGAGCCGCCGCCGGGCAGAGGAATCTCCGCAAGTGTGAACACCGTACCGCTAATGGTGCGTTCGACTTGATATTCCAACGCCTCGCAAAGCGCCTTGGGATCGGTCACGCCCAACGGAATACTTCGCAGTTTGTCTTGCGTTTGAGAGAGACCCGCAATGTCAGACCCCGGACTCTTAATGACGTTGGCGGAATCGGTCAGCACCGGCTTTCGCAGGCGCAAGTCGCACGGTTCCAAACCCAGCGCCGCCACGGACGCCGAAACGGTATCGCCGAGCCACGATGCAATGGAGCCCAACGCACCGCTGCCCCCTCCTAGGTCTTTAATCATCTCGTCCATAAGTTCGTCGGCCGAACCTTGGATGTCTCCGTATCCCACGAGTAGCCGTCCCCAAACATCCATGACGCCGTCGAGCACGCCGGCAACGCCGCCCGAGCGTTCCTTCAATGTCGAGAAAAATCGCGAAAGCACGTTGTTTTGCGCCGTCGCCTCATCGGGCGCCAGCACCGCGGCAGAGATAGCACCGCGATCGCCAAGCCTGACTGCCGCGTTAAACGAGGAGTTAAGTTGATCGGGGCTGGTAATGTCACCCGAAACTGCAAAGGCGACCACGCCGTTGCGGCCAGGTGGGGCGATACGCGGGCGCTCGCCGGAAAGCGCTTTAATGGCCTGGTCAAACGCATTGCCCGCACGGTCGGCCTCATCCTCGGTCTGACGCTCAAGTTCGAGTTCTTTGTTGCGGCATTCGACGTAGTCTTCCAGAGCCTCTTTGAATCGATCAAAGTGGTACTCAAAGCCGTTTTCGATAGAAGTCGAAGGAGCCGCAACGGCACCGAGCGACGAAACACCAAAATGGCATCTATTGCATTTGTCCTGCCCGTCATAAGCAGCAACCGAGGCCAGCCCGCATGGCGCCCCCTTCTTATAGTTGGGGCAACTCGTTCCGTAATGCAGATACGTCTTGCCATCGATGGCACTGGTTGGCCACACCGTATCGGTATAGAGTTCCGTCGCTCGCACCTCGTCAGTGTTGCGCGGCAACAGCGGGATATAGGAAGCGACTTCATCTCCGTCCTCGGTTACATATGCACGATTGACCTCTGTACTCGCATAGGTGTAAAACGCCTTGCGCGCCGCCGACTCCGCCTTCGTCTCGACGCTTGAACCCTGCGGTTTTTCGTCTGCCAGGCGTTGACGGTAGTAGGTCTTCGCGCGGTCGAGCGCCACCTGTGGCTCCCACGAAATGCTCGAGGCATAATGCGGGTTCTGCTCACCCGAGAGCTTTGCCAAACTCCTCGTACGTTCCCACATGCATGAACAGCTACCGACCGAAGCCGGAACCGATCCACCGCAATCCGCAAGCCAGGCGCGTTCTTTTGCTTTCGCCGTCTCCTCCAAGGCCTTCTGCAGCTCATCTGCTGCGCGCTCCAGATCTTTCGATGTGTCTTTAATGGCATCGGTCGAGATCTCAGAACCCTCGAGCGCAACGAAATCCGACTCGGACGTCCTGGGCACGGCAAGCGCCGTACCGGTATAGGTCACACTATCGGTATCCTGCGCCGACACCGCCTGCGTGGCACGCGCGGCAATCAGATACGGCAGAGCCGTCTCGATTTTCTGCAAGCCTTCCGATGCGCTTTTGGCAAACTTGTTGCGCGTTTTAATGATCTCAATCCCGGTGTCGACCATATTGCCGGCAACTGGTTCGGCACCCGGGATGAGGATGGCGACCAGGCCCGTCCCGATCGTGGCAAACCCCGCTAGCCCCAGACTCAAGATGCTCGCATCAACCACCGTGGCAGCCGTGTGATAGGACGACACTACGTTGGCACCCGCCAGCGCGCCGCTATCGGCCGCCACCTGGGTGTCCCCCGCGCGCGACATGCTCCATATCGCCGCGGTCGACGAAAACAACAACGTGAGCACCACTAGGATGACCACGGCAGAAGAAAGCGTGGTGTAGGCACCGTCTTCGATAAACAGGTCGATACCGGCGCGGCCCATAAAGCCGCCTCGCTTGCGATGGCAGCTCGGACGGCGCGTCAAAACGCGTCTAGACCAGAAACGCTTAATCCCATGCAGCAATCCACGAATCATAATCTCCCTCCAGCCATTCGGGACGTGATTGATACGAGACATCGACCTTGAGCTCAACGTAGCCGCCCTCGGCGGTACCACCCATAACCTGCGCAAACGCACCGATCACAGGCAACGGCTTGACCTCGCCGGAAACGGACACGGACGAGACGCCGCCCGCATCGGCCCGGCTAAGCTCGACATCCCACGACAACGGCCCGCCGGCATGAAAGATCGAAACGTTGGGCACTGCGGCAAGCCGGCGGAGGGTGAACTCCTTAAGATCGTCGTCCTCCGCCGTCGTCGTGGTCATGAGCCGCGCGGTCTCGGCGGCGGCAGACTCCATGACCGCGCGCGTATAAAGCAGGCACACCGGTTGCAGTGCGAGAAGGATGAGCGTCAGAAACGTCGGCAGCAAAAAAGCGGCCTCGACCGTAGACTGCGCCCGGTCCTCGCGCGCGATATCAATACAACGCGATGTCCTTAGCGCCCGTAGCGGCGTCGATAACCGACGTCGAGGCAACGCCATGGGATGCCGCCCGCTCAACCAGCGCCGCCAAGCGTCCATCGGTGCCAGCACGCCAAAGTCCCACAATCGCCAGCACGATCGATAACAGCGCCACCGTGACGATGGCGTATTCGACCGTCGCCTGGGCAGATTCCTCACGCAGAATGCTATGCATTTCACGATCCCTCCTTTGAGCTTATTGTTTGCGGGACCAGACGCACGGCGCGCAGACGACACGAAGCATCGCCAGCATCCGCGGCAACCGTCACCATATCGACCCAGCCGCGCCCATCGCGCACGATGGCGCCCCATACGTTGCCCTTAATATCGAGATAGCCGCTCAGGGCGAGCTGGGCCGTTGGCACCTCGCGGTAGGCGCGTAACATATCCGCCGCTGCCTCGGTCATCGGTCGGTCCTCGGACCATGCAAGCCGGACCGCAATCGCGTTGTCCTCAGGTGAATCCGTCGCAGTGCCAGACCGCTTGTCGAGCGTCCGCAGAAAGGTTTGCGCCGTGACAGCGACATCCGAATCGTCCGCATCTCGCATCTCATCTTTTTGAGACGCCACCGCCGAATCTGAGCCCGAATCGAAGGCGGCCCCAGGACGCTGCTGCCGCGCGGCGTTAAGCCCCCAAAGCACCGCCGCTATCGCCACGGTCAGGCAAGCAAACACCAGCAGCACCCCGATGGGGCGCTCGCCCTCTACAGGCTGTTGATGCCCTCGCTGATAGCGTTCCATAGATCTTGGACCTTGCCCTTAAATGCGACAATGGCAATGATGGCGATCACCACGAGCACGCCGACCAAGATGGCGTATTCGGTGGTGCCCTGCGCACTCTCCTCCTGCAGTAGCTCCCCGGCATGCTGGCGAGCGCGAATTGACTGGCAAACAGCCCAGCTCCAGACCTTGCCAGCAACGTCAGTCATCGTGTTCATGTATTCCTCCCTACATCATCCCGCCTGCTCCCAACAGCGGGCCCAATATGGACAGAAGCAACGCCGGCAAGATGAGTGTGCCGGTGGGAATCAGCAGCTTGACGGGCGCACGCTCGATCTCGCGCTCGACCGCGGCGCGATGAGCCGCACGGATCTCGCGACTTTGAGCGGCCAGTGTCTCGGCAAGTGGGGCACCCAAGGCGAGCGCCTGTCCCACCGTGATGGCAAAGGTCTCGAGCGCTCGCACGTCCAGGTCGCGCGCGGCGGCCAACAACTCGTCCTCACGCGTGCCCACGCCCACCTGCCACGCCATGCAGGCCCGCTCAAGTCGAAGAGCCAGCACTGACCGGCGGTTGGCGCAGAAAATCTCAAGCGCCGCATCAAACGAAAGACCGGCCGAAAGACCCAAGCGCACAACATCGATCATCTCGGACACTTCGCCGAGCGACACTCGCGCCGGGCCGCCCGCTCCAACCGCGCCCTTCATTCGCGCGGTCAGAGCATCGACCACCGAGCGACCCGCGGCAGCGACCAGCACCGCCTCGCGCTTGCAGGCCTCTGCGATCTTGCGTGCATCCGCCCGATCCAAACCCGTCGCGACAAATACACTCAGAGCGCACAGGCAAGCCGCAACTGCAACCGGGGCGCTCATAGCTCCACCCGCATAATGCGCCTGATAACCACCAGGGCAACGGCGTTGAGGGCAAGACCCAGCACCACAGCGCCCGCGCCGGCAGGCGTCGCAAGACCGCGACGAAAATCTGCCGAAAGCAGCGCCAACACCGCGCACATGCCCGTCGGCATCGCCGCGACCATATGCGCAGACATGCGGGCCTGCGACGTCTTAACATCTAGGCGGCGCTTGAGCTCAATGCGCTCCCCCACCATGCTCGACGCCTCGGACAGTAAGTCGGCAAGCGGAGCGCCGGTGCGCTGTGACACCTTAAGCGCCAAGGTCACAAGCGAAAGACCGGGGGCGTCGATGCGCACGAGCAAGTCATCGAGCGCGTCGGTCGCCGAGATGCCGCAATCGATCGCCGCCGCCACCCGCAAAAACTCGGTATGCACCGGTTCTTGCGCATGAGCGCCCACAAAGCGCATGCCCTGAGCCAGCGAATGTCCCGAGGCAAGCGACATGGAAAGTGCGGTAAACGCCTCGGGCATGGCCTCTTCTGCATCGTGTTGCTCGCGCCGGCTCTCAAAGCCATCCCGAGCGGCGCCAACGGCAATCGGAGCAACAAGTCCCAAGGCAAATCCGAGAGGCGATAACGACACCATCGTTAGCAATACGCAGCAGACACCGCTCGATAGCAGTAGAAACGCCAAACGCCCCGAAGCATCTTCGATCACGAGGCCAAGGCGATGCGCCGGAGCCAGCGATGTCCACGAACGGGCGATCTTTTTCAGCAGATCGTTTTCCACCAGCTCACGCGGCAGCTTCTCTGCCACCGTCTCGAGCGCCTGACGCGCCAGCTCCGCCGGCGGCACCTGCGGCACACGAGGTTCCGCCCCGCACGCCGTCGCAACAGAAAACCCTGCCAAACCCCCTACGACGAGGGGCACAGCGACCTCCATTCGTCCACCTCCTCTTGTGTGAGCGTCCCCGACCGCAGGCCTTCTGCGATAAACGGCGGCTCGCGGTCAAGCTTCCAGGTGCGCTCGGCGGCATCGAAAGTCACATAGCGCTCGAGCTCTACGCCGCCCGACGCGGCGCGACGCACCCCCGAATACGAGGAGACGAAGCGCCTGCCATCGGCGTGGCGCTCAGACATCACGATGCCGTCGAGCGCCATGGCAATCTGCTCCTCGATGAGCTCGCTCGGCAGATCGATGCCATAACGTGCAAGCAACGTCAGACGCACCACGGTCTCCTGCTCGGAACCCGCATGAAGCGTGGTGAGCGACCCGTCGTGGCCCGTGTTCATGGCCTGCAACATGTCGCAGCACTCGGCACCGCGCACCTCGCCCACCACGATGCGGTCGGGGCGCATGCGCAGGGCATTGGTCACCAGGTCGCGGATCGTCACCGCGCCCTCGCCCTCAATTGAAGCCTCGCGCGCCTCTAGACGCACCACGTGCGGATGATGCGCAAACTTGAGTTCGGCAGAGTCCTCGATCGTCACGATGCGCTCGCCGGTGGAAATCTCGCATGACAACGCGTTGAGCAGGGTGGTCTTACCAGATCCCGTGCCTCCCGCAACCGCCAGGTCCTGTCTCAGCGACACCGCGCATGACAGCAGCTGCGCATACCAAAGCGGCAGCGACCCCAGCCCCACAAGCTCGTCCAGCGAGCAGATGCGGTCCGAGAACTTTCGGATGGTGAGAATCGGTCCGTCAATCGCCACAGGCGGAATCACCGCGTTGACGCGATAGCCCGTTTTGAGGCGGGCGTTGACGATGGGGCTGCGCTCGTCGATACGGCGACCAAGTGGCGAGATGATGCGGTCGATAAGCACACGAATCTGCTCATCATCCTCAAACGCATGCTCGATGGGGTACAAGACGCCGCCGCGTTCAAAGAAGGCCGAGCGGCAGCCGTTGATCATGATCTCGGTAACGGTATCGTCCTCGATGAGCGGCTGCAACGGCCCCAAGCCCACCACGTCATCCAAAATCTCGTCGATGATGGTCTCGCGCTCGGTCGTCGCGAGATCGGTCGGCTCCTCAACATTGAGCGCCGCCTCCACCGCGGGACGCAATTCCGAGCGGGCAAGTACCGGGTCGATATAGGCGCTGATACGCGCCACTTCGTCGTAACCCATGCGGTCCATCACGGCGCGCTTGGTGCGTCGTTTCACCGCGCGGCGGCGCCCCGCATCTACAGGCGCTGCCGCCGCTGCAGCGCCGGCAGCCTTAATCCTCGTTTGCAGGCTCATCGCTGATCACCCTCGCGCGACCAGGGAAGGCGGATACGCGGGCGTTCGGTGCGCATTGCACGGTCGGCGACCATATCGCCCCAAGGGCCGACGGCGCACCCCAGTTCCACGAGCATCTCGCGCGTGGCCTCGCGCACGCTGGTCGCAAAAGCGCTGGTCTGCCCCACTGCCTCGTCAGCGCGCCCAAACGCCATGAGCGCGGCGAGATCCTGCCCGCCATCGGCGATACGAATCTTGGAGCTCAACGCACAGGCAATCTCAAAGCGCATGGCAACATCCTCGTCTGCCCCGCGCGCACCGAACCGGTTGAACACGGCGCTCATGCGCGTGCGCGGCACACCTACTCGACTTGCCAGTTCAATGACGCGCGACGCCGATGTCGCGGACGACACCGCCGCATCGCCAACGACCAGGCAACGGTCGCTCGCCGCCACCGCAGCCGCCACGGCGTCGCCCCAAAAGACCGAGGTATCGATAAAGACCACGTCGGATTCGCGACGCAGGACATCAAGCAGTAGCTCCACCGGACGTGCCATGAGCTCGGCTTGCTCGGGCGCCGCGACGGGACCCCAGAGCGTAACGCCCGGCGCCACGCGCATCGATGCGGCTACGATATCCGGCTCGGTGAGCGCGCCCGCCGCCGACGGCTCGATAAGTGCCGCCATATCGCGCGGAGCATCGACGCCTAACAAGTCGTAAAGGTTTCCAAACATCAGGTCCAGGTCGAGCACGGCGGCACGCAAGCCCAACAGCGACGATGTGTGTGCCATGGTGGCAACGATCGTCGACTTGCCGCAACCGCCCGAGCCCGAAATGGCGCAGATGACCGGAGCTCGATGCGGCGAAGCGGCAGCGTCTGCCGGCGGCATCGGAGGCGGCGGGGCGGGCGTCGGTGACAGCGTCCCCGTCTCCTCCGCCGCAACCACACGCTGCGTCCAAGCCGGCATGGCAGCTTGTTCGGTCTGCGAGGCAGGCTCGTTCTGTGCAATCTGCTCATGCTGCATCAGCGACAACTCGCCGCACCCGGCAAAGCCCTCAACTTCGTCGAGTTCATCCACCAGATTCACGCCGTGCACGTATCCCATATCTACAGCCGGGGAATCGCCAGCATGCTGCGCCGGCCCTCCAGCGTCATCGTATACAAGGGGGTTCCGGGGGCGCCGACCATGCTCGGCTTCCGCTTTTCCATAATCATCAACACGCGGGCCTCTTGTAGCGCGAGGCGCCCCGGGTTCCCTATCAACAAAAGCATCGGGCTCAATCGTCATGCGCCGATCGGAATCAACCGCTCCCTCGCCCGCGCACCCGTTGCCGCATATACTGTGCGCAGCGATGACCTCGGTCGCCCCTGCGCGAAACAGCCCCTCGATATCCGACGGATCGAGTGCTTCTATCAACACGACCACGCGACTCACGCGGCCCTCGGCCGTCAGGCGCGCAACGGTCTTTCGCACGTCTTCGGCATCGAACAGGGCTGCCGCGATAATCGCCGCCCCGCGACGCGACGGAAACGCCCGTGCCATGGACACCAGCCCATCCAGGTCGCCCACGCGAAGCACTTGCGCGCCCGCATCGCGGCCCTCGACTTCCCGCTGCAGCAATCCGTAATCACCGCACGCGCAGCATGCAAGCCAGATCGCTTTCATCACTCGTCGCCTCCGCTCTTTTTGTCGCGCACCGTGGCGGGAATCGTCAAACTGACCGTCCCCTTACCCGAGGCCCCCAGCAATTCCTTAACGTCTTCGGGGTCGGCCGCCAGCGTCACCCATTCGATCTTGCCTTCACGCGTGGCGCCGGCATCTTCGCTGGTATCGATTACGCGCGCGCCGCACAGCCGATCGGTCACGCCGTCCTTTTGCACGTACACGTCCACGTAGCTGCCCACGCCCGTGGCGCCCCCGACCGAATGCTCGGCATCGACCGCCACCGAAACGGCGACCTTGCCTTTGGGCACCTCGAGCGTGTGGGTTTCGGCCTTGGTGTAGACATCGCAAATCACGGCATTTTTAGGGATGCGCGAGGTCGTCACGTCGCCGCGTACCTGGCGCAGCTCGGTCGCCGCATCGCGCGGCAACAGGCTCGCCAGCCATTCCTGGGTTATGACATTGGTCTCGTCGAGGGTCTCGCCCACATCGATATCACGCGCCGCGACGCACACCTCGACGCGATCGCCGCCATACTTGGCCAGCGTCTCGGCCTGGACCTGCTCAGCCTGCGAGCGAATCGACGATGCGTAGACCATGCAGAGCAGCGCGGCGAGCACACCCGCGATTAGACTGATGGCGATGCGCTTGCTCTTGTTCACGGCCGCTCCTCTCAAGGTAGCACCGGGCGGATGCCCGTAGCACCATTGTCCGAGCGGGCAAGCAGCAAAACGGTGCGATCGCGATCTTGGTTTTGAGTGTCAAACCAATTGCCGACCAAAAGCTGACCGGCCCGTCAAGCTCGTGGCAAGGTTTTGGTCAGCACGTCAGCAAAACGCACGTTTAGGGGCGCATCGGCAATAAAAAAGCCGCCTCCCGTACCATTGGGAGACGGCTGTCATAGGTAGATTCAATTACAGATGGACATCGGGATCGAGCATCTGAGCACTCACACGCATGGATGACGCCAGGTTTTGGAACGTCTCCAGGCGCAGGCTGTCGATTTGCCCGGCATCCTCGGCCTCGCGAACGGCGCAGCCCGGTTCGTGGGTATGCGTGCAGTCGCCAAACCGGCACGCACGCGACGCCTCGACGATCTCGGGAAACGCGCGTGCCAAGCCCCGCTCATGCCCCACGAGCGGCAGACTGCGCAGGCCCGGCGCGTCAGCAATAACGCCGGCTTCGCCCGGCAGCGCCACCATCACGCGCGCGACCGTGGTGTGGCGACCCTGGTCATCGCGCTCACGTACGCCGCCGGTCGCCAACGTATCGTGACCCAGCAGCGCGTTGAGCAGCGTCGACTTGCCAGCACCCGATTCACCCAAGATCATGGCGCAGCTCCCGGCGGGCACGCAGGCGCGCACCTCGTCCAGGCCACGACCCTCGGCAGAGGACGTCACGATCACGCGCACGTCCGGACCCACCAAGCGGTGCACACGGTCCAGATCGCGCTCGAGCTCATCGGCGTCGCAGCGGTCGGCCTTGGTGAGTACCACCACCGGCTCGGCATCGCAGTCGAGTGCCAACACCAGCGAGCGCGCCACGCGGTCGAGCAGTACCTCGCCGGCGCCGAGCGCCTGCACGATCAGCACGCTATCCACGTTGGAGCAAAGCACCTGACGCTCGCCGCGAGCGCGTCCACGCCAGCGCTCAAAACTCGTGCGGCGTGGCAGCACGCACTCGATCACGCCCATGTTGTGCCCGGGCGCACGACGCACCGCCACGCGGTCGCCCACGGCGGGCAGCAGAACCTCGTCCTCGCCACGCGACTTGGCAAACCCCACGGCATGCTCGGCACGAAAGGTGTCATCGGCAGCCGCCACCAGCGGAAACCCACGATCCAGGCGCACCACGGCACCAAGCTGCATCTGCTCGGGCTCCTCGGCCCGAGCACAATAATCATCGAAGGCAGCCCGCTGAGCATCATCGACCGGCAGATCGTCGAACGCCGGAACATCCTGCAGCGCATCGAGTCCCGACACGCTTGCCAGCAGCTCCTCGGCAGACGCGGGAGCTTCGGTCGCAAGCTTCCGACGACGATCGCGCTTAGCCCGCGCCCCCGTCGTCTTTTTCTTCGCCTTAGCCTTCGCCTTGCCCACAAGCGCCTCCCAGCACCACAAATCACAACTGAGCAGGTATTTTACCCACAAAAAAGAGCTGGTCGAGCAAACGCTCGACCAGCTCACATACTTTCCCTTAGCCCTTTTCATCCGCGCGGGAGAAAAGCCAGCAAGGATACCGCAGGGCCCGCCCCGGAAGCCCTTTCTCCCGAACGATCCCGCAGCGCGAAGCGCGAGGACCAGTGAGGGAGAAAGGGCGTGGGGCGGGCCCGGACGAGAGCGTTACTCCTTCTCCACAGCGCGCATGATCGCCTTGTAGATCTCCATCAACGGAATGATCAGGAAAGCAAGGCCCAGGGCGGCGATAACGCCCTTGAGCTCAAGCGTCACGGGGCCAAAGAACATCTCGGCAAGCGTCGGCTGAACGGTCACGATAACCGTCAGTACCAGCGCCAGCGCGGCAGATGCCCACAGCCACTTGTTCTGCTTCTTCATGCTAAACAGCGACGCACGACGGCTGCGCATATTGAAGCAGTGGAAGATCTCGACCATGTTGAGCGTGATGAACGCCATCATCACGCCTTCCTCGTCGGCATTGCCGGCGATCATATCGGCGATGTGGATGTAGCCCATGTCAAAGTACACGCCCACAAAGAAGCTCGCCAGCACCAGCACGGTGATGATCAAGCCCTGGACCACACAGTCCAGGCCCATATTACCGGCAAAGACGCCGTCCTTGGCGTTGCGCGGCTTGCGCTTCATGATGTCGCCCTCGGCATCCTCCATGCCCAGCGCGAGCGCGGGGAAGCAGTCGGTGACCAGGTTCACCCACAGCAGCTGCACCGGCTGGAAGATGGTAAAGCCGATGAGCGTGGCGATAAACACCGAGAACACCTCGGCAAGGTTAGCCGAAAGCAGGAACTGGATGACCTTGCGGATATTGTCGTAGATGCGACGGCCCTCTTCGCAAGCACCGATGATGGTGGCGAAGTTGTCGTCGGCAAGCACCATGTCGGCAACGTTCTTGGTGACGTCGGTACCGGTGATGCCCATGCCCACGCCGATGTCGGCGCGCTTGATGGACGGGGCGTCGTTGACGCCGTCGCCCGTCATGGCCACGATCTGGTCGCGCGACTTCCAGGCCTCGACGATGCGGGTCTTGTGCTCGGGCTGGACGCGAGCGTACACGCCGTAGTCCTCGATGTGCGCGTCGAGCTCCTCGTCGCTCATGCGATCGAGGTCGGCACCGGTGATGGCATGGCTGCGATCGGTGACGATTCCCAGCTGCTTGGCAATGGCCACGGCGGTGTCGATATGGTCGCCCGTGATCATGACGGTGCGAATACCGGCATCGTGGGCCTCGCGGATGGCGTCGGCGACCTCGGGGCGGACAGGGTCAATCATGCCGGATAGGCCGCAGAAGACCAGGTCGTGCTCGAGCGCAGCGGGGCTGCAGTCGCTCGGGACCTCGGTGTAAGTGCGGCTTGCCAGCGCCAGCACGCGCAGGGCCTCGTCGGCCATGGCCTTGTTGGCGGCCACGAGCTCGGCGCGACGCTCCTCGGTCAGGGGGACGACCTTTTCGCCCTCGTAGATATGGGTGCACAGACCAATCACCACGTCGGGCGCGCCCTTGGTGTACTGCTCGTACTCGCCGTCCAGGGTCTCGACGACCACAGACATCATCTTACGGCCCGAGTCGAACGGGGCCTCGCCCACGCGCGGGTGCTCGGCAGTCAGGCCAGTAAGACCAGCCTTGCCGGCATCGTTGACGAGTGCACACTCGGTCGGCTCGCCCACGGCCTCGCCCAGTTCCTCGTCCCACTGGGCATCGGAGCACAGTGCCATACCGGCCAGGAACTTCTCCTTGGGCGCAGCGAGCTCGTGCTTGACGACGGTCATCTTGTTCTGGGTAAGGGTGCCGGTCTTGTCGGAGCAGATGGTCTGCGTGCAGCCAAGGGTCTCGACGGCAGAAAGCTTGCGGATGATCGCCTGGCGCTTGGCCATCTTGGTCACGCCGAGCGAAAGCACGATGGTCACGACGGCGACCAGGCCCTCGGGGATGGCGGCGACGGCAAGCGAGACGGCGACCATAAAGGTGTCGAGCAGGGCAGTCGGGTCGGTGAGGACGTTGCCCACGCCGTGACGGATGATGTCGACGCCAAAGATGACGACGCAGATGACGATAACCATAATGGTAAGGATGCGGCTGAGCTCGGCGAGCTTCACCTGCAGCGGCGTGAGCTCTTCCTTGGCCTCGGCCAGGGCGCCGGCAATCTTGCCCATCTCGGTGTTCATGCCGGTGCCGACCACGACGGCGCGACCACGGCCGTACACAACGGTGGAACCCATATAGCACATGTTCTTGCGGTCGCCGAGCGGCACGTCATCGGTGCCCGCGGCGAGCTCGATCACGTTGGCATGCTTCTCGACGGGCACGGACTCGCCGGTAAGGGCGGCCTCTTCGATCTTCATCGTGGCGCTCTCGAGGACGCGGCAGTCGGCCGGAACGGAGTCGCCCGCCTCGAGCATGATCACGTCACCGGGCACGAGCTCGGCGCTCGGCAGATGCACGAGCTTGCCGTCGCGCAGCACCTTGGACTGCGCCGCGCTCATCTCCTGCAGGGCCTCGAGGGCCTCCTCGCTCTTGGCTTCCTGGACCACGCCCAGTACCGAGTTGACGATAACGACGAACATGATGATGACGACATCGGCAAAGTCGGGCTCGCCCTTGACCATGCCCGTGAGCGCGCTGATGACGGCGGCAACGATCAGCATGATGACCATGGGGTCGGCCATCTGCTCAAAGAAACGCTTCCACAGCGGCGTCTTCTCGGCTTCCTCGAGCTTGTTAGGGCCTGTCTTGGCGAGGCGCGACGACGCCTCGCCGGTGCTCAGGCCGAGGTGCTCATCGACACCTTGGTCGCTGAGCACCTCCGCCGCGGCGGACAGGTATTCCTTTTGCATATAGAGTCCCCTCCTGGGATTCGGGCCACTCAGCAGATTGATGCCCGATCATAATTCCCAGGAGAAGGGCAAGGGCTCATCAAGGCTGCCGTGCTGAGCGGCAGTTGATAGTGGGGCTATGGTACCCCAAAGCGACGCGTCTAGCCAAAACATTCCATCTGGAAACACGGCACAGACGCAACGGTGCAGACCGTGTGATGCTCAACATTGATAAAACGTTTTTTCTTCGGCGCATCATCAAACTGAAATATCGCCCAGATAGCAGCGGTTAGAACAGTTGGTAAAGTTTTTGCATATACCGTTTTTCCGCAAAAAATGAACTTCTAATTCGGCATACGGTCGATTTTTTGGGGTATTCGGTCGTCATTTCGTTATAATCATCTCAGTTTTATTTCTTATGGTTTATCTATCAGCGCAAGACGATGTCAGATGGAGGTCTGAATGTACAAGCGCACCAAGATTGTATGCACCATGGGTCCCGCCTGCGATAGCGACGAGACCATCCGCGAGATGATCAAGGCGGGCATGAACGTCGCCCGTTTTAACTTCTCGCACGGATCCTACGACGAGCACCACGGTCGCATCGAGCGCGTCCGTCGTATTTCCAAGGAGCTCGGTCTGCCCGTCGGCATCCTGCTCGACACCAAGGGCCCCGAGGTCCGCACTGGCCTTCTGGTCGACGGCAAGAAGGTTGCCGTCAAGACCGGCGACAAGATCGTCGTCACCGCTCAGCCCACGTCAGAGGATTTCCACGGCACCGCTGAGCACATCTCCCTCGACTACCTGGCCCTGCCCTCCGAGGTCGAGAAGGGCTCCCTCATCCTGATCGATGACGGCCTGGTTGCCCTCGAGGTCGAGTCCGTCGACGGCCAGGACATGACCTGCGTCGTCAAGAACGACGGCCTGATCGGCGAGCGCAAGGGCGTCAACATGCCCAACGTCAACATCTCGCTGCCCGCCATCACCGAGCGCGATCGTCAGGACATCCTCTTTGGCCTGACCGAGAACATCGACTACATCGCCGCTTCCTTCATCCGTGACGGCGAGTCCGTCCGCGGCATCCGCAAGCTTTGCCGCGAGAACGGTGGCGAGCACGTCACGATCTTCCCGAAGATCGAGTGCGCCCTGGGCGTCGAGAACTTCGACGAGATCCTCGAGGCTTCCGACGGCATCATGGTTGCCCGTGGCGACCTGGGCATCGAGATCAAGCCCGAGCTCGTTCCGCACATCCAGAAGGAGATCATCGCTAAGTGCAACGCGGCCTACAAGCCCGTTATCACCGCTACGCAGATGCTCGACTCCATGCAGCAGAACCCGCGCCCGACGCGCGCCGAGGTTGCCGACGTTGCTAACGCCATTTACGACGGCACCGACGCCGTTATGCTCTCTGGCGAGTCCGCTGCCGGTAAGTACCCGGTCGAGGCCGTCAAGATGCAGGCCAGCATTGCTCTCGAGACCGAGAAGTACCTCCCGGCCCACGCTCCGCTCGAGGTTCCGGCCGACGCTCATGGCACCCGCGTTGTTAACAACGTTGTGGGTATGTCCGCTGTGAACATGGCCACCACCGTTGGCGCCAAGTGCATCACCGTGCCGACGACCACCGGTCGTACCGCTCGCCTGATTTCGCACTTCCGTCCCAACATGCCGATCTGCGCGTTCTCCCGCCACGAGTGGGCCGTCCAGCAGATGATCATGTACTGGGGCGTTATCCCGCATCAGGCCGAGATTACCCAGGGCACCGTCAACGGCACGATCGTCAAGGCGATCGAGACCGCTAAGGAGCTCGGCTACGTCGAGGCCGGCGACCTGACCGTCGCTACCGCCGGCGATCCCCGCATGAGCGTCCAGCTCGAGGACAAGGTCTCCTCGACCAACGTCGCTTACGTCGCTCAGGTGCGCTAAAACGCACTTGCAAGCATACTTGCATTGCAAAGGGCCCGGAAGGCTTCGCCTTCCGGGCCCTTTTTCTGTGCCAATGCCGCCGCACGGCAAAACACGCACTCATTTCTTTACCAAAAGCGCGAAATCCACCCTTCGAGGCCCAAAAAATAAAGCCCCAAGCGCTAAAAGTGTTCGCCCGGTGGCAAACCCACACCTCACACAGGGCTGATAAATCGTTTTAGCAAGAACCAAATCGACCTGGTTTTCGGAAGTATGCGGCAAATTTTGGAACCTCCGAGCACACCCTGTTTTTTCGCAACAAAATGCCTGATAAACTAGCCTCAAAAGCCAGGTCCGCTCATAGGGTTCAGATTTTGCCGCATACTTCCGGATTGACGCTGGCATCACTCGCTTCAAAGAGATGATTTCGGCCAGGAGGGCATTATGGACCTGACGCTTTGTGGGCAATCCGCCTTTAACTACTACCGCATCCCGCCGCAGGTATTAGGCCTTTACCCCGCCATTAGCCTTGGCAATATGGATCGCAGATGTTGTGGCCTCGGAAGTCATGCAGTTGTAAAAGACCTGCTTCACGCACCACTTCACAGGCTTGTATTCACTCGGGCACAATCCGGGTCGCGAAGCCTGTTTAAATCGCACCTCTTGACCCAAGAACCACCTCCGGGGTCGTTTAGGCAGACTGAACATGGGTTTGATGTCACGTCACCGGAGTTCACGCTGCTCAGCCTTGCCACGCAGGTCTCACGCAACCAGTTACTCATGGCGTGCTACGAGATGTGCGGCTCCTTTGCAGTGTTTAAGCCCTGCGAGCGAACGCAACAACAACTCGATGAAGCTATTTCGCTTAAGTTCATTCCACCCAACTGCGGCTGGGAGCGAGTTAACGACACCAAGGGCAATGACACCAACTTGTGGAAGCGCACGCCGCTTCTTACCGCAACGGATATCGCCGCGTTCGCCAAGCAAGCCGCAGGCCTGCGCGGCGTCAAACAACTGCGCTGGGCGGCCGAGCACATGACGGGGCAGGCCGCCTCGCCCTTCGAAGTACAGACCTCCATGCTTATCTCGCTCCCCCGCGACGAGGGCGGCCAGGGCATCGAGATCGCCAACAACGCGCGCATCCCGCTCAGTGAAGCCGCACGTTCGCTGTATGACAAAACCTGCTGCTACGCCGATATCCTCATCGAAAGCGCCACCGACAGCATGGGCGTCATTCTGGAATGCCAAGGCCGCTCTGCCCACGACAGCGAAGCCGCGAGCCTCTCCGATGCCGAGCGCGCCACCGCACTCACAAGCATGGGCTACGATGTCATACAAATTACCTATGACCAGATCAAGGAGAAGAAGAGCTTCGACCACATAGCCGAGCTCATCCATAAAAAGGCCGGGCTTCCCCACATCCCAAAGACCAAACAGGAGCGCATTGCCGAAGATACCTTACGGCAAGAGCTACTTGTCGATTGGGTTGAGCTATTCACTGCCGGGCCGGCCAGCTAGCAGCTAGCAATCAGGGGCAGCGCAGGCACATCGGGCGATTCGACACGGGCGGCAAAACCCGCCTCGGTCAGCTCGATGACCTCGGTAAACGTTGCGTCGAAGAATTCCTCGGTTAGCAGGCGGTATGGCGGATGGTCGGGCTCACCGGGGTTTTCTCGCACGATCTCGTGCATAACGCCGATGGTCTTGAGCACATACTCCTTATGGATGGGATACTGCCCAAAACGCGTCGCCGCAGTATACAGGCGATCGGTCGCGCGCGGAATCGAAACAATGCCGAGCGTCTTGCCAAACCAGTCAAAGTCGCCTTGCTTTTTAATGCGGAACTCCTCACACGGCTTGCCGCCGTGCGCCTCAAGGTACTGATTCACGCGCGTATTCCATACGGTATCGGCCACCAGATGCGACCAGACACCCAGTGTCAAATCGAGCAACGACTGCGCCACATCTTCGGATGCAAGCGAGAACTCACAGGCGCCGGGACCGGCAACCGGCTCGGCATCCCTGTAGCGCTGGGGATAGTGCACGCGATTCAGTCGCTCGCGCTCCTCGACAATCGAGGTAGCCGCGGCTGGCGCACCAGTGGGCGAACTTTTAAGCAACGGTGCCACATAGGTATCCCAGAACTCATGCTCACGAGGCTTAGGGATAGGCTCGGGCTTTGCAAAGTGCGTAATGCGGTACGGGATGGGATCGGCGATGCCAGGGACCATATAGCCCACGAAGATATCCGGAACCACGCAGCCAAACAAAAAGGCATTGCGGTCGCGCACGCTATTGGCAAGTGCACCGGTGCGCTCCAGCAAACGCTCCGTCTGAGCGATATGAATGTTCCAACTTGGCATAGCCACCCCCATAAAAAACCTGGATAACTATACCATCACGGCAAAGCCGCGCGGGCGGCTACGCACGCTCTACGCAGCAACTAGTCCGTAGTACCGCTTTCGGTTCCATACGACGGCGAAGGCGCCTCGACCACATGGTGATATCGATCGATATAGATTGCACGGGCACCCAGGCGTCGCACCAAATCCTGGTGATGCGTGCTCATCAAGACCGTCTTACCCGCCGCGACGTAGGCCAGCAAGAAGTTGACCACGATGTCGCATGAATCCTCGTCGAGCCCATTGGTAGGCTCGTCAAGGACCAAGATATCCGGGTTCATCGACACCACCGCAGCCAGCGCAACGCGCTTCTTTTGCCCGCCCGAGAGCTGATAGGGAGAGGCGTCGGCAAGGTCGGCAACCTGAAACAGCCCCATGGCATCGCGCACGCGGCGCTCGAGCTCGTCTGCCGGCAGCCCCATCTGCGCGGGACCAAAAGCAACTTCCTCGCCCACCGTGGCGCAGAACAGCTGGGCATCGGCGTTTTGGAATACGAAGCCCACGCGCTGGTGGAACTTCTGAGCAGCAGCAGAATCCTTCAGATACGCCGCATCGACCACGCGTCCGTCAAACAGATACGTGCCCGCGTCCGCGAGCTCAAGGCCGTTGATAAGGCGCATGATCGTCGTCTTGCCGCAGCCGTTGGGACCTAGCAGGGCAACGAGCTCCCCACGGTCCACCTGCAGCGAAACGCCATCGACCACCGTATGGCCCGCATAGGAAAACACCACGTCGCGAAACTCGATGAGCGGCGTTGTCTCGGCGCCAGCAGCACCGCTCGCGCCCATCGCGTCATTCGTATCGTTTGCCAAAACGTCGCCCTTCCCTATTCACATCAACGGATCGACCGCCCGCGCTACAGCACCGCGCACAACACGGCGAGCAGAACCACAACGACCGCGTAAACCGCATCGCGCCAGCCAAAGCCGCTCCGCGCAGGAGCCGGATACGCACCGGCAAAGCCGCGGCAGAGCATGGCCTCGTCCATCGCGCGGCTGCATTCCATCGCCTTGATAAACGTCATACCCATGATACCCGCGATCGAATCGGTACGCGAAAATCCCCCAGGCGCACGGCCAACGCTGCGCAGCATGACCGATTCGCACAGATTGTGCGCCGTGCGTCCCAGCACCTCGATATGCTTGAGTGCCATATCAAAGGTAAAGATGACCTCGTCGGGCAGGTGCAGCATTTTGAGCGCCGCCGACATGCGGCTCCAGGTAAGCGTCCACGAAACGCCCAGCACCAGCGACACATTAATGAAGGTCTTGAGCGCGATCTTGAGCATGGCGCCCGTGGCAGACGCGCCCAGCAGCAGGGCAGGCAATGCCAGAACCACCGCAAGCCCCGTGGCGCCGAGCGCCGGTACAATGGTCGCACGCAGCCCGCGTGCGGGGCGCACCGCGACCAGCACCAGCGCGATAGCCGCCATCAACATGAGGTACAGCGGGCTCTGCGTCAGACACACGCACAGGACGCAGACGAACATCCCCACCAGGCGCACCGGAGCCGAAACGCAAGAAAGGGCGCGGTCGACCATCGACCCGCCCTCGTGCGCGCCTCCACCCAGGCGAACCCGCTCAAGCAGGCTCGCCAGGTGCAAGTCGTTCTTTTGCATCACACGATGCCGAGCCCCCGCGGGCTCGTATCGCTCCTCGGCCGCAAGCCAGCTAGGCAGCTTGACCATCTGCATGCGCTCAGTTTTCCTTGACCGTAAGCGAGATCAAGCGGAATGCGATGGTGAGCACCGCCACGCCAATTACGCCCGAGAGGATATACATGGCAGCCTGGCCGGCAAAGCCAAGACCCTGCTCCTCGGAATAGGCCTGCAGGTAATCACCCGTAGGCAGAGCGTCGGCAAAGGTCGGGGTATCAAGGCCGACCGAAGCCTGCAGGCTGTCGTCGCCAGCCTCCTGAACGGCGGTCGCGGCGCCCTCGGCGTCCCACTCACCCCAGGCGTCACCCGTGGCCAGCAGGCCCAGCGGCGTGGCCACGACAAGCACGGCGATCAGGATGAGCGTGGGGACCAGCGAGGTCTTCTTAGCAGCAGCGCCCTCGGCAGCAAGCTGGCCATCGACGGCCTCGGGCCCGACGATAATGCTCGGCGCCGTCTTCTTAATGAAACCGTAGATAGCGGCCGTCGCCACGCCCTCGATCACGCCGGCAACCAGCATATGCGGGATCAACATGGCCGGAATAGCCACGGACAGCGGGAAGGGGCAGTACAGCGGCGCGCCCGAAGCGTTGGTAAAGAGCATCGGCTGAATACCAAACTCGATTGCCGCGCACAGGGCCGCCAGGCACAGGCCGACCCAACCGCTCACGATGGCAGAAACCGAGGTGCCCCAGCTCTTGTCGTGCAGACGGCTGTTGAGCGCACGGAACACGATAGCAGCGACAAACGGCAGCACAAAGGCCATGTTAAAGCAGTTGGCGCCAAACGACAGAACGCCGCCGTCGCCAAACAGAAGCGCCTGCAATGCCAGCGCGACCGAAACCGCAATGGCAGCAGCCTCGGGGCCCAGCAGCAGCGCGATGAGCGCACCGCCGACGGCGTGACCCGTGGTGCCGCCAGGTAGCGGCACGTTGAACATCATGAGCAGGAAGGAGAACGCGGCGCAGATGCCCAGGAAAGCCATGTGCTCGCGATCGAGCGTGGCGCGCACCTTTTTGATGCAATGAACCCAAACGGGCACCATCGCCACCGCCATAACGGCATCGGTCTGCGGGGACAGGTAGTTATCTGGAATGTGCATATACGCCTCCCGGTTATCGACGCACAGAATTGCAACGCCGCTTGAATCACCTTGTCAGTGTTACGCATTGTCAGATTCGTAACACGCCGCGGGCTATCATAGCAAAACGGCGCACTGCCGACAAAGCAGCACGCCGTTATGTAATGCGCGTGTCATATATGAAGGCTCAACGGTGCCTTATACCGAAAACAGCAGTCACGTAAGACTCGGCGGCAGCCGACGCTGGCCTATATCCAGCGCAGGACCTAGCCGCGGACCTCGCCGTTTACGCCCTTGCACACCTTGGTGACGATCTTCTGGTGCGCTTTTTCGACCTCTTCGCTGGTGAGCGTGTGGTCGTCGGAGCGATACGTAAGCGCAAAGGCCATGGACTTCTTGCCCACGCCCACGCGGACCGGATCGCGGTAGACGTCGAACAGACGCACACCCTCGAGCAACTTGCCGCCGGCGCTGGTAATGCGGCGCTCAAGGTCCTCGCAGGTCACGGAGTTATCGACCACGATAGCAAGGTCGTGCTCAACGGCAGGGTACTGCGAGAACTCGCGGTAGTTCTCCTGGTTGCGGGCGCCCTTGATCAGCTTGTCCAGATCGAGCTCAAAGGCAACGACGACCTCATCGATGCCCATCGCCTCGCGCGCCTCGGGGTGAATCTCGCCGACCCAGCCCAGCACGGTGCCGCCGGACAGAACCTCGGCCGCACGACCCGGCTGCAAGAAAGCGTAGCCCTCGCCCTCGACGGGACGGAAGCGGACCTTCTCGATGCGCAACTGGGCAAGCAGCTCCTCGACAATGCCCTTGCCAAAGAAGAAGCGCAGCTTGCGGTACTTCATGTTCCAGGACTGCTCGCTCCACTGGCCCGAGAGCACACCCGCCACGGACTTGGTCTCCTTGGGCAGGCTGGCGTTCTCGCGACCGTGGAACAGGCTGCCGACCTCGTACAGGTGCACGTTGGGCGTGCCGTGGGCCTCGTTATAGGCCACAGACTGCAGCAGACCCGGCAGCAGTGAGCGGCGCATCTCGGTCTGCTCGGCCACCAGCGGGTTCATGAGCACGACGGGGCAGCCGCGGCCCTCGGTGGACATACCGATCTTCTCCAGGTCGCCCGGGGCGGCAAAGCCAAAGGTCGTGGTCTCGTTGAGGCCACAGGCGCGCAGGATCTCGCCGACCTTGCGGGTGAGCTTCTGCTCGCGGGTCAAGCCGCCGATATGGTTCTTGGCAGCCGGGATGGTCGCCGTCACACGGCCCATGCCCCACAGGCGCAGGACCTCCTCGATCAAATCGATCTCGCGCGGCAGGTCGGGGCGGAAGCTCGGCGGAGTAACCATAAAGTCCTCGCCGTCGCGCTCGACGGTGCAGCCCAGGCGGGTGAGCGAGCGCTCGATAAAGTCGGGCTCGATGTCGGCGCCGCAAATGGCGTGCACGCGGGCCAGGCGCAGCTTGATGCTGTCGATGGTCTTGGGCGCGGGGAACACATCCACGTAGCCGGGAGCGACCTCGCCGCCGGCGATCTCCTCGATGAGCGCGCACGTGACGTTGGCGACATCCACGCAACCGGTCTCATCGACCTGGCGTTCAAAGCGAATGGAGGCGTCGGAGATCAGCGACAGGTCGCGGCTGGTGTGCGAGGTGCGACCGGCGTTGAAGCAGGCACTCTCGACCATCACATCGACGGTGTCGTCCTCGATCTCGGAATCCATGCCGCCCATAACGCCGGCCAACGCCACGGGGCGCTCGCCGTCGGTGATAAGGCCCATGCCGGCGTCGAGCGTGCGCTCCTCGCCGTCGAGCGTCGTGAACTTCTCATCCTGCTGGGCGGCGCGAACCACCACGCGACGGTGGCCATCGCGCTCGGCAAAGGTGTCCAGGTCAAAGGCGTGCAGCGGCTGACCGGTGAGCATCATCACATAGTTGGTGATGTCGACGATGTTGTTGTGCGGGCGCACGCCCAGGGCGTTAAGGCGCTTGACCATCCAGTCGGGCGAGGGGCCGACCTTCACGTTGCGCACGATGCGAGCGACATAGCGGTCGCACAGGCCCTCGTCGGCGATCTCGACGGAAAGCTCGTCGTCGGTCGCGCGGCCGGTCTCGGCCTTGATGGCAGGCAGCTCAACGTGGAAATCGCGGTCGAAGATGGCGCCGGTCTCGCGGGCCATGCCGATCATGGACAGGCAGTCGGGACGGTTGGGCGTGATCTCGCAGTCGAGCACGGTGTCGCTCGAGCCCACGTACTCGGCAAACGGCATGCCGCAGGGCGTATCCTCGGGCAGGATCATAATGCCGGAGTGGTCGCCACCCAGGCCGAGCTCGCGCGCGGAGCAGTTCATGCCCATGGACACGACGCCGCGAAGCTTGCTCTTCTTGATCTTAACGTCGCCGGGAAGCACAGCGCCGATCATGGCCGTGACGATGTGGTCGCCGGCCTCAAAGTTCTGCGCGCCGCAGACGATCTGCAGCGGAGCAGGGTTGCCGTCGGCGTCGAGGTTCTTGTCGCCCACGTCGACCGAGCACACATACATGTGGTCGCTATCGGGGTGCGGGGTCTTGGTAAGCACCTTGGCGGTCACCACGTGGTCGAAGGACTCACCCACGGTGTCAATCGCCTCGACCTCGGTGCCGGTACGGATATATTCGTCCGAAAGGGTCTTGGGATCCTCCGGAATATCGATCATGGTCTTGAGCCAGTCGTAAGAAACACGCATCTAGCTCTCCTTTCATACTGAAAGCCTGCGAAGAGATGCAGGTGGAAACTTCAACTTTGTGAACATTCCTTACAAAGCGAGGGTTGTCCAAGTGCGGCAGATCGGCCCGAAAGAGGAGCGCCGCGTACTTTGGTACGCAAGCGACGAATGAGCGCCGAGGTGCCGTGCTTGGGCAAGCCGCAGCCTAGAACTGATTCAGGAAACGCATATCGCCTGTCATGAGCGTTCTGAGGTCCGGCAGGTCGTAGCGCAGGGCCGCGACGCGCTCGGCGCCAATGCCAAAGGCGAAGCCGGTGTACTTCTCGGGGTCGATGCCGCAGTTGATCAGGACGTTGGGGTCGACCATGCCGCAGCCCAGGATCTCGATCCAGCCGCTGTGCTTGCAGAAGTTGCAGCCCTTGCCGCCGCACACGTGGCAGCTCACGTCCACCTCGCAGCTCGGCTCGGTGAAGGGGAAGAAGTGCGGGCGGTAACGCGTCTTGCGGTCCTCGCCAAACATGCATTTAACAAAGTAGTCGAGCGTGCCCTTGAGGTCGCCAAAGGTGATGCCCTCATCGACGACCAGACCCTCGATCTGGTTGAACTGCGGCAGGTGGCAGGCGTCGGCCGTGTCGGGACGATAGACGGTGCCCGGGCAGATCATGTAGATGGGCGGCTTTTGCGACTCCATGGTGTGGATCTGCACGCCCGAGGTCTGGGTGCGCAGCAGCACGTCGGACTCGCCGTGGGCGTGAGCCTCGGGGTGCGCGACGCTGCCGGGGTTGTTGTCGACCACGTAGAAGGTATCGCGGGCCGAGCGGCTCGGATGATCCATGGGGGCGTTGAGCGCAGTGAAGTTGTAGTAGGAGGTATCGACCATGGGGCCGGACTCGACGGTGTAGCCGATGCCGCAGAAGATGTCCTCGGCCTCCTCGATGATCTGCTTGATCAGGTGCTGGTGACCGATCTGCGGACGGATGCCCGGCAGCGTGATGTCGACGGCCTCGTGCTCGAGTGCGTGCTTGAGGGCGGCGGCCTTCATCTCGGTGGTGCGCTCGTCGAGCATGCCCTCGATCAGCTGGCGCATCTCGTTGGCGCGCTTGCCCATCACGGGACGATCCTCGGGGGCGAGCTTGCCCATCATGCGCATCAGGCCGGTGATGCGACCCTTGCGGCCGAGCAGCTCAACGCGCGCAGCCTCGAGCTTGGCGGCGTCGTCGGCGCTTGCGACGAGCTCCTTGGCCTCTTCCTCGAGTTTGACCAGATCATCAATCAGACTCATGTCTTCCCTTTCGTCTCTCGCGTTCCCCGCTCGCCGGGACGACTGCCGCCGCCTGGCGTTGCGAAAACGCGGCCCGGTTCGGTAACAAAAAACCGCCCTCGGGCATGTGCATTGCCCAAGGACGGTTAAATTCCGCGGTACCACCTTGTTTGACCCGGCGGATGTCTGGCCCGCCGCGCCCACTCTGCGCCTCTTGTCGCGAGGCTCACGGCTTCCCTACTGGGGACATCGCCGCCGCTGGCCGCGCGCCCGTTGAGGTCGCTGCTCGGGAGTGAACGCTTGGCCCTTGCCACCGCAGGAAGGCTTGCAGCCCATGACCTTCCCTCTCTTGCCGGCGACGCGGCGGGCAAAACCCTCTCCGTCAACGCATTGGGCTATAGGATAACACATTTCGCGAGCGCATCGCCGCGTTCCGTTTTATTCGCGCTGGGTACAAGGCAGGTAGCTGTGCAAACTGGCCGCGCAGCCGCTTACGGCGCTCGGCCTGCGAGATTAAGGATACGGTATGGGAAAGAAGCTCGATAAGAACGCCAAGGCCGCCATGGCAAAGGCTGCCAAGGGCGTCAAGGTTGCTAAAGTCGACAAGGCCGTCAAAAAGTTCCGCAAACTCGAGAGCAAGCTGTGGACTCGCGAGTACCTGCTCAAGATTGCCGAGTTCGATGGAGCGACGATTGCTCCTGCCAACGGTGCTGCCGCCCGTGCCGGCGCCATGGGCACGCTTGCCGGCGAGCATCACAAGCTACTGACCAGCGAGAAGTCCGTTGAGCTCGTACGCTCGTTAGCGCGCGAGACGGTTGCAGGCGGACACGTAGACGACCCGCAGCTGCTCGACGAGATCCGCGTGCTCGGCCGCGACCAGCGCGAGGCAAGCGTCATTCCCACCGAGGAGGCCGAGGCCTGGACCAGGCTCACCTGCGAGGCCGACGCCGTGTGGCACAAGGCCAAGACGGCCAACGACTGGGCGAGTTTTGAGCCCTATGTGGATAAAATCGTCGCCCAACTTAAGCATCAGGCCGAACTCATGGACCCCAAGCGCGACCCATACGACGTTTGGCTCGACCAGTACGAGCGCGGCCTTTCTGCCGAGAGCTTCGATGCGTTTTGCGATGAGGTCAAGGCGACGGTCGTGCCGCTCGTGCACGCCATCGGCGAGCGCGGCCAGCAGCCCGCTGCCGACTTTTTGCACGCCCGCGTGCCCGAGGCCGCCCAGCGCGCCATGAGCTTCGACCTTATGAAGCTCGTCGGCCTGAACCTGAACGACACCACGCTTGCCTTTACCGAACACCCGTTTAGCGAGGGCTTTGCCGTGGGCGACGCGCGCATCGCGACGCACATCTACGAGGACGACTGCATCTCCAACGTCTACAGCATCATCCACGAGGCGGGCCACGCCATGTACGAGCTGGGCGTCAATCCTGCCTATGCGCGCACCTGTCTTGAAGGTGGCACCTCCATGGGCATCCACGAGAGCCAGAGCCGCCTTTTCGAGAACACCGTGGGTCGCAGCCGCGCCTTTATGGGCCCGCTGCTCGAGGTGCTGCGCCGTCACGCGCCCGAGGTTTACGACAGCGTGGACGAGGACACGCTCTACCGCGCCGTGAACATCGCGCAGCCGTCGTTGATCCGCACCGAGGCGGACGAGCTCACCTATCCGCTGCACGTTATGGTGCGCTACGAGATCGAGCGCATGCTGTTTGCCGGCGAGGCCACGGCCAAGGACATCCCCGCGCTTTGGAATCGCTTTATGGACGAGTACCTGGGCATTCCCGTTCCCGACGACACGCACGGCTGCCTGCAGGATACGCACTGGAGCGGCGGCTCGTTTGGCTACTTCCCCACGTATGCGCTGGGCAGCGCCTACGACGCCATGTTCGTGCCGGCCATGTGCCGCGACGGCGTCGACCTTACCGGCGCCTGCGCGAGCGGCGACCTGACACCCGTCCGCGCCTGGCTGGGCGAGCACATTTGGCAGTGGGGCCGCGCCAAGGACGCGCCGGAGCTCATCAAGGGCGCCTGCGGCATGGCGTTCGATGCCCGCTACTACTGCAGCTACCTGCAGGACAAGTTCACCACGCTCTACGAGCTGTAAGGCATAACCGACACGCCAACGCAAAGGGGACGCCGCGGAACCAATCCGCAGCGTCCCCTTTTTTCACCCAATAACTAGGTACCCAATGACTAGTTCGTTGACGCTAATGTCTTGGCAACGTCAGCGAAAACGACCCTAAGCGAGCAAGGTGACGTGAAATGAAAGGGCGCTGACCTTCTGGTCGCGCCCTTGAAATTGAACGTCAGATTGCCGCTTGGGGCCGTTTGCAGCGTCGAGCAGTTACGCGGTTTGGTAAAACCGCGTAGCTATAAAGCCTCGAGCGCGTTTGCGATGCGCTTCATGGCGGCATCGGCGGATGTTTGGTCGGGCGCCTCGGCCAGCACGCGGATAACCGACTCGGTTCCGCTCTTGCGTACGAGCACGCGGCCCTCGCCTGCCAGCGCAGCCTCGGCCTCGGCGATGGCGTTTTGCACGCCCATGTTCTCGAGCGCGGCGTCCTTGTCCGCCACGTGCACGGCCACCTGCGCCTGCGGCAGCAGCTTGCACGGAGCCGTGAGCTGCGAGAGCGTCTCGCGCTCGGCACGAATCACTTCCATCACGCGCAGCGAGGTCATAATGCCGTCGCCCGTGCGCTCGATATCGCCAAAGATCGTATGGCCCGTCTGCTCGCCACCCAGGCTGTAGCCGCCCTCGCGCATCTTGGCATACACGTGACGGTCGCCCACGCCGCTGGTCACGGCGCTCAGACCGGCAAGCTCCAGCGACTTGACCAGGCCAAAGTTGCTGGCAATCGTCGGCACCACGGTACCGCCCGAGAGTCGCCCGTGCTTGTTCAGATACACGCCGCACACGTACAGGATCTGGTCGCCGTCTACCACGCGACCGCGCTCATCCACAGCCAGGCAGCGGTCGGCATCGCCGTCGTAGGCAAAGCCCACGTCCAACCCCTGCTCCACCACGTGGCGCTGCAGGCGCTCCATATGCGTGGAGCCACAGTCGACGTTGATGTTAAAACCATCGGGCGCGGCATTGATCACGCGCACGTCGGCGCCGAGCGCGTCAAACACCGGCTTGGCCACCGAGGAAGCCGAGCCGTTGGCGCAGTCAATACCGATCTTGACGCCCTGCAGCGAAAAGTTCGCGCTGGCGATGAGCGAAGCAATGTAGCGGTTGCGGCCCTGCATGTAATCCACCGTGGCGCCGATGTGATTGCCCGTTGCCAGCGGCACCTCGCTCTTGCCATCGATATAGTCCTCGATGAGCTCCAGCACGTCCTCGTCCATCTTAAAGCCGTCGCTGTTGACGAGCTTAATGCCGTTATCGCAAAACGGGTTATGGCTCGCACTGATCATGATGCCGCAATCGAAGCAGCCCTCCACGGTCTGATGCGCCACGCCCGGCGTGGGGATCACGTGCAGCATATAGGCGTCCGCACCGCTCGCGACCAGGCCGCTCACCAGCGCCGCCTCAAACATATAGCTCGAGCGGCGTGTGTCCTTGCCCACGATGACGCGCGCCTTGCGCTCGCGGTTGGCGCCGTAATACCAGCCCACAAAACGGCCAATCTTATAAGCGTGCTCTACCGTCAGCCCAACGTTGGCCTCACCGCGAAAGCCGTCGGTGCCAAAGTACTTCATGCGCTCTCCTTACAAAATAGGGGCGGACAGATTGCCTGTCCGCCCCAAAATGGTACTCGATTATCTGCGCTACCAGAAAAACCCTACGCCGACGCGCTGTCGCGAGCCGCCTGGCATGTAGGAGTCTGACGCAGCGTAAGCGGCTTGTCCCCCGCCTCGGCCGACGTGGTCAGCGTATACGTGATCGTCGTCGTCTCGCCAGCATGCAGGTCAACGGTGCCCGAATAGAAGGGGATTCCACGCCACGTAGCGGCGCCAAGACCAAACTGGGTGCCCTCGACGGTCAGATCAGTAATGTTGCCGCCCGTCGGGGCAAACAACGAGACATTCAGACGCTCGTCGTCACGCGCGGCATCGGGTGCGCTCGCCGCAACGTAGTCGGGCAGCTTGCCAGCCTCCTCCTGCGTCATGATGTTCGTCAGGGTAACGGTGATGCGATAGGAGCACGTGCCGTCGCCGTTCTTCACGCCCTGGCCAATCTGCGTGTCGGCGTTCAGATACCAGTCGAGCTTGGAGAAGCTCAGGTTGTTAAAGTAAACGCCGGCAACGGGATCGGCACTCGGATCATCCGGATCGGGCAGCGAAGCGTCAATGCCCGTCTCTTTGATGGCATTCTGTTCATCATCGTTTCTCATCCACGCGATCAGGCGGCCCTCTTCGGCACCGCGCTCAACGGCGCTGACAAGCTTCGTAACATCGACATCGCCGATACCGCCAAGGACCTTGTCGAAGGCAGCGCTGGCAACGGATGCAAAGATGCCGTCCGACTCCTCGACCGGATAGTTCCAGTACACATCGTGCATGAGGACCTTTGCGGCGTTGGTGCCGTCGACAACCGTTCCGTCGGGCAGTGACACGTTACCGACCAGGCCAAGCAGATACTGCAGGAACACCGGGTCGATACCGATGACGCCATCAACGTCCTGTCCATACTGGGACTTCCACAGCGCGGCGACACGCTGCGAGTTGCGAGGCCAATCAGGCGAATAGGTATTGCCCGAGTTGTACAGGTTACTGTGGTTGCCGAACAGCGCCTCATCCTCTTCGTCGACGCTCTCGACTGCCTCATCCTCACTGAGTCCAATGCGGGGAACAAACTCGCCAATCGACATCTGGCCGTCAGTGACCGAAATCAGGCCCTGCGAACCGCCAAAGCCGCCGCAAGCGCGAATCTCGACGTTGTTCATGGCGTACATAAGGTAGTTGCGCGTCTGGCCGTTGGCGCCGAGCATCTGGGGAAGGATGGGGGCGACCTTCTCCGCCGCGTCAACCGCGCCGTTGAGGGTGGCAAAGCCGTCCTTGGCCTTATCGACCAGCTCGGTCACCTGGGAAATATGAGTATCGCCAATGCCCTGGATCTTCTCATTGGCGCTCTTGAACACCTTCGAGCTGCTGGAAAGCGAATCGGCGACCGCCTGCAGCGCGGACACGTTAATCATGCCGTCCTGGAACAGCTTGCCGGGCGTGGCCTGCGAAAGGTTGTCGGCCATGGGAACCAGCGCGTTGCTCGAGACATCGGACAGGGCATCAATCATGGTGCGGGCTGCGTTGATGTCACTGCCATACACCGGGATAAACGAAGCCGCCGTCCACAGCGGGCTCGAGGTCTCCGCCTTCATGCTGTCGCAGAGTTCATCGATCTTCTTCGCGTCGTCAGGCAGCGTCGAAAAATCGCCTGACGTGACCTTGTCCTTAAGGCCACCGACGATCTCGACAGCCTCCTTCGCTTCGCTCTTTACGGTCTTTGCCGAGTTAAGCAGCATAAAGCCGCTTGCGCCAAGCGCAACGAGAAGCACCGCGACTACAGCGGCAATAATGGCGCCGGTGTGACACTTTTTGCGCTCGCCCTTGCGATGGCGATGACGGACCAGACCGTCAGAGGTCGAACTCGACGAAGCGTCGCTACCGTAGTTCAAGCCAAAATCGTAATAATCTTCCTTGGAACCCGAGCCCGCAAACTCGGCACCGCTATCATCCAGGCGGGCGAACGTGCCAGTCTCGGAGGCGCCGGTGTAAATCGTGCCAAGGTTACCCGTAAGCCCCGCGCCACCGGCAGAGGGAGTATTGTTGGCGGCCTTGCCGGCATTAACGTTGCCGGCGGCATTCGCGGCGTTGGCAGCATCTGCGTTGTTCGCGGGTACCGAAGGAGCCCCGCTCGGCTGCGACGTGGAGGTTGCACCGCCCGCAAAGACATTCCCTCTTGCACGGCCGGTCTTTTTTGCCTTTTGAGACTGCTCGTACAGAGCGGTAAACATCGCTGTCTCGCCCGGGGACACGCGCTTACCGGAACCGCCCTGTCCAGCGCCGCCCGGCGTGCCGGCCTTACCAGCCCCGTTCGGACGCGGCGGAACTGCAGGGCGACCGCTATCGCTGCCCTTAAAGTGATTACCAGCCATAAAGAAATCCTCGCAATTGAGTCGCAATGAAAAAGTCCATAACGTTACTAGTTTATGGCATTTTGAGCATCGACAGCTAAACTCCAGACACGGACATCAATTGGCGAAAATGCGGCACAACACCTTTTCCGTCTTGGCGGCGGCGCCAGCTACACCGTGAGGAACATCATCACGATGATCATGGCAAAGCCGATAAGGTCGGTCGGCAAAAACACCGTGCCCAGCATAACGGCGCTGGTGATGGTCGCCGAAACCGGCTCCACAGTTCCGATGAGGCTCGCACGCACCGAGCCGATGTCCTTAACGCCCTGCATATAGAGCATGTAAGCAAAAAACGAGCCGATAACCACGAACACCGCGAGCGCCTCGATGCCGGCAGCGTCGAGCGCCGGCATATGCGCCCAGGGCTGCACGAAGGCACATGAGACCACGCCCGCCGTGAGTATTGCCGAACCCGTGACGATGGGGCTGCCGTATTCGGGCAGGATCTTGGCGGGAATCACCGCCATACACGCGGCGCTGACCGCACACATAAGACCTGCTGCCAGGCCAAGCGGCGAGATATTCAGGCTGGTGGGGTCGCCGCCGGTGGCGATTAAAAAGGTTCCACCCAGAGCCAGGCCAATGCCGATGACTTCGCGAGTACGCGGCATGCGGCGATCGGTCACGCAGGCGTAGCCCATGATGATAACGAGCTGCAGGCACTGGAGCACCGTCGCGGTTCCGGCGTTCGTCAGGCGCACGGCCGAAAGATAGCAAAACTGGTTGAACAGCAGGCCAAAGGCGGTAAAGAGCAGCAGCTGCTTGCGATCGGCGGGTGTGGTCCAGAGCTTAATCAGGCGCTCGCGGTCGCGCGTAACAACCACGGCCATAAAGAGCAGGCCGGCGAGAATCTGTCGTATGCTCATAAGCCACAGCGTATCGACATGGTAGGTATCGAACAAAAAACTCGCGCTGGTACCCGAGAAACCCCAAAACGAACCGCCCACCAGCGTGGCTAAGACGCCCGTGATCATCTTGCGCGTCGAAGCGCTGTTCAGGCGCTCGCGCCAGGCGCGGCGGGTGCTACGGCTGAGCTCGTCGGTGCCCTCGGGCACATCAATGTTCGATATATCGGTCATCGGCACCGAAGCCCCTGCGCCTTTGACCTGCTCGACACGCTCTTTGCTCATTCCACTCCCCCGAAACAGCCTGGAAACAATTCGGCTTACCTTACCACGGCGAAGTCACCAGCTGGAGGCTTGTCCGCTTATCGGTAGGACAATTCCGCAGGCGTCTTTCCATAGCTCGATACCGCAATGGCCTTGCATTATGCGACAGCCAAATCGCGGCAGCAGGCTCTTTTGAGATGGATATGACAAAGCCCCCGAATTCCACAATGTAAGCGATTTTTAAAAATGTTCTTGCCACCGAGTTCAGGCTCCGTTATATTATCCCTTGCGCGCTTGCGCACCCTTGATCGGGCGTTTAGCTCAGGGGGAGAGCGCTTCCCTGACACGGAAGAGGTCAGAAGTTCAAATCTTCTAACGCCCACCAAATGTTCGCAGCTCAGAGGCTATGTCCTCTGGGCTGTTTTGTTTTATGCCGCCAAATCCGCTGGCAGTTCCAACCGCCCAAATGTGCGCCAACAGCGCCAATGCGGCGTTATGTGAAACGATAAAGTACCTCATGGCGCGAAGATAGCACGCACGCCGGCGGCGGCCGGCGGTCCTGTTAAGTTTCCGGTAAACGACCGGCGGCTTTTCGCCGTGTGCGTCCAAAGTGCTCATTCGCCGATATCTAAACCGCAATCCGTCAAGCTTTTGGCAAGGTTGCCACCCAACTGGCCGAAAGCCGACCATCTACTTGCCAATCTATCCATCGGCATAACCAATCAGTCCGCACCGCAACTTCTCAGCAAAACGCCGCGATGTCTGCGCCCTGCGGTATCCTTGAGCCACTTGCACCTGCAGCACCAAGGAGCCGCCATGCGCACCGAGCTCGATGTCCCCTTTTCGCACAAAGAAGAAGCCAAGGCGCTGGGCGCCAAATGGGACCGGACCAAGAAGATCTGGTATGTACCCAGCGGCGTCAACCCCGAGCCCTTTGCCGAGTGGCTGCCCGGTGTTGACCGATCCGACCCCTCAGCGCCGTATATATATCTAGTACTGGGCAAGCGCGAGTGCTGGAAGTGTCACAAAGAGACCTCGGTCGCGGCCTTCGGCATTCCCTATCGAACCGATAACGACGAGAGCATCGCCATCGCGCACGCGCCCAACGAAGCCAGGTACATTGCCATCGACACGGCCAACGCCAACGCACTCGCCATCGTGCCCGCTCTTGGCTGCGTGCCGGGCGAGATCCGCGACTACCTTCATAAGCGCTGCGGCTACAAGCCCGTAGGCGCGCGAGCCTCCAAAGCCCCGTCGCTCGGCAACACGTGCACCAGTTGCGACGCGCTGCAAGGCAGCCGCTATCTGTTCGAGGAGCCCTCGTCCCCGTTTGCCCTCACTGCCATCAACAAGCTGCCGGCACTGGAGTTTATACGCGTCGAAGTTGCCGGCGTCTTTGGCGTCCCGGCCACGCGTACCGACTTTGACCAGGCGCTCTTTACCTGGGCACGCGACCATCACGCCGAGTTCCACAAGCAACTCGGTGAGGGGATTTATTTGTAGAGGCAAAAGACACTCACAGCCAACTCCTCCGCATCACCTATCCCTCGTCGCCGGCGTCGTACACGATATCGAGGCCACAAACAGGGCATTTCTCCGGATACACCGGCATATGAACGCCTGTCCGTTTTCTCACTTCGTCGCTGAGTCTGTCGCGCGCATCGATAAACCGAATGTCGAGACACGGTATTTGCGAGCCGCAGCAAGGGCAGGTGACGACAAACGACGCGCAATCAACCTCTACGCTCGGAAACATATTGTTGTCTATAAGGGCACACGGCAGTTTTCCGTACTTCCCCATCGCAATATCGCCTCGCCAGCTCATATACGCTCCCCTCTCGCTATACAAATCAGGAAGAGCATGCACCGGCGGGCGTGCGCGAGATTGCATCGCCACGCGATCCGATCAAACAACACGATCGTCAAAGAATGCCAAAGCCAAATACGCTAATACGGCAGAAGCCCCGCCTTTTCACGCTTCTTTTCCGAGCGATCGAACTCAATGCGATGGGCCTCAAGAAACACCGTATCGGGTCGCCACTGACGCTCATCCGGCTGCCTTAGCGTCGCACCCGCAAAGGAAGCGTAGTCGGTCTTATCCAGCAGGTACGATCCGCACAGCCGATATTCGCCGCAAACAGGCTCAAACGAAATCAGGTGAGCATCAAATAGGGAATGAAGATCGCGCCGAAGCAGAATACCGTTGCTGGCAACCTGCGATTTGGGTCCCGAGTAATTCTCGATATGTGCAGCCTCCAGAGCTTCACTGACGCCGCAGTCCGACACCGCGCAACGGCCATCATAGGCGGCAACGAGCTGCTTGCGGAACCATTGCTGCCCCAATCGCTCGCACCTTAACGCATAGCGGACCTTTTCGTCGTCGGTCGCACCCTGTCCGGCAAACTCAATATCGACGGGTATGTGCTTCAGATAACTCATGTCGGGCGCAAAACGAGGGTCCGGTCCGCCTTTATGAACAGGACCGTGCAGAACAAACCATCCATTTTCGGGCTCGAACCGCTCAACAAACGCAAGGCCGAGCACCTTATAGCCCACCTCGGTTGCAAATATGACTCCGACTGGGACGCCACATTCCATGCAGTTGAGCATTTTACGGTTGTAATTCTGGTCTCGAGAACCAACGGCTCCTGGCGCTTGGACCGAATACTTAATGACCCACGTACCGTCATCCAAATAGAGCGGAGGCACATCGGTGTAGAAGCTCTTTTTAGAGTTATGGACCGAAAGCGCAAAGATCTTATTGGGATCTTGCTTCACCCGATCCTGGCCCGGCCAGAAGATCCCTGAATCCCGCGTTACGGGAAAGAAGTCCGAGCCAATTCTCAAACGGTACTGATACTGAGGACTATCTTCCTTGGTGTGGTGCGGAAGGCTGGTCCAAACGCCGCCGCGCTGTTCCTCACCCAGAAACCACTCCCATGCCTCAACGTATTCGGAAGGCACGAGACTGCAGGCGCGGTCATAGCTTGGTCCATCCATCAACGGAACAGCAAGGTCAATGTCGTTCATCGCCAGCACCTACAACCATACGAACGCGAGTCATGCCCCTCAATAATATGGCCGAGAGTCAATTATTACGAGATCTCATTCTGCGATCGGCACATCGTTGATGCTCTCGGTTTGCCGCTGGCGCGCTTGTACCCCGCTACCCCACTTCCCTGTATACTGATGTAGCACGTGTTTCATCCGGGCTTGTTGGGCCGGGTCGTTCATGGGAGGTTCTTGTGGCTGTTTCGAATCCGCCTAAGGGGAGCGTTTCTTCTTCGTCCATCAAGCCGGTTACGCGCAAGGCTGTGCGTTGCCAGCGCGAGGTCGCTTGGCTTGTCACGCAGGCGGCGGGCAGGCTTGTGGCGACCACTCAGGACGTCAATGCGCCTACGCCGAGCTTTGTGTTAGCGGCGGCGCTGGATTTTGTGCGCCAATTGGAGGTTGCCGCGCAGGATGCCAACGGCCACCTCGACTACCAGAACGTTATGGCGCCCGACCTGCAAACGTTCTGCCACATGGCCAAGTTGCCTGCCGCGCCCAATGCGCTTTCGGACGCAGGCTACATGTTTACGCTCTCGGGCGCGGACCTTATCCGCGACATCTATGCATACTGCAGCGAGCTCGCCGAGCGCCACGTCTTTGACGCGGCAGAAGTCAAACCGGGAAATGTCATCAAGCTGGTTCTTAGGCTGTTCCTGATAGACGGGTTCGGGGCCATGCCGGCGTAAGCCGAGTCTTTAGCATCACCGTCGACTGGGCAACAACCGCTTTACCTTAATGGACGCCAATCGAGGGTCGATTATTGGGTCGCCTCGTCCACTAACGCATCTATCCCACGCGCTCCGACAGTCGATACTTGCGGTTGCGGCTCGTCGCCGGCGCCGTGGGCTCAAGCTCGCCTTGAGCAATGAGCGCGTTGACGCGCGACCTAACCTGGGAAATTGTGAGCCCTGTGCGCTCTGCCAGCTCGCGCGTCCCCAGCTCGCCGTAGTGTTTGAGTGCCGTCACAATTAAGCCCCCGCCATGATCGACCGGCTCGATCTTTGAACGGTAAAGTACGACCTTGAACCGATCGAATCCCGGGCAGAACAGGGGCTCGGCCAGACCATGCGCGCGCATGGCATCGATCATCATCGGGATGCCCGAGCCATTGCCCTCAGCCGGTGAACCTGCGCCATCCGGCAGCGGGACAATCGACATGAGCTTCACAAGCGTCGCGTTACGGCATCGGGAGCTGCCGTCAAACAAGTTCTCGCGAGTCTTTCCCCCGTAAAGGCCGCCAGGATTCGTCACCTCGACACGATCGTCAAAGACGTCGACGGCAATCGATTGTCCACAGAACCGATCCCCGTATTCTCGATGGATTACGGCGTTAGCGATTGCCTCGCGCAGAACCTCCTCGGGAATCTCAAGCGAGTCGACACGCGAGACGCCTTGGACGGTCGAGGTTCGCCGCAAATTCTTGGCGACGGCTGCGACGGCATCCGAGATCATCTCGCCCAACGTTCCCTCACAGATTGTGCGGTCCATGAACCTCAGCGACCCCGCCGCGCCCTTCTGCGTTCCAGCATGGACCGCCACATCGATAAAGAGCCTGGGATAAAACTGCTGAGGATAGGCGCCCGCAGCCAGGAGCCCGGCCTTAGTCACATTACCCTGGGAGTCGAGGAAATTCAGGCGCTCCAGCTTTGTTTTCTTGTCCGTCGCACCGCGCATAGCTCGGGGCGTCAGCGAGAAAGCACGCTCTATCGTGCGGTCAATCAGGGCCTCGTCGAGGTCGCTCATACCCGCGCCCGGCACTTCATCGCGATCACTGGGGCTCGTTCGTTCATACGACGACAAGGACAGGACCTCGGTCGATGAAAGCGGCATGTCTTTGTCGTCGATGCGTTTGTAGCTGCCGCCCTGGGCGCCCCGCTCTATGACATAGCAGGGCTTGCTCGCCGGGTCGAGCTCCTCAATCGTGATGACGAGAACAATGGTGCCCTGGAGCTCCACCCGCTCAATGGTGTATTTAGGCGGATTGGTCAGCTTTCCTCGACCGCCCGCATCGCCCATGCCTGCGACAAATTGATTGAGCACTTTCTCGGTCTCAAAGTTCTCGACCGGAACAAAGCCCGCGCGCTCGCTCACGCCGAGCACGATAATTCCGCCGGCGGTATTCGCGAATGCGCTAACCGTTTCCCAAACGTCGTGGGAAAGCGTCGTGGCGCTCTCCTTGACCTCGACGTTAAGATCGTCCGAGCCCATGCGCCTTAAAGACTCGAGCAGATTGGTCAGCTCGCTTTCGTTCATCTGCATGCCCCTTCGTCTCAACTCTGCGGCGAGTGTCCCAATGGGCTTCTCTCGTCTCTCAGTTATCTCTCGTATTTATCTCTCGTCTCTCACTCATCTCTCGCCTTAGAGATGAGTGAGAGATGAGAGATAAATATCCACCATTTGCTTCATTAAAACATGTTTTTACTGGTAGAACAATCAGTATTTGAAGAATCGATTCGTAATTTGTCTCTTAACAGCACCGTTATCTCTCGTAATTATCTCTCGTCTTTCTCTTTATCTCTCGGCTTAGAGACGAATGAGAGACGAAAGATGTGTGGGTGATGGACGAGCGTGGATTTTCGGACGGCTGGAAAATGAGAGTGGATTTTTGGACGGTTTATGGGCGTTTGGAGGCTGATTCCGTCCGATTTTCCACTCTCATTTGGCAGGCATCCGGATTTCCACGCTCGTGCATCCGAAAATCCACTCTCATTCGGCGGACGGCCAGGCAATCCCTCAAACAGAAAAACGGGGCTGGCCTTACGCCGAGCCCCGTTTTTAAACGGTCAGTTAGTTATCCAGCACGTGAGCATATCGGCCAGCATTACGCCGCCGCAAACACGCCCAAGCCCGTTCCGATGATGCAGATCGCAAAGATGCCCAAGATAATCCAGATGGTCTTGACGCCCTTTTTGTACAGGGCGACGCAGGCGAAGGTTGCCAGCAAGGGCAGAAGGCCGGGGAAGATCGAATCGAACAGATCCTGCAGGACGATCTCCGAGCCACCCACGTCAAAGGTCAAAGCTGTGGACAGCGAGACCTGTGCCGCAATCATCGCGCCAATGACGGTCATTCCGAGGACACCGGCAGCATGCGTCATGCGAGACATAAGGTTGTTCTCTTCGGACTGCTGCAAAAACTTGGTTCCCAGGTCGTATCCCAGATGGGCTGCGACGATACGCGTTGCAAAGTTAATTACGGAGTAGATGAGCGCGTACACGATGGGGCCGAGCGGGTTGCCCGTCGACGCGATGCCAATACCAATGCCGGCGGCGACCACGCGGAACGTACCCCAGTAGAACGAATCGCCGATGCCGGAAAGCGGTCCCATGAGGCCGACCTTCATGGCGTTAATCGAGGACGTGTCGAAGTTCTTATCGGCAGCCGCCTGCTCTTCCATCGAAACCGTTAGGCCGGCTACAAACGGAAGCACATGAGGCGTGATGTTAAAGAACTCGGTATGGCGATCAAGCGCCGCATAGTAATCGTCGTCGTTGGGATAAATCTTTCGCAGGGGCTTCTGAATGGTGTACATGAAGCCCATTGCCATCATCTTGTCGTACGACTGCGAGCACTGGCTCGTAAACTGACGAAGGAACATGCTCCGATACATATCGGGAGTCATAATCGCGTCCTTCTTGGCCTCTTTGAGATCGGTGTTCTGGGTAGCCATTAGAAGTCCTCCTCTTCATCCTCGGCAACCGCCTGCGGACCGGCCGAGCCCTCGCGGAAGGCCAGGAGCAGCGCGACGCAGATAGCGGCAGCGGCAACACCGACAACGTCCATCTTGAGGTAGATGACCATAATGAATCCCAGGAACAGCCAGGGAAGAAGCTTGTTGTCGCCCATGGTCCTAATAAGAAGAGCGAAGCCGATGCAGACCATGACGCCGGACGCAACGTTGAGGCCGTCCATCACAAACTGCGGAATAGCGTTAAGCGCATTGTTGATGAGGTCGGCACCAAAGAACAGCGAGCAAAACACCAGCAGTGCAGACGGAATGCCAATCGACAGCGGCACGATGGTCAGATGGTACAGATTCGCCTTGGCAAGATCACGATTTGCCAGAGCGGTCTCAATCTTCTTGCAGGCAAAGGCACCCGGAACGGCGTAGCAGAAGTTGCGCCACACCTGAAGGAAGACGGAGACGGGAAGGGCGAGTGCGACGGCAGTTGCCGTGCCCGTACCCGTAATGACGGCGAACGCGCAGCCAAGCACGCCGGAAGCATAGACCTCGGGAGGAACCGCCGCACCGACCATGATGGCGCCCATGAACATGGACTCCAAAGCAGCGCCGACGATAACGCCCTGCTGGACATCGCCAAGGATCAAGCCAACGAACAGGCTCGTAAACAGCGGACGACCAAGCATCGTAATGCCAAATAATTGCTCGTCCATGGACGCAATAAATGCGACCAGTGCAACTAGAAGATACTGGACAACCATTTCGATCAACCCCAGAAACAGGTCTGCAGGCGAGGCATTCTGCGCAGCTCGCCTGCAGACAACCGCAGCAATTTGAGAGGATTAGTAGTTCATCTGGTGATAGTAACGACGCGTGGTGAGCGGGTGGTTACGGACGTGCTCGAGATGGCAGCTCAGACGCTCGGTGATGGTGTAGGTGACCATCGGGGAGACGATCTTGCGGAACTCGGGGTCGCTGAACGGCAGCTCGACCTCGGCGGTGTCGAACTTGTTCACGCGGACATGGACGCCCTTCTCGTCAGCGAGCATGTGAGTGAAGTTGTCCACGCGGTCCATGAGCTTACGGGTGTCGTCCTCGCCGTAGAGCATGATGAGGCTCGTGCCCTCCTCGCACAGCTCGATGGTGCCGTGGAAGAACTCGGCGGCGTGGATGGACTTGGTCTTGATCCACTGCATCTCCTCGAGAATGCACATAGCGTAGTCGTAGGCCTCACCCCAGAGCATGCCGGAACCAATCACCATGTGGTAGTCGGTGTCCTTGAAGTCCTCGGCCATGGCGGCGCAGCGCTCGTCCTGAGCGTCCTTGGCCTTGATGAGGTACGGAGCGATGTTGCCGAACTCCTCCATGAAGGTGTCGTACTTGGGGAAGGCGCCGGCGTTCTTGAGGAAGCGGGCGACCAGCGTAATCTGGTAGGTGTAGATGGCCTCGCACAGGACGTCGTCCTCGGCGAAGCTGAAGAACTTGTAATCGGCGTACTCAGTGGCCGGGGTGTTGTCGTTGGAGACATACATCAGCGTGCGGGCGCCCTGCTCCTGGCAGAACTTGGCGGCCTCGATGATCTCGGGGGTGGTGCCGGTACGGGTGGAGAAGACGCAGACCGAGTCCTTGTTGAAGGTCTTGGGCGGGCATGCGAGGAACTCAGCTGCAATCTCGCAGTGGACGTCGACGTCGGCCGTGGTGGTCTCGACCCAATACTTCATCGGGAGCGTGTGGGCCCAGGTGCCGCCGCAGCCGATGAAGAAGATGTTGGAATAACCCTGCTCGCAGACCTTGTCCACGGCAGCCTCAATCTGAGGACGGAGAGCGAGGGCATCGCTCACAACCTTCTCGTAACGAGGCTCATCGAAATTGAACATCCCTTACTCCTAACTCACTTGGATGAACCCTTCATTCATCCCATGACGTTATAATACTTTATATAACTAACTATGCAAGAACTATTTCAGATTTTTTTGATTTTTCTTTAATCAGAACCACCCTTAAAAAGGGTGGTTTGCTCTTAGGGTATAACCCACGGGCC
>CAJMRE010000016.1 GCA_905215755.1 uncultured bacterium
CCACTCATTGGGGACGGACTTAAAACCACTCATTGGGGACGGACTTAAATGAGTGCCTCGCCGCCTGGCAGCTAGGGACGTTCCTTTCCTGCCGGCAGCTGGGGACAGTCCTTGCCAGCACAGCCGACGAGCCGGCGAGTCAGCAAAGACCGTCCCCGATGACTAGTCGTTTAAGAACGTCCCCAATGACCAATAAGGGGTTACTCCTGCACTTTGAGGGCCTCGGCCAGGCTCACACGCTTGATGGAGCGCGTGTGCAGCAGTGCCACGACCAGGTAGGTTGCAAAGCCGATGCCAACACATGCCGCCATGGACCAAGCGGGCACGTAGATCTCGATATTGCCGTTGTAGGCAAGCAGCATCGATCGGAAGACAGCCGTGAGCGAGCCGATGATCACGGGCAGGCTCAGCACGAGCGACACCGCCACGCACAACGTGATCGAGCGGATATACAGATGCGAGATCTCGCTATCGCGATAGCCAAAGACTTTCATGTAGCTGATCGAACGGGCACTGTGGTCGATCACAGCCTTGGTCAGCAGGTACATAAACAGCAGGAAGATAAACACCGCGAGCCCGACCATCATGCCGATCATTTTGCTCATCATGCCGATGAACTGGTCACCCACGGCGCGCATGTCGTCGGGCGTGGTGTCGCCGGCAAAGTAACGGGCATCGAGGTCGAGCTTCTCGTCGCTCACATAGCCGTTAAAGTAGGCGGCATCGTTGCCGAACAGCTCGTTAAAGTCGTCGATGCTCATATAGACATTCATATCCGACTTAGAGCCCCAGGCACAGTCCTTGCCAACGTACCCAAAGGAATAATTCTTGCCCTCGTACTTGTCGCGAAGCTTAACCTTCTGGCCCTCGCTCCAGCCAAACTTGTCGAGCAAGCCGCCGCCAAAGACGACGTGTCCGTCGCCGACATCCAGCCCTTTCCAGTAGCGCGAATCGGATGAAATGCCGTAGACGGAAATCGTCTCCTCGCCATTTCCGTCGCCGCGGTCGTATTGCAACTGGTAGACGGCGTATTTCTCGGCCTGCGCGATTGTGCCTGCACCGTTGTCGATCGTGTTGACCGGGTGAATGTCGTCGTTGTCGGTGTCGATCTTAGAGGCCTTGTCGATCAGGTCGATAGCCTCGTCGCGGTTGCAGCCGAGGGCATCGGCAAGGTCATCGAGGCGCGCATAAAGCGCATCCTTCTTGTCCTGGACCTTGGCAAGCGCATCCTGCGCCGCGGCAAGGCTCTCGGCAGACGGAGCGCTGGTCGCGGCATCGGCTGCCGCCTGCGCCGCATCGGCCGCGTCGTCAAGCTCGTCATCGGCATCCTGAGCGGCGGAAAGCAGCGCGCCGTCAACCGACTGCAAGCGCTCGAGTGCCGACCACTGCTCACGCTCCTCGGCAGTGCCCTCGAGCTCCAGCGGAGCCTTGAGCGTGTACTGGTGCTCGGCGACCAGGCTTGTCTCGAGGTTGTCGGCGTAGTGCGTCATCGTGGGCAGAATCGCCAGGCCAAAGAGCAGCAGCAGCGAGGCAAACGCGATGCCCACGAAGAGCGTGGCGAAGTTGCCCAGATTGCGCAGGAAGATACGCAGGCGGAAGCGTAAGACAAAGCCCATGCGCTCCGGCAGCTGCAGGCCACGCTTGGTGCCAGACTTGCCGCTCGCCTCGTGGCGAAGAAACTGCAACGGCGTCTTGCCCATCTTGCGAAGCAGACCCGCCAGCGTGATGAGGATGAGCGCAGCGGCGGGAACCACGGCGCACTTCACAAAGATCCCCCAGCTCCAGTACACCTGGAAGGGAGGCAGGCTGTACGAACCGTAATAGAGGCTGCGCATGGGCTCGGTAAAGAACACAACGCCGAGCGCGGTGCCCAAAAGCGCCGCGATCACGCCCACGGTAGCGGGAAGCGCAAGGTAGTGCAGGACGATCTCGCGTCGACGATAGCCGCTGGCGAGCAGCGTGCCGATGATGGCGCTCTCCTCCTCGATGGTGGCGTCGGTAAGGACCACAAAGACGAACGCCATGATCACGATGATGATGTCGAGCAGCGTCATCCACATCATGGAGTCGCCGTCTACGTCGTCGCGCGCATAGCCAATGCCCTGGTTGGAATCGGCATCGATCAGATCGTCCACGCGCGCATCGGCGTCGGTCAGCGCCTCGACCATATCCTGCTCCGCATCGATGCGATCTGCAGTGGAGAGATCGCGATCGGTAAAGGTAAAGGAATAGGTGTAGGCGGGCGCGCCGCCAGCGTCCTCGAGCGCGGCAAAGCCGGCGTCGCTGATCTCGGCCACGCCATAGGTGATGGTGTTCACCGTAAAGTCCGAATTGTTGAGGAACAGCGCCTGGCTATCGGGCTGGGTCATGATGCCGCAGATGGTGTAGGTGCGACCCTCGAGCTCGACCTTATCGCCCACGGCGAGGTCGTTGTTGGTGGCGAAGACACGGTCGATTGCCACCTCATCGTCCGTTTTGGGCTCCTTGCCCTCACAGTAGGACGCAATGTCCACCTTAGCGCGGTGCGCATAGGTGCGCAGCGTGCGCTTGGTGCCGTCGTCGCCGGCGGTCTTTTTGATGATGGCGTCGATGGAGAAATTCTTATAGAGCGTGACGCCGCCGACGTCACTGGCAACATCCTCGGCGGCCTTGAGTTGATCGTCGGTAGCCTCGAAGAAGGTGGTCACGCGGCCGTCCTCAATCGTGTACGCATCACGCATGTCGTCGATAAGGCAGCCGATGGAATGCGCTGCGAGCAAAAAGCCCGAGGTGAGAGCGATGCTTCCGCACATAAGCAAAAAGATGCCCAGGTACTTGCCGATATTGCGGCGCAGCTCGCGCGGGAGACGTTTTGCGAGAGGTGTCATGGCGCCGCCTACCAATCGAGCTCGGCGGCCGCGACGGGCGCATCGTTGAGCTCATCCTCGACGATGCGCCCGTCGCGCAGGCGCAGCACGCGATTGGCCATGCGCGCGATGGCGGCATTGTGGGTGACAATGATGATGGTGCAGCCGTAGGTGCGGTTGATATCCTCCATGAGCTGCAAGATTTCCTTGGACGTCTTGTAGTCGAGCGCGCCGGTGGGCTCGTCGCACAGCAGCAGACCCGGGTTTTTGACGAGCGCGCGGCCGATGGCACAGCGCTGCTGCTGACCACCCGAAACCTGGCGTGGAAACTTGTTGCGGTGCTCGTAGAGGCCCAGCGAGCGTAGCAGGTCATCAATGTTGAGCGGCTTTTTGGACAGGTGTGCCGTGACCTCGATGTTTTCCTTGATGGTGAGGTCGGGCACCAGGTTGTAGAACTGGAAGACAAAACCCAGCTCACGGCGGCGATACTCGCCCAGGTCGGTAGGCTTGAGCACCGTGAGGTCGCAGCCGTCCACCAAAATAGAGCCAGCGTCGGCATCCTCCAGGCCGCCGATCAGGTTAAGAAACGTCGACTTGCCCGAGCCCGAGGGCCCCAGCATGACGCAGATCTCGCCTCGGTTGATGGACGTGTCGATGCCATCGAGTACCGTCAGGCGCGCATCACCGTCGCCGTAGTGCTTTTTGAGATCCTTAACCTGGACGTAGGCTTCCTGCGTTGCCATGGTATCCCCCATTGTTAGCCTAGTACTACTTTATGAACGTAATAGTAAACCATGGCGAACTATTTTGGAGCGAGGCCTGGATTTTATTTCAGACTAGTCATTGGGGACGTTCTTAAATGACTAGCTGTTGGGGACACTCTTTCGCCACCCGGCAGTTAGGGACGTTCCCTTTCTGCCGGCAGCTGGGGACAGTCCTTGGCAACCCGGCCGGCAAGCCGGCGGTTCGGCAAAGACTGTCCTCAATGACTAGTCGTTTAAGTCTGTCCCCAATGAGTACCCACCCGATGGCTAGTCGTTTAAGAACGTCCCCAACGACTAGGCGGTTAGGCGCGGGATTTGGCGCGTGCGAGAGCCAGACCTACGGCGGCAATGGCGGCGGCGAAGAGCACGGTGACGCCCAGGTCGCAGGCGATGTCGCCCAACATGGCAGACGTCAGGTCCGACGCGAGCGCCTTGCCGATCGCATCGTTCACCCAATATGTCGGCACAAAGTGCGCCACGGTCTGCACGGCCGGGCCCATCAGCGACAGCGGCATCCAAGCGCCGCCCAAAAACGTCATGAGCATGCCGAGCAGGTTGCCCACGCCATTGAGCAGCTCCTCGCGCGCACCCAGGCTCGAAAGGGCAAAGCCAACGGCCAGCGGCGTGCACGCCAGGGCAAACGTCGCCGCCAGTGCCAGGCACACACGGCCCACGCCGACCTCGGCGACCGCGCCGGCAAAGCCCACGACGCCCATCATGCTCGACACAAACCAGATGCAGACGGTGAGCACGGCGGCGGCGGCAAACACGGCAAGCGAACGTTGGCGCTCGGAGATTGGGCCGGCATCCATACGACGCACGCGCTCGGGCTCGTTCATGCCCGAGAGCACCAACCCCACCGATACGATGACCGACGAGATAATCGCGTACGCGCCAAAGTTGAAGTACGACTCGAGCGTGGCGGCAGCAGCCGAGTCGACCTTGACCCGCTCGATCTGGACCTCCGCGCGCTTTGCAGCGGCATGTTCGGCGGCCTTGGCAACGTCGCCGTTGGAGGCAGTGGGCTCAAGCGCCGCCGCAGCGCCCGCGAGCGAGATCCAGCGCGAGGCCTCGGCAGACGAAAGCGCCGCCGCCATGGTGCCGGCACCGTAGGTCACATCGAGCTTGGGCAGGGACTCCCCCGCGCGGGCAGCCGCGACCAGGTCGTCCTCGAACCCCTCCGGGATAAAGAACACGCAGTCGGCGCTGCCCTTGGCGCTGTTGCTCTTGGAGAGCGCGTCCGCAAGGTCGTACGTGTCATCGCCGACGCCCGTGACCAGGTCAAACCGCGAACCTAGGTGCTTGGTGAGCGCACGTGAAAGATCACTGCCATCGCGGTCGACCACGATCACGTTGGCGTCGTAGGGCTTGTACTCGGTGAGCTGCGACGAGTTCCAGCTCACCGATGCCGCGATGAATACGCCCATCAGCGAAATGAACACCGTGTAGATGAGCAGGTAGAACGGGTGAGCGAGCGCCATGCGAAGCGCGGTCTTAAAGGTGCTCATAGCGGCTCCTTCCAAAGATCAGCGTGGCGGCGGCAACGAACAGCAGTGCCATGAGGACCAGTGCGCCGGCGCGAACGGCAAAAGGATCCAGGTCCTCAAAGAAATACAGGCGGTTGAACATGTCGCAGATGAGCTTGACGGGGTTGAGCCAGCACTCGGCCGGACAGGCGCGGGCGACGTCATCGGCAAGCGCCATCGCCGGTTCGCCGTAGAGCCCAGCGAACAAAGCGCACGTGGTGGCAAAGCCTGTGAGGATGCCCGACTTGGATGCCTTGCCGCCCTTAACGGGAAGCGTGCCCACAAAGAGTCCCAAGCCCGTGGCGGCAAGCGCGGAAGCGGCACCGCCCACCAGACACAGCCCCTCGCGCCCGCCAAAGTCGACGCCCACAACCAGGCGCACGTAGCCGATCGCGATCGCCATCGAGGCAAAGGAGACCAGCCACGAGCCCACAAAGATACCGGCCAGCGACGCCGTTTTGGAAAGACCGCCCGCGCAGCGGCGCGCGCCAAGGCCCGACAGATTGGGCTGCAGATCGACGACGCTCAAGGCGGCAAACTCCGCAGACATCATCGCGACCAGGCCAAAGAGCGCGTAATAGTAGATGACCGTGCCATCGGGCGTGGTGCGTGTCAGGCTTACGCGGCGGGTGCCGCCCTCGAGCGACAGGGCGCGCGCAACCGCCTCCGGGTCGGCGAGCGCCGCCGGGTTGTCCTGGGCAATCTGAGACATGAGCTCGGCATTTTGTGTATACGAGCTTGCCACCGTCTCCAGAATGCTGCGGTCGGTGAGCACCGTTGAGGCACGCGAGCTGTCGTAGCTCGACAGCAACGTGAGCTTGGGTGCGCCCGCGTCGTCGACCGTATAGATGCCCGCGACCTCGCCGGCCTTAAGCACACGGTTCGCATCGGCTGCGTCGTCGCACTCGTGGATCTCGAGCAGCTGATTGTCGCTCTCCTTGGCAAGCGACGTCGCCACGTCCTTAAAGGTCGAGGCGTCCCAGGCCTCGTCCGCTATGACGGCAACCGGTACCGGGTCGACCGTGCCGTCAGAGCTCAGATTCGCAAACATAAACATGAACATCGTGGAAAGTGCGATGGGAAAGAGAGCGCCCCAGACCCACGTGCTCGGCCGGCGCAGCAGCGTCTTGACCGTAGTGATGATGGTGTTGAACATGACTGCCCCCTAGTCGCGCAGCTCGCGGCCGGTGATCTCGAGGAACACGTCGTTGAGGGTCGGCGGCTCGCTCCACACGCGGCCGAGCGCCACATCGGCGGCGCGCAGCGTGTCGAGGATGTCGACCAAATTGTGCGGGCTCGCTTCGCAGGTGCAGACGAGCTCGCCGCCGGACAGCTCAACCGAAAGCACGTGCTCGAGGGCGCGCAGCCGCTCGACCGTGGCGGTCTCGACGGCGCCGACCTCGACAGTCACGCGCTCGCCCATTTGAATCATGCGTTTGAGCTCGTCATTGGTGCCCTGCGCCAGCACACGTCCGCCGTCCATGATCATGATGCGACTGCAAATCTGCTCGACTTCCTCCATGTAATGGCTGGTATACACCACCGTGGCGCCCTCGTCGCGCAAGCGGCAGATGCCCTCCAGGATGGCGTTGCGGCTCTGCGGGTCGACCGCCACCGTGGGCTCGTCAAAGAAGATGAGCTCGGGCTTGTGCGCGATACCGCAGGCGATGTTGAGGCGACGCGCCAGGCCGCCCGAGAGCTTGCCGGGGCGAAACTTGGTAAAGTCGCCCAGCCCGACAAAGTCGATCGCCTCGTCCACCAGCGCGCGGCGGCGCTTGCGGTCGTTGACGTAAAGGCTGCAGAAATAGTCGATGTTCTCGCGCACCGTAAGCTCGTCAAACACCGCCACCTGCTGCGGCACCACACCGATGCGGCGCTTGAGGTCGTAGCGGGCGGGCGTCATGGGCTCGCCGAACAGCTCGATGGTGCCTTTGTCGTAGGCGAGCAGCTGCAGAATGCAGTTGATGGACGTGGTCTTGCCCGAGCCGTTGGGGCCCAGCAGGCCAAAGATCTCGCCGGGGGCGATGCTGAGGTTAAAGTGGTCAAGCGCGATAAGGTCGTCGTAGCGCTTGACGAGGTTTTCGACGTGGACGATGTCTGTCATGAGGCGGCCCTTCTGTTGATTGCGGCCCGGTACGATTGCATCATCGCAGGAGCGGACGGCGCGCACCAGTGAGCTTTGTCACGAGTGCGGGGGCTCGGTCGCGTGGCCCGCTGACGCGACCGCCCCACCGTGCGGGAGGAATGTCACGGTTGCGCTAGGCGGCCCCTCCACCACGCGCAGCTTCGCGTACAATACCCGTATGAACAGGCTTTTCGACAAATCGATCGTGCTGGCGTGCTGTATTGCGGCCGCCATGGGTCTTGCCGTGGACGCTCGTCTGGTTGTGGCGTTTTGCCTTGGCATTATTGCCACCTCGCTGGCCGAGGTCGCACAGGGGAAACGCACCCGACGCGCAAGCGAGGCAGCGAGCTACGCCTGCATCATCGCGGCTGTCTTCGTGCCGCCGTTTGTGCCGTTTGCGCCTCTCGCCCTCTATGACATCGCGCGACGCGTGCGCCGCGAGCACGCCTGGGTCGCGTTGGGCATTGGCTCCGTCTTTGCCTTTGCGCTCGTCGCGGACCTTCGCGCCGATGCGCTTACCGCACGAACGCTCCTGCTGACCGCCATCCTTTCGGTTGCCGCCACCTTGCTATCGCTACGCACCGCCCAGTTGGAGCGCGAGCAGCGGCGCATGCGCCGCACCCGCGACGAGCTGCAGGAACGAGCCCTCGCGCTCGAGGCGCGCAACCGCGATCTTGCCGATCGCCAGGACTACGAAGTCGAGCTCGCGACGCTCGCCGAACGCGCCCGCATCGCGCGCGAGATCCACGATAACGTCGGGCACCAGCTCACGCGCGCCTCACTGCAGGCCGAAGCCCTACGCGTGGTCCACGCCGACGAGCCTGGCGTCGCCGCCGATTTCGCCGACGTTAAATGCACGGTTGACGAGGCGCTCCAGCTTGTGCGCGCCAGCGTCCACGCGCTCAACGACAACGCCGTCGACCTTTCCGTGCAGCTCGAACGCATTGTCGAAGGCACACGCTCGGACGGCGGCCCGCAGATTGAGCTTGAAGTTATGGCCGAACATGCGCCCGCAAACGTCGCCAACTGCTTTGCAGCGGTCCTGCGCGAAGCGCTCTCCAATACCATACGCCACGCTTGCGCCCAGACCGTCACCGTACGGTGCATGGAGCATCCGTCGTTTTACCAGCTCATTGTTACCGACGATGGCGTGGATGAGGTCCAAGCAAGCGGCCGCGGCACCGCGGAGGGCATGGGGCTCGCCTCCATGCGCGAGCGCATCGAGGCGCTTGGCGGCACCTTCACCGCCGGCCCGCGTGCCGGCGCCGGCGGCTGGCGTGTGTTTGCCACCGTTCCCAAACAGCAAGGAGATGAGGGCCGATGAGGCTCATCGTTGTCGACGACGACCGCTTGGTGGTCGATTCGCTCAAGATTATCTTGGGCGCCCAGCCGCAGATCGAAGTGGTGGGCACCGGTGCCAACGGCAACGATGCGGTGGCGCTCTACGCCGAGCACGCACCCGATATCGCGCTGCTCGACATCCAGATGCCGGGACGCGACGGCCTTTCGGCCGCGCGCGAGATCCTTGAGCACGACCCTGCGGCGCGCGTGGTGTTTCTGACGACGTTCTCGGATGACGAGTACATTGTGTCGGCGCTCAAGCTGGGCGCCCGCGGCTACCTGATCAAGACCGATGTCGCTGCCATTCCGCCGGCGTTGGCGCAGGTCATGGACGGCAAACGCGTGCTCGAGGGCAAGGCGATCGAAGATATCAACTTTGATGGGGCGGACGTCGAGGCCGGCGCGACCCGCCGGCCCGCCGCCTTTGCCGGCCTGACCGACCGCGAGTTCGAAGTCGCCGAGCTCATCGCCCGCGGCCTCGACAACAAGGAGATCGCTGCCACCGCCTATATGGGCGAAGGCACCGTGCGCAACCACATCAGCTCGATCCTAGCCAAAATGGGGCTACGCAACCGCACCCAAATCGCCATCGCCTATCTGCGAGGCTAGCCGCTGGCTGCCGCCAATTTGATGCCATTTCAAAACTATGCCGGTTTACTACGATGAACCGCATATCTCCGACCACGGCAAATTGCGCACTTACAAAACCGCAGGTAGAACACTTGCGATATTTGCAAAAATGCGGGTGTGGTCAGGAATCTCGGATTCATCGTAGTAAACCGGCATAGTTTTGTTCGGGCGGCCCTGCACGAGTGTCTCCGCCAGCCTCGCGGGACCAAAATGAGCCGTTTTCCTCCGTCCCCAATGGATCAGCCGAAACCGCCCGCCACGAAATCGGCCCATCTACTACGTTTGACTCGATACCCCTGACCATACCTTCGTTTTGAACAAAACCGCAGGCGTTCTACCTGCGGTTTTGTTTTTGCGCTTTTCGGCATGGTTGGGGGTAAGGGGCTAAACGTAGTAGATGGGCCGGTTTCGTGGCGAACCCTTCTCGCCTACGCACAAAAGCGCCGCCACGGAGGAGGGAGATACCTCCGTGGCGGCTGGGGCTGGGGGTGGGGCTATGTTCTGGCTCCCCGCCGGCCGCCCGGGGCCTTCTGGCCCCGGGCGCTGCCAGCGTGCCTAGCGCTTACGGATACCCCAGACCAGGGCTCCGACGCCGGCCATGGCGATGACAAATGCCATAAGCAGAGCGGCAGCCTGCTGGTCGCCCGTGGTGGGCAGGAAACCCTTGACCGTCTTGACGATGTTCGTCACGGTCTTGGGCGTGCCGGGATCGGGTGCCGGCGTAGGAGTCTCGGGCTTCTTGTACGCGTTGTTGAACACGATACCCTCGACGCTTTTGTCGCCCTTGGTATAGGTAACGCTCGCCTTGAGGTTACCCTCACCGTCGTCGACCACGTTGACGGTCGCGGTAAAGACGGACTTGTCGTAGGTCATACCGGCCTCGTCGCCCTTGACCTCGCTGACGGTGTAGACGTACGTACCAGGCTCGTCGTACTCGAACTTGTCGAAGTTGATCTTGCCGTCGGCATCGTTGGTAACCGTAGACTCGATGTCCTCGCCAACGAGCTTAAAGCTAAACTCGTCCTTCTTGAGCTCACGTCCCTCGAGCACCTTGATGGCCCCGATGGAAACCTGCGTGGGCATGGCGTGATACTTGTTGGTAAAGCCAGCCGACTCGGTGGTTCCCTCGAGCTTGTGCGTCGCGGTCAGCGTGCCGTCGCCGTTGTCGGAGACGGTGGTCACGACGGTGTAGGTCGCGCCGTCATAGGTGACGCCCTTGTGCAGGCCGAGCGCGTTGGGGCAAGCCTCGCGCAGCATGTACGTGTGCGTGCCGGGCGCCTCGTAGCGGATCGGGCTCAGCGTAACGTTACCGTCGACGTCATTGGTGCCGCTCGCGACAACCACGCCGTCCTCGAGCAGCTCAAACGTGAACTCGCCAGCTGCAAGGTCGCGTCCGGTCAGACGCTTGACCGTCTTGACCTGATCGGTCACGGAAGAATCGGTAGGTGCCACGCCGTAGGTGTTGGTGAACGTGAAGGCAGCACCGTCGTCGCCCTCGCGCACGACACGCAGATGTCCGGTACCGTCGTCAGTCACGGTGTAGGAAACCTTGCGCATGGCGTTGGCGTCGTTGGTCACACCAGGGGCACTACCGGACTCGGTCACCGTGTAGGTAAAGGTGTGCGAGCGCGGAGCGGTGGGGGCTGCGGGCTCGGACTCGTCGTTGGACTCGTCGGTGTCGGCAGCGTCGGCGTCAACCTCGGCCTCGCCGGCGTTGGCCTCGGCTTCGTCAGCTTCGTCTGCCTCGGCCTTATCGGTCGCATCGTCCGTCACGCCCAGAGCGCGGTTGAGGTCCTCGAGCGTAAAGTGGATCTTGCCAAAGCCCACGTTGCCAGCCGCGTCGTTGGTTGCGGTCGTGCGCTCGGGCATCGGGGCACCAGCCTCGTCGGCGGTCACGGTAAAGGTGAACTTGCCCGTGATGTCAGCCGGGGTCAGGCCCTCGGCAGCTTGGAGCTTCTTAGTGCCGGTGAGCGCGGCATCGACGGCTTCGGCGCCGTAGACGTTTTCGAACAAGGGCTCGACGCCGCCGTAGTCGACCGTTGCCGTCAGGGTACCGTCACCGTTGTCGACGACGATAACCTTAAAGCCAAAGCTCCACGTTGTAGCGGAAACGCCATTCGGCAGCCCGAATAAATCTTCGTAGGCCGTGTAGTTAATGGTCCAGGCAAGCTTACCGTCCTTATCGGTACGATAAGCAAGCCCAGCAGCCTCAAGATTAGCAAGCATCTTAGTGTCGTAGTGCAGCGTATCAAAGCTCACGTGCCCGCCGATATTGGGCTTGAGGTTTTCGTATGCCACAAGCTCACCCTGATAGGCGATGCCGAACCAGAACTCGCCGTCGGCCATCGGGCGGCCGGTCAGAGTCTTGGTGGCAACGACCTGAGCGGCGGTGCCGCCAGGCGTGTTGGTCGTAGCGCTGTAACTGTTGTGGAACGGCACCAGGGCCTTCTCGACCTTGTTCTCGCCACTCTTGTGGACCGTCTCATGCGTGCCCTCGGGACCGCCGGAAACGGTCGTCGTAGCAGTGAGCGTGCCGGCGGTGTCGTCGGCGATGGCGATCGTCACCGTGCGCACGGCGTCGTCGTAGGTGTAACCGGGCTGGCCGTCGTTCTTCTCGGCCACGGTGTACGTAAAGGTCTTGCCGGCGTCAGCCTGCGTAAATATAACCTCATGACCAGCCAGAATGTCGATCAGTCCGACCGTTGCCTCTGCCGCTGCGGGGGACTTGAAGCTATTAGCCCCGGGCAGCAGACCGAGCGCGCAAGCCGAAGCGTCGTCAGCAGGTGTCACGGTAAAGGTGAACTGACCCTCGGTCATGGGGCGGCCGTCCAGATACTTGCTGAGCCACAGACCGCCGGCCGCGGTGTAGTTAAGCTCAGTGCGGTACGTGTTGGTAAAGCGTCCGTTTTCCTTCTTGGTGACGTTGGCGGTCAGGCTGCCATCGCCGTTCTCGGTCACGGTCACTTCGGCGGTTGCGACATGCGCGTCATACGTCATGCCGACCGTGCTGCCCGCGTTCTCGCGAATCTCGTACTTATAGGTTCCGGCGGCAGCGTAGTGAATCTTGCCGAACTTGATGGCGGCAATGCCGTCCTTCGCGTCCTTCTTGCTCACGGTTACGGTTGCGGGATCGGGCAGTGGGGCGTCTTCGGGGGCGGTGATGGTAAAGCTGAACTCGTCCCCATCCGTCCAGTCGCGGCCGCTGATGACCTTGCTCAGGTCAAAGTCGAGCTCCGCATCGAGCGGGGCCACGCTGTAGGTGTTCTTGAAAGTCGCAGCCGTGGCGTCCTTCAGGACATGCTCGGCCTTGAGGGTGCCGTCGCCGTTGTCCGTGATGGTGGTCTCGATGGTGTACTTGGCGTCACTGTAGGTGATGCCCTTGCTGGTGGTTCCGCCCTTGATCTCGCGCAGCGTGTAGGCGTGCTTGCCGGGCTTGTCGTATGCGACCTTGCCCATCGTGATCGCGCCGTCGGCAGCGTTAGTGCCGGTAGCGACAACCTTATCGCCCTCGACGAGCTCGAAGGAGAACTCGCCTTCCTTGAGCTCACGCCCGGTCAGGACCTTGTTCGCGGTGATCTGGTCGGTGACGCTCGTCTCGACAGGCGTCACGTTATAGGTATTGGTGAACGTGAAGGCCGCATCACCGTCCGGCTTGCGGGATACGCGCAGATTCCCCTTGCCGTCATCGGTCACGGTGAAGGAAACCTCGCGCGACGGCTTAGCGTCGTTGGTCACGCCAGCGACCTCACCGGACTCGGTCACGGTGTAGGTAAAGGTGTGCTCGCGCTTCTCGGGCTTCTCACCCACAGCCTTGTTAAGGTCGTCGAGCGTAAAGGTAATCTTGCCAAAGTCGACCTTGCCGTCAATGTCGTTGTGCACGCTCGTGCTCGCAGGCATAGGTGCGCCCTCTTCACCGGTCACGGTAAAGGTGAACTTGCCGGTGATATCAGCCGGGGTCAGAGCGTCGTCAACCTGCAGATTCTTGATACCCGCAAGCGATGCCTCGGTAGCATTCGTGGTGTAGGCGTTCTTGAACTCGATGCTCTTGACGTCCTTGGCGTCCTTCAGCTCGTGCGTGGCAACCAGCTGGCCCTTGCCGTTATCGGCGATGGTCGTCACGATGGTGTAGACCGCGTCATCGTAGTCAATACCGCCGGAGTTGCCCTTAACCTCATGCAGCTTGTAGGTGTGCTGGCCGATCTCGGTGTACTTGATGGCACTGAACGTCACCTTGCCGTCGGCAGCGTTCTTAACGGTCTCGATAAGCTCAGAGTCCTCATCCTTAATCTCGCGCAGCTCAAAGCTGAACTCACCGACCGTAAGGTCGCGCCCGGTCAGAGACTTGGTCACGGCAATCTGACTGGTTACGCTGGACTCAACAGGATTCGTAGCGTAGGCGTTCTTGAACTCGGTCTCACCCGAGGTCGCCTTCACGTCAGCGCTCAGTTCGCCCTTCTTATTGGGCTTCACCGTCACGGTGATCTCCGCGACGTTACCGCTGTAGGCGATGCCGTCAATCGTGGTCCCGGCGTGCTTTTCACTGACCTTGTAGACGTACGTGCCAGGTTCGGTGTATTCGACCGTGCCGAAGTCGATGACAGCCTTGCCCTTGTCGTCCAGGTCAGCCTTGCGCACGATCGCAGTCGTAGTCGCAGGCATCGGGGCGCCGTTCTCGGACGTCAGGCCAAACTCAAACGCGTCAGTATCCCTCCAGTCGCGGCCCTCGAGCACCTTGGTTAGACCAAAGCTGGCTTTGGTGTTCACCATTGCCGGCGTCATGTCATACGCAAAGCTGATCTTGCCGTTGTTGCCCAGGTAGGAATTGACATGCGTCGCGGCCGCCTTGGCGGACATGTTGTTCCACTTGGGGTTGAGAACGTCGGTCGCGGTGCCAGTGTTGTTGTCGTCCACACTCTCCTTGGTGGTGTGGAGCTCGTCGATAAAGGCTAGGCGCGCGGTTCCCACGCTAAACGAAAGGTTGCCGCCCTCGTCGGCAACAATAGCGCCGTCAAACTTCGCAGCGTCGCCGCCGATAAACTCGATGACGGTGGTGGCGGGCTTGGCCTCGCCGTTCTCGCCCTGCTCCTCAAACTCATCCTTGTAGTAATAGGTGCCGGTATCTGCCAGTGAATTCTTTGCGGGCTGTGTGCAGTCCTTGTCCGTGTAAATGGGAGTCTGCTTCTGGAAGTAGTAGTAGCGGTTGGTGTCGGCCGGCTCAAAGGTCGCAACCGTATCACCCAACGCACCACCGCTCCACTTGTTCGCGTAGAAGCTCACGGTCTTGGTGCCGTCAACGACAGTCGTATTATGCTCGATGTAGTCCTTGAGCCCCGTGACCTTCTCGGGCGTAAACAGGTTGTCAAGTGCGGCGCTCTTCACGCTCGAGGTATACTTCACCTGAATGGGCTTAACGTTGGCGACCGAAAGCTTGCCGTCTACGGTCTTAAAGTGGCTCAGCGGAATCAACGACGCAGGAATGTTAACCGTTACGATATCGCCCTTCTGGGGATTGTCAGCGCCAGCACGCTGCACGGTGATGAGCAGGTCTTTTGCCTTGCCGGTGAACTCGTATGTGTCGGTATTGGTTTCTTTGTTGAACGTCTTGCTCGCCTCGGTAAACGGCGTGCCGTTGATGACGACTTCGGTAAATCCGTCGACCTGCATAAAGTCGCCCAGCTCGTCGGTAAACGTAATGTAGCCGGACTTGGTCTCGTCGTAGCCCTTATGGATTTCGGTCGGATAAGGCGCCTCCGATGTGATGGCCTGTGAGATGTCGTCGAAGACCTTCTTGAGCTCTTCGGCGTTGGTCGCCGACTTGTAGTAGTCGGAGTTTTCCGCGCGTGTGCCAAGCTTGTCGCTCGCATACGACGTGGCATCGGGATAATTACTCGACACGGCGTGCATAAACTTGTTGACGTCGCTTGTCCCCTCTTTCGAGGGATCGTCAGCGGGGTCCGCTCCACTAAAGATGCCGATGGTATAAACGGTGGCTTTGCCATCCTTCATCTTCTTGGCAGCCGTCACGGCACCCTTGGCGACGTCAGAATCAAACTCGCTGAAGCTCGTTGGCTTGCCGTCGGTAAAGAACACAACGATCTTCTTGGCATCTGCGCGGCCAGAAGTGATATCCCCGGCCAGTTCCAGACCATAGTCGGCACGCGTGGCACCGCTTGGTTTGATTCCAGCAACTGTATCCTCAAGAACTTTCACGTTGCCGCCAGAGCAATCGGTCAAACCCTTCATCACCTGCGAGTTGTTGTACCAAAATTGCCCTTTCTTGTACTGGTCATTGCCGACCTTATTGGTCTTATCACCCGCAAACTTAACAATGGCAACCCTGTGCTGCCTATCGACACCCTCGATACCCTCGTTTTGCTTGGCAATGGTATTGATAAAGCTGTTCGCAGCGCTCTTCAGTGCATCGATACGCTTGGTGGAATCTCCGCCACCCATAGGATCATCCATCGAGCCAGAGGCATCCAGCACCATCACGATGTCAAGCGGCGTGGTGACCGTCACGGTTGAATTAGACGTCGAGGACATCGCCGAAAGCGTGGTCAAAAAGTCCGACTCTTCGTTTTCCTCGGTTGCCTTGACCGTCTTGTCGGTCCAGATTCGACCGACGTTTTGGGTCGTTACCTTATTGCCACCGTGGCCTGCCGCCCAGATTTCCCAGCGACCGCTGGTGTCGGGGTCGGCGACCTTTCCGGTCATTATCGGTCCGTCCATTCCTGTGCTGGACCTGGCGTTGGCCTCGGGCAGCATGGCGAATGCTGCGGCTGGCAACACCAGCACTACGGCCAGTATCACCGCCAAGAGACCCCTCGTGTACTTACCCATCGTGTCTCCCTTCTCGCGGTCTCAGACCTTGCAACAGCCTAAAGTTACGAAATGAGACACAATTTGGGCAGGTGACACATGTTCCAGATTCGGTTTTTGGCGTGAGACAAATGTCTCACCAAAGTTGAGACACGGCGTTTTCGCAGGAAAACGGGTGCGACTCAAGATGGACGGGGCAAAAGGGCCCGTTTTCCTCCATCCCCGAGGGAGCAGTCGACGGCGCTCGCCACGAAATGAGCCTATCTACTACGTTTAGTCCGGTACCCCCGACCACAATCGCGTTTCATGCAAAATCGCAGGCGTTCTACCTGCGGTTTTCTTTTCGCGTTTTTCGCCGTGGTTGAGGGTAGCCACCCAAACGTAGTAGATGGGCCTATTTCGTGGCAGACGGGTCACGCGGCAGCCCTCACAAGGCAAAAATGATCCGTTTCCCTCCGTCCACGGGAGTTCAAGGCTGTTACGGATATGATGCCATTTCAAAACTATGCCGGATTACGGGGCTAAAGTCGGGACCCTCATCCATACCCTCATTTTTTGAAAAACGGCAGGCTATCTACCTGCGGTTTTGTTTTTGGGATTTTCCGTATGGTGGGAGGTTCGCTATCCAGCCCCGTAATCCGGCATAGTTTTGTTCGTGGCAGCCCAACCGCGCGTTCACGCGCGGGGCCGGTGGGGCATTTTTGCCCCTCCGGCCCCTATTCCAGCTCTATTCCAGCGCTACTCCGGCTTAGTTTCTACCGTGGGAGTCTTGTCCGCTGCGACTGGGGTGCGGGCGGTGTCCATAGTCAGGCAGTGCTTGGGGCAGCTCTCGATGCACTCACCGCACACCACACAGGCATACGGGTCGATCGACCACGTTCCACCCTTGCGATCGACCGCGAGCGCGCCCGCCGGGCAGCGACGCGCGCACATGCCGCAGCAAATGCACACGTCCATGTCGTTAACGATGTGCCCGCGCAGGCGCTCGGGCGCCGCGAGCTTCTCCTGCGGATAGCACACCGTTACCGGCTGCTTGACCATAGAACCAAAGGCCGTCTTGGCAAATGTCAGCAAACTCATGCCGCGCCTACCTTTCCGTGCAGCTAATGCAGGGGTCGATGGTCAGGATAATCATGGGCACGTTGGCAAGGAGCACGCCCTGCAGTGCATGCGTCAGACCCGCCAGGTTCTGCGACGTCGGCGTGCGCACGCGAAAACGGTCCAGGTTCTTGGTGCCGTTGCCGCGCACATAGTAATACGCCTCGCCGCGCGGCTGCTCAATCACAACCTCGCCGCGCGCGCCGTCGGCCGGCGTGAGCTTGGTGCGCCTGCCGATTCCGTCGTGCGGTATCTTGCCCACAAGCTCCTTAATGATGTCCATGGCCTGCGTGACCTCGGCGCAACGCACCTGGCAGCGGGCATAGCAGTCGCCATCGGTAGCAACGATGGGCTCAAACGCAGCCAGATCCGCATAAGCGCCGTCACCGAACATGCGCACGTCGTAGTCCACGCCCGAGGCGCGCCCAAACGGACCGACCATCGAAAGCGCCAGCGCGTCTTTCTTGCTAATCACGCCCACGCCATGCAGGCGCTCGCCGCAGCTGTTGTCGTCCAAAAACGTATGCACCAGGGCCTCGTAGTCGGGGCGCATGGCGTCGAGCGTCTGGACAATACCCGCCAGCTCGGAGTCCTCGATATCGTGCTTAAGGCCGCCGATCTCGTTGATCGACAGAATCACGCGGCCACCGCACGTGCTCTCGAAGATCTTGAGAATCTGCTCGCGCAGGGTCCACGAACGATAGAACAGTGCCTCGAAGCCAAAGGCGTCGGCGAGCAGACCCAGCCACAACAGGTGCGAATGAATACGCGAAAGCTCGTGCAAAATGGTGCGGATATACTGCACGCGGCCGGGCACCTCGATGTCGAGCATGCGCTCGCAGGCGCTGGCATAACCGTAGCTGTGGCCCACGGCGCAGATGCCACAGATGCGCTCGGCGATGTAGCCAAACTGGTGCATGTCGCGCTTTTCGGTGAGCTTCTCGAGCCCGCGGTGCACAAAGCCGATCTGCGGAATTGCCTCGATGACGCGGTCGTCCTCGATTACCAGGTCCAGATGAAGCGGCTCGGGCAGCACCGGGTGCTGCGGGCCAAACGGAATAACGGAGCGATGTGCCATGGACCTTACGCCTCCTTTTTCTGCTTGTCGCGGGCGGCCTTGGCGGCAAGCGCCGCGCGGACCTTGGCCGCTTTCTCGGGATCCATGGCGGCGAGCTTTGCCTCCATCTCGGCAGCCTTGAGCGCGGCCTTCGCAGCAGTTTCATCGTGCTGAGCATCGGAGCCGGCAGCCGCAGCGGGCTGAGCGACGGCAGCGCCCGCAGCATCGCCAGCGCCCGCAGTGCCCTCCCCCGCAGCGGCCGTGGCAGTAGCAGCCTTCTCGGCCGCGGCCTTGCGCGCCTTGGCCTCGGCAGCGGCACGGACCTTCATGGCTTTCTCGCGCGCGGCCTTCACCTCGGGCGTGATAACGCTCATGGGCTCGGCAGTCGAAACCTGGTAGAAAAAGCCCTTAAAGTCGAGCTGCATGTCGGTAATGGCAAGACCAAACAGGTCGTGCGCCTCGTTCTCAAACGGGAACACCGCCGGATAGTACGAGCTGATGGACGGAATCTCCTGATACTGATCGATACCCTCGACTACCAGGTTCTCAATCGCATAGTTTCCGTCCCGCGCGATATGCTCCTGAGCAGCACGAACGTTGATAAACGTATAGACCAAGCGATACGTGCCGTCGTCGACGTTGCGCTCGGCGTGCATTTGCACAAAGCGCGCGCCGACGCCCTTGAGCGCCTGGACATGCGACAGGAGCTCGTCGATCCCGACGATGGTATAGATAGCCTTTTGCATTACTCGGCCTCCTTTGCAGCTGCGGGCATCCCAGCAGGTGCGTCGCCAGCAGCGGGCGCGTCGCCGGCCCCAGCCGCGGCCACAAACCCGTCCTCGCCCAGCTCAACGCCGCCATCCCAGGTAGCAGCACCGCCCACGGTAAGCGGGTCACCGCCAGCACGCATCACGGCCTCCTTCTGATCCAGGATGCCGCACGCCTCCACGATGGCATCAATCACCGTCTCGGGACGAATGGCGCACCCGGGCGCGTATACGTCCACGGGAATCGCGCGGTCCACGCCTCCGATCACGTTGTAGGCATCGCGGAATACGCCGCCCGAGCACGCGCAGATGCCGCACGCCACCACGCACTTGGGCTCGAGCATCTGGTTGTAGATCTGGCGCACGACGGGCAGGTTCTGGGCATTGACCGACCCCGTCACCAAAAAGATGTCCGCATGCTTGGGGTTGCCGGTGTTGACCACGCCAAAGCGCTCCGCATCGAACAGCGGCGTGAGCGAGGCCAGCACCTCGATATCGCATCCGTTGCAGCTCGAGCCGTCGTAATGAATAACCCACGGCGAGCGCGACATTTTATGATCCATGGATGCCGCCTCCTAAATAAATACGTCGACGAGGATGGGCATAAGATTGAGCAGGCCAAACACCAGCGCTACGCCCCAGCCGAGCTTAAAGCAGCTGCGCCAGGTGCTGCGCGCGAAGGTGTTGTCGATCAGCACCTCGACAAAGTACGTCGCGGCCATCACGACCAGGGCGACCACCCAACTCACGGGGTTGTCCCAAACAAAGAACATGCCCACCCACATCAAAAACAGCACGGTCTCGCACCAGTGCATAAGGGTCATCTTGGCCAGCGTGCCGCCGCTCATCTCGGTGGCGACGCCCTGGACGATCTCCTGATGCGCGTGATGCGAGTACGAAAGGTCAAACGGCGACTTGCGCAGCTTGATGGTGAGCACCGCGAGCAGCGCGAGGAAAATGGGCGCGCTGTACACGATGATGGGGGCCGACTGCCCCGTCACGGCGATGGAATCGAAGCTGTCGGTGGCAAGGTACAGGCCCACGCTCATCAGCAGAACGGCGGGCTCGTAACTCATAACCTGCAGCAACTCACGATCGGCGCCGACCTGGGCAAACGGGCTTTGCGTCGAGGCGGACGCCAACACCACAAAGATCGCGGCGAGCGTCACCATAAAGGCGCACAGCAGCGTGTTGGAGCCCGACACAAAGATGCCGCCGCCCACGACGGTAAAGATGAGCGCACACGCCATGTAGGTATCGTCCATGGTGTTTACGCTGGCGGGAGCTTTGCGCAGCAGCTTGGCAACGTCGTAGAAAGGCTGGAGCAGGCGCGGACCCACGCGGCCCTGCATGCGGGCCGAAAGCTTGCGGTCAACACCGTCGATCAGGCCGCCCACAAGCGGCGCCAGCAGGGCAAACGCCACGGTGCCAATAAATATGCCCACGACGCCCGAGCCTTCGAAATACTTACCGCGCAGCACCGAGGGCGCGCTCATGGCAAGCCGCTCGGGCCCAATCCACGCGCAACACAGCAGCGCAAACAAGATAATGCTGCAGCACACGACGCTACCCACGGGACTAATACGCTTCTCGCCAAGGGCGTCCTCCGAGTACCAATTGCGCTTTTCGGCCTTCACCTCGTGTCCCATCGAGCCGCGGAAATGGCGGTAATTGTCGGTTCCCACGCCCGAAAGATATACGTTTACGTGCGGTTTGTTGCTCACACGGAATGAAGTCAGCAACACCACGGCGATAAAAGCCACGATAACCACCATTAGATACATGGCATCCTTGCCGATAACGTACGGCACGCGGCCAAACACCATGGCCAAGTAAGGCGACACCAGACCGCTCGAGATAACCGGGAACGCCACGCAGCACAGAATCAGCAGCGCGGCGATGGTGTTGAGCGCCATCCATTCGGTCTTATGGACATTGACCTCAACGTTTTGAGCCGTGGGGTCGACGCCCGAAAGCTTGGCAAGCCACTTGCCCCAGAAGTAAAACGTCGCGGCCGAGCCAAAGGCAAGCACCATGATCATGAGCACGTTGCCGGTCTGGGCAAACGCCACCAGGGCGCCCCACTTGGACACGAGCATGCCAAACGGCGCCACAAACATGCCCATGATGCCCAGCATCATCAGACGCGTCAGGTGCGGCATGCGGCTGAACATACCGTCCATGTCCTCGATATTGCGGCTGCCGATATGATGCTCGGCCGTGCCCACGCACAGGAACAGCAGCGACTTGGCCACCGTGTGGAACAGGATCAGGAAGATGGCCGCCCATACGGCCTCGGGCGCACCGACACCCAGGCAGGCACTGATGAGGCCCAAGTTGGAAATGGTGGAGTACGCGAGCACGCGCTTGGCGTTGCTCTGCGAGATGGCCATGAGGGCAGCGAGCAAAAACGTGATGGCACCCACACTCGTGACCATAAACCCGGTCACGGGATAGATGGCATAGAGCGGGCTCAGCTTGACCATCAGGAACACGCCGGCCTTGACCATGGTGGACGAGTGCAGCAGGGCGCTCGTGGGCGTGGGGGCAACCATGGCGCCAAGCAGCCAAGTATGGAACGGCATCTGTGCGGCCTTGGTGAGTGCGGCGAGCGACAGCAGGATGACCGGCATCACCAGCAGCGCGGATTGCGCGGTTCCGGCGCCGGAAAGCTCGATCACACCCGAGATGGTCAGCGGCATACCGTTAACGTGCAGGTACATGAGGCCGGCCAAAAACGCGATACCGCCCAGCATGTTGAGGATGATCTGGGTGAAGGCGTTCTTGATGGCCTCGGGCGTGCGCGTATAGCCAATCATAAGGAACGAGCACACGGTGGTGATTTCCCAGCCGCAGAACAACCACTCAAGGTTGTCGCTCGTCACGATGACGAACATGGCCGAGAGGAACAGGAACATAAGCGCCAGGAACTGCGGGCGACGGTCGGGCGCGGTCTGTCCGCGCAGCGCGGCCTCGTGCTCGTCGTGGGCCTGGAAGTCCTTCATGTAGCCCAGGGCATACACGCAGATAAGGCTGCCGACAATGCCGACGGCGAGGACCATGATCACGCTCATATAGTCCAGGTAGAGCGGCGTTGCGGTGACGGCTTCGGCCGCGGGCAGCGTCATGGCTGCAAAGGCGAGCGAGCCCACCAGCTGGACTATGCCGAGCACCGTGGTGAGCGCGTTCCTATATTTATACGCGTTGTACAGGATGACGGCGCACAGGATGACATCGATGGCGGAGCTGATGATCGAGAGCACATGCGAGGTGCCGGGGGCGACCTCAAAGCTCTGTGGGCCCGCGCCAAAAAACATGACGGCGACTACAACTGTCACCGCCATAATGATGCCGGAACCTATGAGCCCCACCGCATCGCGGGCGCGGTCACCGCGCGCGAGCAGCATGCCCAGCGCCGGTACCAGCGGAAACAGGGTAAGGAAATACAGTAGCGTCATACCATCACTCCCCCATGCAAAAACGCTGCAATTGTTTAACGTTATAGCTCAATTGAGGAGTAGCGGCGGCGGGTTTTCGGTCAACTGGGGAGTTTTGTACGTGCGGGGTAAGGAGTCTGTCCGCATTGGAGCAGAGGGGCGGCAAGAAAAATGCGCCCCTGTGGGCGCACCATCCCGTTCGCTATTCCGCCTTTTTAACGCGCGGCTTGCGGCCGCGCGGCTTATCGACCAGCGCGGACTCACCGCTCTCGCGATACTGGCGGCACCAGGCCTTAACCGAAGACTCGCTGGGAATCCCGTGCTTGATCATGGCCTCGCGAACCGTCAGGCCGTTTTCCAGACGGTCCTTAACCACGGCGAGCTTTACGTCGTACGAATAGGTGTGATGACGAGCGCCCGCATTGAGCACGGCGTCGGCACCGCCCACGGCATATGCGCGGGCCCACTGACGAGCCGTGGCCTGGGGAATGCCAAGCTTTGCAGCGAGGGCGCGGTGACCGACCCCCTCTTGGAGGATCTCGACGGCGCGCTGCCTAACCTCGGGCGCATGCGTGCGGGTCCTTGTTGCTTCCGACATACCTGCCACTTCTTAGCCTTAACCGTTAATCTGCTTTCTTACGTGCACGCTAGATAGTAGCATTTTGCTGTTTGCTCAAAGTAGTTAATTAAAATAGACGCGGCGTTATCTGGGCATTTGACACCTATTTACGACATTTCTTTATCGATTATTTACGCTGGTAGCTAGCTCGCAGCTAATCGTCATTCGTTTGCCAACAAAATTGACATCTCTTTATGTCCTTTGGTCTAGAGGGAATAATTATTAACCCCTCCCCCAATAATTTTGAGCGGCCTGCAGGGCAGTGACGCCTCATTCCTCATGATTACCGCGCATTGCCATCCACCCGAGCAAAACAAAAAGGACGGGACCTGCTGCGCTTGCAGACCCCGCCCCGGTTGACACCCGATGGGACGCAGTCGGGCGAGGCAGGTCCGTGCTGCCGCCCCGCCTGGCCGCGATGTTCAACTACAGCTCGTTGGCCGCGTGATACGCCGTGCGAATGGCGCTCGCAATGTCGGCAGTGCGCTCGCCCGAGCAGTCGCCCACGCAGGTCACGGGCACCGTCACGCCGTCCAGGTCAAACGCGTTGGCCTTGGAGCCCACGGCCATCACCACGTAATCGCAGGCGATCTTCACCGGCTCCTCGGCGCCGTCCTCGGTGGTGCGAATGGCCTCCACGCCCTCGTCGGTAATGGCGGTCAGGCGGGTCTTCACGTGCTGCTCAACGTTGTGCTCTGCAAAGTCGCTCATAATCAGCGGCAGAATGGTCTCGGACTCGCCCGCGGCAATCTTGTCGAGCATCTCGACGATCGCCACCTCGCAACCGTGCTGCAGCAGGTACTCGGCAGTCTCGGTGCCTACCAGGCCACCGCCAATGACGGCGACGCGGCCCGTAAGCTCCACCTTGCCGGCCAGCACGTCCCAGCTCGAGACGACCTTGTCCGAGTCGGCACCCGGAACGGGGATGACCACGTCGTGCGCGCCCACAGCCACAATCGCGGCGTCGGCGGCGTTGAGGTCCTCAGCGGTAGCGACGTGGTTGAGCTCAACCTTCACGCCCAGGCCAGGCAGAATCTTCTCGTAGTACTCGACCGAGCGCATGATCTCGTCCTTGCGCGGAGGCGCAGCCGCCAGCACAATCTGGCCGCCCAGATGATCGCTCGCCTCGTAGACGGTCACATCGTAGCCGCGCTTGGCCGCCACGCGCGCGGCCTCCAGGCCGGCAATACCGCCGCCCACCACGGCGATCTTCTTGTCGCCCTCGCCCGGCTTGATGGCGATGGTCGCCTCGTCACCGTTCTCGGCATTAAGCACGCACGAGATGTACTTGCGGTTTTGAATCGCGTCGACGCAGCCCTTGTTGCAGTTGAGGCACTCGCGGATGGGCTCACCCGTGGCGGCCTTCAGCGCAATGTCGGGGTCGCACATGAGCGAGCGGCCATAGGCGATGATGTCGGCCGCGCCGTCTTCCAGAATCTTCTCGCCGGCCTCGACCGAGACCACGCGGCCGACGGTTGCCACCGGCACGGAGACCAGGGCCTTGACGCGCTCGGCCACGGGCAGCGTCCAGTTGTAGGGCATGGCGCCCATGGGCGGAATGGTGTCGCCCATGTTGCCGGTGTGGTTGGCCTGCGCGACCTGGATCATGTCGATGCCCGCGCCCTCGAGCAGCTTGGCAAACTCGCAGGCCTCGTCGGGCTGCAGGCCGCCCTTGCCGCGCGGCGTGCCGTCGGGGTTCTCCATGATCACGGGGAGCTTGTACTCCACCATCAGCTGCGGCGCGGCCTCCTTAATGGCGGCGACGACCTCCAGCGCATAGCGGACGCGGTTCTCGAACGAGCCACCGTACTCGTCGGTGCGCTGGTTGAGGATGGCCGAGCACAGCGAACCCACCAGGCGGTCGCCGTGGACCTCGATGGCGTCGATTCCGGCCTGCTGCGCGCGGGCGGCCGAGGCGGCGATGGCCTCCTTGATCTGGGTAAGCTGCTCTACGCTCGCCTCGTTCACAAAGTGCTGCATGTCGTGGTGCAGTTTGGCATATGCCTGCTTGCGGATCTCGTTGGACTCGGCCATCTTGGCGGCAAAGGTCTCCTCGTCGCCGGCGGCCTTGGCTTCCTGCGCGGCCTTGGCGGCGGCCATGGATCCCATGACCATGCGGCCGACGCCGGGCACGTCGTACTCGGGGTGGAACAGCTGCAGCGCGACCTTGGCACCGTGCTTGTGGACGGCGTCGGCCAGCGCCTTAAACGTGGGGATCTGGGCGTCGGTCGCCAGCTTGGGCGTGGGGCTTGCGGTCATGACGGGAGCGACGTCGCCGATGACGATGTAGCTCACGCCGCCACGGGCCAGGCGCTCGTAAAAAGCCAGGCTGCGCTCGCCAATGGAGCCGTCGCGCTCCTCGTAGCCGGTGGTCAGCGGCGGGAACATAATGCGGTTCTTGAGCTCAAGGGGGCCAACCGTAATGGGCTGGAGCAGTTTGGATGCAGGTGCGGTCATGGACATTCCTCTCTTGTAGGCGCGGCGGCGATGGTGCCGCGTAGTTGTCTAGAGGATATGGCATGGGAATACAACAGCGCAACGGAAATCGGCGGATAGCAGGTGGCGGCAGGTGGATGGGGATGGGACGTCTGCCGGTTTGTCTCAATCTGTAACAGTTACGTGGCAAAACTGGGTCTTACTGTTACAGATCGAGACAAACCAAACCCGCTTGCTAGAAAATCTCAATCTATAACAACAACTCGGCAAAATCCGTCCCTCGTGTTACAGATTTAGACAAACACGACCCAACCCACCGGTATATCTCGATCTGTAACACCTAGCCGCCCAAATCGGGTCTAGATGTTACAGATCGAGATTTTGTTTGAGAGGCCGAGAATTGGACCGAAAACACGGTCCCGAAATAACAAAAAAGCTCGCCGGCTAGGCCGACGAGCTGCAAGTTCTTGGTCGCGGGGGCAGGATTTGAACCTACGACCTCCGGGTTATGGATATGGCGGGCCGTCAAACAGCGATTGGACTAAAGCCGTGCCTTCCACAGTATTTAGTCCTATAAACAGTCCAACATCTTTATTTCTAGTCGTTAGATTGGACTAAAATGACTTTAATTTCGATATTTAGTCGTATCTTACGACTAAATATCAGCCACGAGACCGTTAGGAGCGATCTTGTACTACAGCGATCACGACGTCCTTGAACTCATCGCCCGTATCGAGAAGCCCTATGAGAGCGAGGTTATCGAGCTCAAGGAAGCGAAAAACGACTTCAGTTTCAAGAACCTCGGGAAGTACTTCTCCGCCCTGAGTAACGAAGCGGTCCTGCGCGGGAAACAAGACGCCTGGCTCATCTTCGGTATGGACAACGACAAGGTCGCATGCGGAACCGCTTACCGAGAAGGAAATCCGGCCAACCTTCGATCCCTTAAAAAGGAGATTGCGGACCGCGCGAACAACCACCTCACCCTGAGAGAGATCCATGAACTCAGGATTGACGGCAAACGCGTCCTCGCGTTTCAAATCCCCGCCGCAACGCCAGGCATGCCGACGGCGTTCAACAATGCGGCATGGGCGCGCGAGGGCGAATCACTCGGGCCACTCCCCATCGATAAGTACGAGCAGATACGCCAAATGCGGAGGCCGGACTGGAGTGCCCTCGAAATCGAAGAAGCAACCTTCGAGGACCTCGACCCCAAAGCCGTGAAGAAAGCGGTGGAGCTCTTTCTCTCCAAGCACCGGCGGCATTCCGGGGCGTTCGCGGACATGGATGACCGCACGATTCTCGACATGGCAAACCTAACCAGAAACGGCAAGATCACCCCGACGACACTTATCCTGCTCGGAAGGCCAGAATCCACCCGTCTGCTCGATGGGATGAGCCCGCGCATCACCTGGACTCTCTATGCCTCCAATGGATCGGTAACCTCTTACGAGCACTTCAAACCACCCTTCCTTCTCGCGATTGACCAGGTACTCGGGAAAATCCGCAACGAGAAGTACCGGTTCAACGCAAATGGCGCGAGTCTGTTTCCCTTTGAGGCTGACCAGTACGAACCCGAGATCATCAGAGAGCTCCTGAACAACTGTATCGCCCATCAGGACTATTCCATGCAGGGGCGAATCAATGTCGAGGAATTCGAGGATCACCTCGTGTTCCTAAACGAAGGGTCCTTCATTCCGGAGACAATCGAAAATGCGATGCGGCCGGGTTTTAAGCCAAGCTACTACCGCAACCCCTTCCTTTCCGAGGCGATGGTGCAGATGGACATGATTGACACCATCGCCATGGGAATCCCCAAAGTATTCCAGATGCAGAGAAAGCGATACTTCCCCCTACCCACCTACGACCTTTCGGATCCAACCCGCGTGCGCGTAAGCGTCTACGGTAAGACCATCAATGAGAGCTACAGCAGGCTACTCTATGCTAAACCGGACCTTCCGATGGACGTCGTCTACCTTTTGGACAAGGTTCAAAAAGGCGAGGAAATCACGAACGAGGAGGCCGCAGAGCTGCATCGACTCAAGCTTATCGAAGGCAGGTACCCCCATATCTCCATCACGAACGCCCTTGCCTCGAAGACGGGGCAGGAGGTGTCTTACACGCGCAGCAAAGGCCTCAATGAAGAGGCCTGCAAGGCGTTTGTCATTCAGATGCTCTCAGAAACGGGGCCCGCACCACGTGCGAAAATCACCGCCCTCATCAACGATCTTCTCCCCTCGGGCCTTACCGACGCGCAAAAGGCCAAGAAGGTGTCGAACCTGTTAGCGAAGATGAAGAAGGTAGACAAGACCATCGATAGCGACGGAACGGGAAAGACCGCAAGATGGCATGCCCTGTAACATCGTGATGGATCTCACCGTCAGACGCACGGCTTCCAACAGACCGACCGCGATGCGTCTGGGTACCTTACCGGGCGCATCATCTAATATTGGACTCTCTACTTGCATTGGACTCTCTACTTGCGGCATCCATCCCTACCCGACTCTGGATACCGCAAGTGTCCTTTTCGATGGCATCCCCGCGTTTTGTAGTCGGAAAACAGTCGACTCATAGTTGAAAGCCACAAAAAGTGTGTCCTATAAGCCAGTAAATTGCCGAAGCGTTTTTAAAACCCGATCTCCGCAACGATCTTTTTCATCTCGATAGCCCATCCAAGCCGCCCCTCGATGTACCGCAGCCATGCGTCCTGATGGCTCTTAATTGGGTGGCCGGCCTTATAGAAACGCAGGCCCGATGCCTTTTAGCATCAAAGGGCGCCGCCGTCAGCTCGAAGCGTTTTTCGAAGATCCTTGTCCAGTACGCTAGCTTGACCATTCGGACCACTTTTAAGTAAACATCAGCAAGGGCGGCCCGACGTATCGGGAGCTCAAGACCGCCCAGTGTAATCAATCCGCAACGAAAGCGAGCCCTCGGCGCTGTGCCGGGGGCTCGACCCTTCTAGGTTTATATCGTTGAATTGGCTAGCAATATTGCTCGTCGTTAAACGGCGGCTTCGACACCTAGTCCTTCATCCCGAATACTCTGCTCGTCTTCATCGGCTGCGCCCGTGGCCCCCTCCGCTTGGATGGCATCGTAGGCTTCGATGTTCGACTCAAGGATTTCGGCGCTCTCGTTGGCAAGCGCCAGCTTCTTCTGGTGCCTGTTATACAGGCACAAACCCATACTCCCTATGGCAAGCGTTACAGCAGATCCAACAATGCAACCCTGCCACCTTCCTGTGGCAATTCCCCCATTTCTGATGTTTGCGATAAGCGCCCTTGGTCCGCCCGACTCCTTTGCAATATGTGACAGCTGCGCGTAGTCCCAATCCGTCATCGTGTCCTCCTAACTCGACCGCCCGCTGGCTACTTGATTACTTGGGTCAATAATGCAACTGCACAAGTAAACAGTAAATGTCTAAGATATGTCTGCTGCGCTATTTAGAAAGGGTATTCAGACAATGTATGTCCGCCGTTATAAGCCAGAAGATGTGCTTCCAGAACGACTTGCAAGCTTAATGCGGAGTTTCGTCAATACGGACGGTAGAGTTGGCCTCTCGCAAATCGAGCTCGCGAGGCTCATGTACGAAAGGCGTTACGGAGGAGAAAACCAATCGAGCATCGATGCTCAATGCGTAAAGAAGACGGACCAGGCGTGCAAGGCCATAGCGCGAAGGATTAGCCACTTCCTCAAGGGAGACCATTTCCCGAATTGGACTGATTTGGTCGAACTTGCCGATTTCTTCGGAAAACCAATCGGCTATCTAATCGGCGAAACGGACTGCGATTCGTACGAGCTCCAAGATGTCGCCGACATCGTTGGATTGGAGAGCGGGGCAGTCACCGCACTTAAAAGCATCACGGGGAAGGCAAGCGTAGAGTGGCCGCTTGGAAAGACCACGCTGGAGAATGAGAAGCCATCTGCAGGGAGTGCCTTCATTGCCCAGGATATGGTCGAAAAAGCCAACGCAGAACTTAATGCTTGCAGGGCAGCTCTAAATCGCATGCTCACTGCCAGAACTTTCAAAGACTTGCTGATCAGCCTCTCAAATGTTGGTGAGAGTGAATACGAGTTATTGATGACGCGCCTTGATGCGGAGGTGGCGAAACTGCAGAGAGGTGATGATTCCAAAGGCGGTGACGAACCAGTCATGCAGCAGATGGCAAGAAAAGCGCAAGCGAGAGATGCTGGGCTGCGTTTGAGGGAAGCCGAAGGCGCTCTGAAAGCATCTCGCTACGAAGCCTACGAGTTCTACGTTCGGCTCGTCGACGAAATGTTCTCAGATATGGCCAATACCGATATAGTGGCCAAGGCCAAACTCATTGCTGAGAAGCCATGATGTACCCAAGCGTACCAGCCACCTCGGCGCACAGGTACGAGCAGGCCGTCTTACTACTTGCCCACACGGTCCCGTTGCCGCCGACGAGCGACGTGGAGCAGGAATAGAACCACTGCGAACCCGTGATGCCGCTCGTTGGCAGTGCCCATGTCGCGTCCGCGTAAATCATCGTCAGGTATGAATACCCCAAGAACGTGCAGAACAGATTCGTGAGCCTGGACGGGTCGATGCCCCGGAAGTCGATGGTTGCGAAGGTGCACGACGAGAACGCGTAGCCCATCGACCGCACGCCCAAGAGGTTCCCTAGGCCGGAAATGCCTGCAAGGTTCGTGCACGAGTAGGGCAGGTAGTTCGGGTTTAAATACGAGAACGTGACCATGTCCGCCGCAAAGCTCGCGCTCGGCGGGCGCGACTTCCACGCGCAGTAGCCCGAAGACGTCCTGCCGTTGCGCTTGGTCCGACCGCCGCAGTAGGGGCAATAAACGGCCTTCATGGGTACCTCTTCCGAAAGGGTTTTACGGTTCCGGAAAAGGTTATCTACCCGCGAGAACGATAGGCAACCGGACACACATTCTGTCCGAGCGGTAAAAAGCGGGCGCGGATTTTAAACGGCTGAAAAAGGGGCATCGACCTGCGCCGATGCCCCCAAAGCGGACACACTTTTTGTCCTATAAGCCGAAGCCGTTAAGCTTCCTGGCTACAAAAGTCTTGGTCGCGGGGGCAGGATCTGAACCTACGACCTTCGGGTCATGAGAACAGAATATCGATGTTTATCGACACCTTTTGAAGCTCTTTGATACCGTTATATGCGCAGGTAGATTAACATATTTTGATAAAATGCTTGAATCAATGCCATGCCAATTTCGACCAAAATTCGACCAACGATTGCTTGACTTCAACAGTTGCATCGCAAGCGATGCAATATCAGTCCCGCGGTCGCAGGGAGCCGAAAGGCAGCCCCTGCGCCTCGATGAAGCGAAAAAGCTGCTTGAAACCCTGCTGTCACAGGAAATGGACGCGCACAGGATCGGAATGCTTCTTCCGCTCCTCCTCCTTTCTTCCGGGACGCCCGGGCGGCAAGAGCCTATTAAAAAGAGATGGATGGATTTCAAACTTGGCAAATCAAGGCGTAGCTAGTCACTCGCGTCCAAAGCCATTTGCCTAAAAATGAATACCGCTGACCGAAATGGAAAGATGGTAACAACGAAATAGATTAGTCGCACTTGTTTTTAAGAACCGTTTGTTCCAGCCCGCCCTGTTTGCAAACACCCCAACTATCATGAAATCCGTAAACAGAGGCGACATCAACACCTGACGCCGGCAAGTATGCGAGTGTCGTCTCTGCCTAAGGGGCAAGCCCCCGAGATTAGTTAGGAGAGGGGAAGAGATGGATAAAGTCAAAACGGCCTTCCAGAACTTTGGCCGCGTTATCGTCGACCCTATTTTGTACCTTTCGGTAACGGGCATCATTTTGGCCATCGCCACGGTATGCTCGCTCGGCAGTGGAGTTGTCGCAGATCTGGGCACGCTGCTCTCCGCGGCAACCAACTCCGCGGTGATCGGCAACCTGCCGGTGATTTTCGCAGTCGGCCTAACGGCAGGCTTCGCAAAGAAGCAAAAATCCAACGCGGCAGTGTTTGGACTTATTAGTTACCTCATGTTCCTGTATGTCAACAACGCCTACCTGACGCTCACCGATCAGCTGGCAAAAGCTGGCGCGATGGGTCTGTATGGCACTGGCCAGGCAACGGTACTGGGTCTTCAAGTTACCGATGTCAACGTCTTCGGCGGCGTACTCATCGGATGCTTCTGCGGTTGGCTCTATAACAAACTGATCGACGTAAAGGTATCGGAGTATATCCGGATTTACGGCGGACCCCGCCTGGCCCTTCTGGCGATGGTTCCGCTGAGCATTGTCTTCGGCATCGGAGCGACTATCGTGTGGCCCCCTATCGCCAACGCCATCAGCAACGCTTCTTCATTCATCGCAGCCTCGGGTGGTCTGGGCGTTTTCATTTACGGCTTCCTGAACCGCGTCCTCGTACCTCTCGGCATGCACCACTTTATGTGGATGCCGTTTGACTACTCCGCGATTGGCGGCACGGCGGTCGTCGCCGGCCAGAGTGTTTCCGGCGCAGCAAACATCTTCTATGCCGAGCTTCCCCATATCGCCGACGGATCCCTCACCACAGTCGACCCCTCTGTCCGCTTTGCCATGTTCGGCTTTGGCAAGGAATTCGTAACCCTCGGCACCGTGCTCGCAATGATTGCGACTTCCCGTCCGGAGAATCGAAAAGCTGTCGCAGCCATGCTGGTGCCCATTTACATCACCGCCATGCTCTCCGGCATCACTGAGCCGCTCGACTTCATGATCCTGTTCGCGTCTCCGATTCTCTGGGTTGCCTACAGCCTGTTCTACGGACTGGGCGAGATGCTCCTGTTTGTCCTGGGAGTCCGCTTGCTTAACATGTACGGTGGCATCGAGCTGCTCACGCTCGGCCTGCCTTTGCCAATGGGCGTCACCAAGTTCCCGATTTACATCGTCTTGGGCATCGTGTTTGCCGCCGTTTCGTTCATCGTTCTGGCGATGGTGATCAAGAAACTCAACCTCATGACGCCCGGCCGTTCCGCAGAGTGGTCTGCAGAGGTCTCCGGAGGCAACAATGCTCTCGAGTCCTCCGGAACTCCGGAAGTCGACGCAAAACAGCAGGAAATGGTGCAGAACATCATCAACGGCCTTGGCGGCAAGGACAATATCAACACCATGGGCTGCTGCATGACTCGTCTCCGTGTCGAAGTCAAAGATCCCGACAAGGTCAACGAAGAGACCATCAAGAAGGCTATCGACAAGGGCCTGTTTAAGAACGGCACCAATGTCCAAATTGTCGTGGGAACCAACGTGCACTCCGTCTACGACCTGCTGCGTCCCATCCTTAATCTGGAAGATTAACAGTCGCGTAATCGATAAGCGATAAGCGAGGAGACCTCATGTTGACCAAAACGTTTCATTCAATCCGAGGCATGTTCGAACGCCTGCTCAACATGTACAAAGAAAAGTCGACAAGGGGTCTTCTCGTACTTATGGCTGCATTCGCATGTGGTTTTATCTGGCCGCTCCTGGGTCTACTCGCTGCGGTTTGGACCCGGCGTTCAGGAAGGCACGCGGACGCAGGCAGCATTGCAGGCATGGCGGCGGTCATCAACATCGCTACCTACTTCGTGCAGATAGTAACCAAGATTGTCTGCAGCTCAATTTGATTTGAAAGGCATGAACAACATGAACGGATACAAGATTGTCATCTGCGGCGGCGGCAGCACCTATACCGCCGGTATCGTCAAAGACCTGATTGATCAAAAGGACGAACTGGGGATTCGTGAGCTTTGGCTCTATGACATCGACAAGGAACGCCAGGACACGGTCGCTGTGGTGGTTAAGGCAGTTATCGATGACCTTGCCCCCGAGATCCCCTTGCATGTAACCGTCGACCCCAAAGAGGCGTTTACAGATGCGAACTTTGTTATGGCGCAGATGCGCGTGGGCGGGCTCAAGATGCGTATCCAGGATGAGCAGATCAGCCTGCGCCATGGCGTAGTCGGCCAAGAGACCTGCGGAGCAGGTGGCATGGCCTATGGCATGAGGACCATCTTCCCCATGTGCGAGCTTGTCGATTTCTGCGAGGAGTACGCCTGCAAGGACTACTGGATCGTCAACTACTCTAACCCCGCTGCCATCGTAGCCAAGGCGATGCACAAGCTGCGTCCAAACGCTCGCATTCTCGACATCTGCGATATGCCGGTAGAGATTGAAGCCCGCATGGCGGAGATTTTGGGCTGCGAACTCGACGACATTGAAGTCGACTACTTTGGCCTCAATCACTTTGGGTGGTATACCAGCGTACGCTGCAAGGGCGTCGACGTTACGGACAAGCTCAAAGAGCACGTGCGTAAGTACGGTTACATTTCCGAGGCAAGCCTCAATGACGCATTGGTAAAGGACCCAGACTGGGCCCACACCTTCAAGAATGCGGCAACGATTTCTACGCTATTCCAGGATTACCTCCCCAACACCTATTACCAGTATTACCTGTTGCCCGATGCCTGCGTGGAGTACATGGACATCAATAACACGCGTGGCATGCAGGTCGTAAACGGCCGCGAAAAGCGTATCTTCGACGCATCTGCGGCGCTTAAGCGCGGTGAAAAGGTCGATCTCACGCAGTTCTACGTAGGCGTCCACGGCAGGTTCATTGTCGATGTCGTCAAGTCCCTGGCGAAGGATTTGCGCCATCGCCAGCTGGTGATTGTGCCCAATAATGGCGCAATCGAGAATCTCTCGGACGACGCGACCGTCGAGATTCCGGCGTACATCACCGATCGAGGAGCCGAACCGGTCCGCGTCGGGAAGATTCCCCGCTTCTACAAGGGCCTTATCGAGCAGCAGGATGCCTGCGAGGGCCTTGTGGTCGAGGCCGTTATCGAGGGCTCCTACCAGAAGGCACTCGAGGCCTTCACCCTCAATCGCACGATTCCCTCAGCGCGCGTGGCTAAGGAAGTCTTGGACGACATGATCGAGGCGAACAAGGGCTATTGGCCTGAGCTGAAGTAGAGAAGCCATCCAGATAGCAAAAGCACAAAAGGTGGCCTCAAGGCAAAATGCTTTGGGGTCACCTTTTGTATGACTAAATCTCCGCAAAACTCGTAAAGATGAACGAATCGGCCTCGTGTTTTACACGATAGTTCTCTTGATAATCCTGATTGAATATAAGCGAATAAATAACCTGAAGCGTATACGTGAGCGAGATCATGGAAGAGTAATTGGCAACCTTTCCAATCACGCGCTCTGATTTTGGAATGAGCAAGACAGTGTCGCATTGCCTGGCGAGCGCCGAATCAGAAAACGCCGTGATTAAACACGGCTTGATTCCGCGCTCGGAAAGAGCGGCGGCGTATTTGGAATAATCATAGTGAATGCCGCTGTAGCTTAGGAATAAAAACAGGTCGCCGGGCCTACCGTTCTTAACGTGCAGTGTCTGCAGGCCACCGTCGTCCGCCATGGTGACATGACGATCGAGCTTGAGAAGATTGTTGCGAAAGATACATCCCGCCAGATAGCTTTCCCCTTTAGCAAAGATGTAAATTCGCGGGGCGCTAAGAACTGCCTTGGCGATTATGCTCAATTTGGCGCTATCGAGCTCGATTTTCGTTTGATCTATGACGCCCTTCAGGAGATTTGCAAGGTTGCCCTCGATGGCCTCAATTGAATCGGTACTGCCAAAAGGACGATTGTGATCGACAGTGGCAGCCAGAAGATAGTCTCCGCTTATCTCCTGGATGAGCTGCATGATCAACTCTCGATAGCCGCTTAGGCCCAATTTCTTACAAAAGCGGATGATTGTCGCGTTCGAGGTGTAAGTCTCCTGTGCGAGCTTTGCCATAGTGAGGGTCTTAAGGTCGCCGGTATGATTGAGCAGATAGGTAGCAATGGCTCGGTCGGTTTCATTAAAAGACGCGCTGTTACGCAGGCTGTCAAGAATCATGGTCGCTCCGATCGCTTTAGTTTGCCACTTAATTATGTCATTATCAAAACGACGGGCAGCTCTTCATGCGCTGACTCATGTCCTGCAATCTCTCTTCTGATATTCCGCATGCTTCGGCAACATTATTTGTGCGGAGCGCATCGCTCAAGTCGCAGCGAACAGATACGAAGAAGTTCGATTGCCAGAATTCATTGCCCGCCTTGAGACGCAGAGACAGCCTCCGAACAAGCTACATGCGGACTTGAGACAGCATAGCGCTCGCCCGTCGGCATCCTACAACCCGTATCCCCCACTCCCCTGTTTCCGTGTTGAGAGCAATAGACGGGGTTCCAAGGGGACTCGTCCCTTTGGCGCGCAAGGTCCGGGGGCGGCGCAATCCATCCCCGGCACTATTATTAGCTAAGGACCGCCGAAACTCCTCCCAATTGGAGTTTATCGGTCGATAAGTCAAGCCGACCGGCCCGCGATTATCAATGGTTTATTTGCTTCACATAATAAATTGACTCAGGATTCACCCGCAATTCACCCGCAAAGTAAACCGATAAAGAAAAAGCTCGGAAGCAATTTTGCTTCCGAGCTGCAAGTTCTTGGTCGCGGGGGCAGGATTTGAACCTACGACCTCCGGGTTATGAGCCCGGCGAGCTACCAGACTGCTCCACCCCGCAATGTCTGGGCGCCTCATGTGCGCAAGAAAGAATATTACGTGGGAGTTCGGTAAACGGCAAGGAAAATCTCGTAGAGCATAATTCCTTCATATTTAAAACCCCTCAGCCCATATCGCCGTAAACGAATCGCAGCCGAGCGCCGCCGACGGCACGTATACAATGGTGCGCGTCCTTTTACGCCGACACCGGGAGTAGACATGCTGCTCGCTATCGATATGGGAAACACGCAGACGGCCATGGGCCTGTTTGACGGAGACGAGCTGGTGCAGTCGTGGCGCATGCCCACCGACCGCTCCTATACCGCCGACGAGATTCACGTGCGCCTGATGGGCTTCTTTAAGATGTACGACCTCTCGCTCGACGCGGTCGACGCGATCGCCTTCGCCGGCGTGGTGCCGCAGCTCTCGCGCGAGTGGCACACCGTGGCCGACCGCATCGCGGCAGACGCCATCGTTATCGGGCCGCAGACCGCCGCCGTGACCAAGCTGCGCGCGGCACGCCCCCAGGCCGTGGGTGCCGACCGCGTCGCCAACGCCGTTGCGGCCGAAACTTTCTACGGCGCGCCGGCAATCGTGGTGGACTTTGGCACCGCGACCAATATCGACGTCATCGACGAGGACGGCTATTACATTGGCGGAGCGATCGCGCCGGGCATCCGCATCTCCATGGACGCGCTTGCCGCCCGTGCCGCCAAGCTCGCCAGCGTGCCGCTCGAGGCGCCCGAACACGCCATCGGCCGCGATACCGAGGAGTGCATCAAGGTCGGCGCCGTGATGGGCGCCGCCGCCATGGCCGAGGGCCTGGTCGCGCGCATGAAGCGCGAGCTGGGCCGCGAGGACGCCATCGTCATCGCCACGGGCGGTCTCGCCAGCATCGTCGCCGATTCGACCGATGCCTTCGACGTGGTCGATGGACAGCTCACCATCAAGGGCATCTGCGAAATCTACCGCCGCATGCAGGAGCTGGGATAGAGCAGGGGCTTAAGTCGAGCACGGGCGCGAGCGGCGAACTAAGCAATGCATTGGTCCTATTCCTCAAAATCGAAAATTTTTCAGTTTTGAGGAATAGGCTTTCCGCTACGCCTCGCCGCACAACCACCTCGCCAGGTCCACGATCTGCACTCCGTCGCGATCCGTGGCCTCGTGATGCGTGCGGGCGAGAATCATCTTGGGATACGCATCGCCAATGCTCAGCAGTGGCGAAATCTCGCGTTCAAATGTCTTATCCGAGCTGATGTCGTCGCTCACCTGAATGTAGAGTTTCTCGCTCCGCTTGATTGCTACAAAGTCTATTTCCTTTTTATAGAGCACGCCGACGTATACCTCGTATCCGCGACGCAGCAGCTCGATTGCCACCATGTTCTCGTATACGCGTCCCCAATCCATATCACGTGTACCAAGAAGCGCATATTTAAACGCATGGTCCGCCAGATAGTACTTCTCGCCGCTCTTAAGGTATTTTTTGCCGCGAATGTCGTACCGACGAACTTTATAGAAGGCAAACGCATCGCACAGGTACCCCATGTACGTGCCGACCGTCTTGTTCGTAATCTTTAGCCCATCCGCATTTAATGCATCAGTAATGTTGCGTGCCGACGCAATGTTAGAAACGTTGTCCATCATGTAATCGGCAATGCGCAGCAGCGCCGATTCGTTTCTCACGTTATGCCGCTGCACGATATCTCTCACAATGAGCGTCTTGAAGACGTTGGAGAGATATTGATAGCGCTGCTCCTGCAGTGGATAAGGGTAAGAGCCGGACATACCGCCGGTTCTCGCGTACTCATCGAAGTCGCGGTCGACCTCGCCCTCGTCGCCATAGAGACGATACTCCTCAAACGAGAATGGGAAAACCTCGATCTCGAACGTACGCCCCGTAAAGAGCGTCGACAGATCGCTCGACAGCAAAAAGGCATTCGATCCGGTGATGAAGATGTCGTACTGCTCGGATGCATGGAGGCTGTTGATCGCGCGTTCAAAGCCGTCGCACATCTGAACCTCATCGATAAGCAGGAAGTTTTGCTTGTCGGACGCTCGATGCTCTTTTACATAGGCGAGCAGGGCATGATATTCGAGCAGGTCCTCGAACTCGTCGAGGTTGTAATTGATATGGATGACATTCGAATTGGACAGATTTGCCTCCACGTAATCGCGGAGGGCCTCGAGCAATTTTGACTTACCGCCACGGCGAATGCCCGTTATGACCTTGATGTCCGGCACGCCAATAAGGCTCGTCAACATGTCCATGTATGACGTTCTATTGATGAGTTTCATTGGCGCCTCCCTGCGGTCTTTTATCGCTATTCCTCAAAAACGAAAATTTTTCAGTTTCGAGGAATAGGCTCTGCAACGAATATACCTCGCAAAAGCCCGAGCTGGCTTAATTCTATTCCTCAAAATCGAAAAATTTTCAGTTTTGAGGAATAGGTCCGAGGTGCTACCCCGCAGTCACGCAAAGCCCTCCCCGGCACAGGCCGAAGAGGGCTTCGTTGTCATCGTTGTCTTTGAGCGCGGGCGCCTCGCGTTACAGTCCGCGAATCCGTACGGCCTCAGGCGGAAACTCCTGCTCGCCGGCATCGGTCTTGATGGTCGCGCGACCCCAGATGCCCAAGCCCGCAAACACACCGACCGCAAGCGGCAAGCCGTTGGGCGACACCGCCGCAACTTGGCGACCGAGCAGCGGCACCATATCGAAGTACTCGCCCAACACGGGGGCCAACGGCCCTGCGGCGCCTTGCGGCGTGTTGGCAACAACCGCCCAGGCGTCCACGCGGGCCAGCACGGCGGCGGCCAGCGCCTCGACCAGCGCTTCGTCAGCCACGTCCACACCAAGCTCGCTCAACGCCGAACGCTCAATATCCACCGTCACGGCACCGAACATGCCCGCGGCACCGGCACCGCCGTTCACGGCAACACGCGCGAGCGACGTCTCAAACGCAGGCGCACCGCACACGATATCGCTCGGCCACCGGATACCCACCTTGCCGGCAAGGCCCAGGCCCGGCGTCGACACTGTGCCCACAAGCGCATCCATCATGCCCATCGCGGCCACAAACGGCAGGCCGTGGAAGGCGTGCATATTCACATCCGGACGCACGACCAGCGAAAACGTCAGCGAAGCATCGCCCGCGCTCCACGCGCACCAGCCCGCGGACACGCCCTCGCGGCCCGCGTTACGCGCCGCGTCGAGCTCGGTGCCGGCGGCAACAGCATTCATCTCGATCATCTACATACGCCCCAATTCGCCAACGATATGGCCCACGCGGTCCTCGGGCTCCTTGACCTCGACACCGTTGTAGCGGAAGAACCGCGCCGGGTCGTGCATCAGGTCCTCGAGCGGCACCAGCACAAAGTCGCGCTCGCCAATGAGAGGATGCGGCAGGCGCAGCTTTTTGCCGCCGTGGGTCTCGCCATCCATCCACAGCAGGTCCAGGTCGATGGTGCGCGGACCGTTGGCCTTGGCCTTCTTGGAGCGGTCGCGCCCCAGCTCGGCCTCGATCTTCATGAGCTCATCGAGCAGCACCAGCGGCGCCAGCTCGGTCTTGATCTCGATGACGGCGTTGGCAAACGCGTCCTGGCGCGTCTCGTAGGCCGGCTCGCTCTCGTAAATCTTGGAGGAGTTGGACACGCAGGTGAGTGGAATCTCGGCGATCATCTCGCGTGCGGCGCGGATGTTGTCGCAGCGATGCCCCAGGTTGGAGCCCACGGCCACAAACGCGCGGCGCGGCTGCGGCTTGGCAACCGCCCAGTAACCGTTCAGGAACTGCGCAAAACCCGCGGCGTCGTGCACGCGCACGATGTTGGCACCGGCCTGGATGGCGCCCAGGCACACGCCAAACGTAGCGGCATCGCGCTCGGCGGCCTCGGTCACGCCCGAGACGGCGCCCACAAAGCGCTTGCGCGACACGGCGCACATGAGCGGGTAGCCCAGCGACGCCATCTTGGCAGTCTCGCGCTGGATGACGATGTCCTCGTTAGCCGACTTACCAAAGCCCGGGCCAGGATCGATGCAGATGCGGTCGCGCGACACGCCGGCATGGATGAGCGTGCGGGCCTGGTCGGACAGAAAGCCCATGACGCGGCGCATGATGGGCGCCGAATCGGGCAGGGTAAAGCGGCGGAGCTGCGAGGTGGGCACATAGGCCTCCTCACGGCGGGCACTGCGGCGCATCATGGCGGCCAGGCGGTCATTGGACTCCGATGCGGCCTCGGTGGCTGCGGGCGCGGCCTCGGGCGCGGGCGCGACGGTCTCGGCGGCAGCAAC
>CAJMRE010000017.1 GCA_905215755.1 uncultured bacterium
TTTTGCGCTACGTCCAGATCAACACGCAGTCCGAGGATGCAAACTGCGACCAGGTGCCCTCGAGTACCGTTCAGTTTGACCTTGCCAACGTATTGGCGGAGGAACTGCGCGGGCTTGGTGCGGAAGATGCCCACGTAACCGAACATGCCTATGTCTGCGCGCATATTCCCGCGAGCGCTGGCGCCGAGGACAAACCCGCCCTGGGCCTAATTGCTCATCTCGACACCACCGAAGTTGCCCCGGGCGCCGGCGTGAAGCCGCACATTGTGCACTACGAGGGCGGCGACCTGGTCTGCGGCACGGTTGACGGCAAGCCCGTTGCCATGAGCACCGCCAAGCTTCCCGCCCTGAACGATCTCGTGGGTGAGGACCTGGTCTGCAGCGATGGCACCACGCTGCTGGGCGCGGACGACAAGGCAGGCGTCGCCGAGATCATGTCACTTGTCGCGCGTATCGCTCAGGACCCCTCTCTGCCCCATCCCGCACTCGGCATTTGCTTCTGCCCTGACGAGGAGATCGGCCACGGAGCCGAGCTGCTGGATATCGATACCTTTGGCTGCAAGTACGCCTACACGGTCGACGGCGGCCCCATCGGCGAGCTGGAGTGGGAGTGCTTTAACGCCGCCGAGGCGACCGTCCGCTTTGAGGGCCAGTCCATCCACCCGGGCGACGCTAAGGGCCGTATGGTCAACGCAGGCAATCTGTTCTGCGACTTCAACGCGTTGCTCCCCTACGCGCAGCGCCCGGAGTATACGGAAGGCTACGAGGGCTTTTATCACCTTGAGGGTGTATCTGCGACCGTCGATCACGCCACAGCGCGCTATATCGTCCGCGACCATGACGCCGCCAAGTTCCAGCAGAAACTCGACCTTATTGATGCCGCCGCCTCGATGCTCAACCAGCGTCTGGGTGAGGAGCGCGTGACGGTCGAGATTAAGCAGCAGTATCGAAATATGGCCGAGATCGTTCGTGACTATCCCGAGCTTATTGATGTTGCCAAGGAAGCCTACCTTGCCTGCGGCGTTGAGCCCCAAGTGCTGCCGATTCGTGGCGGCACCGACGGCGCTCAGCTGTCGTTCCGCGGTCTGCCCTGCCCCAACCTTTCCACCGGCGGCTATTGCTACCACGGCGTCAACGAGTTCGTCCCGGTCAGTTCGCTCGTCAAGATGACCGACGTGCTCCAGGAGCTCGTCGCCCGCTTCGCGTAAAGAACTCGAACAATCCAGTTCAATAAAATCGCCCCGTTCTCAAAACCGAGAACGAGGCGATTTTTGGTGCAAAGGGAGTAGTCAGCATCGCAGGTTGAGCCAACGTCAGCGAGCGACGTTCAGAGCGAACAAGTTGGCATGAAAAAGGCAAGGCATAGACCTTCTGGTCATGCCTTGCCTTTTGAATGACAAATTGTCGCTCTGGGCGGCGCGCAGCGTCGAGCCGTTACGCGGTTTGGTAAAACCGCGTAACTAGTAGTTGGCTTCGTAGCCGTTGCCGTCGCCGGTGGGCTCTTCGTAGTAGTCCGAATCGCTCGAATCGCCTGAGTCATCGGAATCGTCAGAGCTGACCGATGAAGTTGCGGTACCGTTTGCGTAGTCGTCAGACGTGTTGTTGTTCAGGTCGCCGATCGTAGAACTGGAACCGTCGGAAAGACCCATGGTGTTGGGACCCTTGGGATCCTTGCCGGCATCGACGCGCTCCATCATTTCCTTGAGCTCGTCCTCGTAGACAAAGACGTAGCTCACACCGTCGATCATAGTGCTGTCGTCGGCGTACGAAGGCAGGTTGGCCGAGTAGATGCCCTCGACATCCATGCCGCGCATGGCATTGACCGTGGACACGATATCCTGAACGCTCATATCGGTTACGAGCATATCGGACAGCGAATTAACCAGGCCAAAGATCTTCGTGGCATCGAAGTTATTGAGAATCTGGTTGGCAAGGGCGCCAAGCACCTGACGCTGATGGCGCATGCGCGTGTAATCGCCGTCGGCATAGGTGTAGCGGCAGCGGGCATAGGTAAGAGCGGTAGCGCCGTCCATATGCTGCTGGCCAGCGGTAATCTTAATATCCAGGTGCTCGGGGTCGTCAACATCATCGGTTGCGTTAATGTCGATACCGCCAACCGAATCAATCAGCGCCTGCATACCGTCGAAGCTGACCTCGGCATAGTGAGAAATCTGCACGCCGCACAGCTCGTTGACCGCCTGGACCATGGCCCCGGCGCCGCCAACGGTGTGGCAGGCGTTGATCTTCATGGTCTCGCCCTTGTACACGACCTTGGTGTCGCGCGGAACGGAAATGAGCGTCGCCAGCTTTTGCGTGGGGTCGATGCGTGCCAGGATAATCGAGTCGGCACGATACGTATCCTCGCCCGGACGACCGTCGGTACCAAGAAGCAACACGTAGAACGGATCTTTTGCCTCATTGGTATCGACCAGAATCTGGCGCAGGTTGTTGGTAATGACATTGGAGTCGCCAAGCTTGCCCATGATAGTGGCAAACCACAGACCCGCAGCAGTCGTGGCGCTCAGCAGCACGCCGAGTACGGCGATGAGAGCTACGCGGCGAACCGTGCGGCCGCGACGGCGCTGACGGGCGCGCTCGGAATAGCGTGCGACATTGTCGCGGCTGTAGATCTTGGCCTGCGCACCAGTCGAGGGTCTTCGGGTGTTATCCGCTAGGGGTTTCTTGTTAAACATAGGCAACCTGCATTAGTAGATGACGGGATCGGGAACGGTGGCATGTTCGACATGCGCGCCAATCGCCTGCAGCTTTTCGACAAACTGCTCGTAGCCACGTTTGATGTGATGGATGGCCGAGACCTCGGTAACGCCATCGGCGATAAGACCGGCAACCACAAGCGCTGCGCCGCCACGCAGGTCGGGCGAGGTGACCTGTGCGCCCGAGAAGCCCTTGACGCCGTGAATCATGGCGTGATGGCTCTCGATACGAATATCGGCACCCATACGCACGAGCTCGGAGGCGAACATAAAGCGGTTCTCGAAGATGTTCTCGGTAATTACGGAGCTTCCGTCGGCAAGGGCCGAAAGCACCATGATCTGCGCCTGCATGTCGGTCGGGAAACCCGGGAACGGAAGCGTCTGGATATCGACCGGCCTGATGCGCTCGACGCGATTGACGTGGACGCCGTTCTCGATACGCTCGCACTCGATGCCCATAAGTTCCATCTTTTTGAGCACCATTCCCAGGTGGATGGGGCAGAAGCCCGTAACATCGACGCCGCGCTCATCGGCCATGAGGGCGCCGGCGACGATAAAGGTGCCGGCCTCGATGCGGTCACCCACCACGCAATGGGTAACGGGATGCAGCTCCTCCACGCCCTCGATGGTCACGACGGGCGTGCCTGCGCCGACGATCTTGGCACCCATCTCGTTGAGCATGTTGGCAAGGTCGACGATCTCGGGCTCGCGGGCAGCGTTGTCGATAACCGTGGTGCCCTGTGCGCGCACGGCAGCCATGATGAGGTTCTCGGTGGCGCCCACGCTCGCGAATTCGAGCGTGACGGTGGTGCCGTGCAGACCCTGGGGAGCGCTGGCGTTGATGTAGCCGTGGGCGGTGTCGAACTCGACGCCCAGAGCCTCGAGACCCAAGATATGCATATCGATCTTGCGAGCGCCCAGGTTGCAGCCGCCCGGCATGGCGATCTTGGCGCGATGGAAACGACCCAGCAGGGGGCCCATCACGGCCGTAGAGGCGCGCATCTTGGCGACAAGCTCGTAGGGAGCCTCCCAGGAATCAACCTGGGAGGTATCGATTTCGAGCGTGTGCTCATCGAGAACTTCAATCGTGGCGCCCATGCCCTTGAGCACCTTGCCCATCACGTGGACATCGGAAATATCGGGCACGTTCTGCAGCGTCGTCTTGCCCGGCGCCAGAAGCGTTGCCGCCATGAGTTTGAGCGCGGAGTTCTTGGCACCCGAGACGGGCACGGAGCCTCCGATGGCGTGGCCACCCTCAACGCGGATAATATCCAAGGTCTACCCTTTCAAAAAGCATGCCCGGGGTGGCTGGGCCATCCCGGGCATGATGTGTTCGCAAATGGTCGAACGCTAAATCGTTTGACTATTGGGCAAGCTTGAGCTTACACCATGCGATTTCATTATAGAGGTAGGCGCGGCGTGCATCATCCTCCGACAAATTACCCAGCTTCTCTTCAAAACCTTGAATATCAGCTTTAACCTTGTCGGCATCGACGGTCGCCAAATCGCAAGCGCGCTCGGCGAGAACGGTCACGACATCTTCCGCAACCTGGGCATAGCCGCCGGCCACGGCAAACGTGTGGTCGACAGTGCCCATGGCCTTATCGGAAACGCGAACGTAACCGCGGTCGATCGTGCAGATTTCGCTGGAGTGAGCAGGCAGAACGCCAAACTCGCCATCCGTAGACGGAATCGACACAAACGCAGCGTCACCCTCATAGGCGAGGCTCACGGGGCACACGATGCGGATACGCATAACCTACTTCTCCTCCATCTTGCGGGCGCGCTCACGCACGTCCTCAATCGTGGAGGCATAGCGGAATGCCTGCTCGGGCAGGTCATCGGCCTTGCCGTCGACAATCTCGGCGAAGGAGCGGACGGTATCCTCGACACGGACGTAGACGCCGGGGTTGCCTGTGAACTTCTCGGCGACATGGAAGGACTGCGAGAGGAACTGCTGAATCTTACGGGCACGGTTGACCGTAAGGCGCTGCTCCTCGGACAGCTCGTCCATACCCAGAATGGCAATGATGTCCTGAAGGTCGGAGTACTCCTGCAGGAGCTCCTGGACCTTGACGGCGACACGGTAGTGCTCCTCGCCGACGATCGAGGGATCGAGGGCGTCGGAAGAAGACGCGAGCGGGTCGATGGCCGGGAACAGGCCGAGCGACGAAATGCTACGCGAAAGAACCGTGGTAGCGTCGAGGTGGGTGAACGTCGTGGCAGGCGCCGGGTCGGTCAGGTCGTCTGCGGGGACGTAGACAGCCTGGACGGAGGTAATGGAGCCCGTCTTGGTCGAGGTAATGCGCTCCTGGAGGTCGCCCATCTCGGTTGCCAGCGTGGGCTGGTAACCAACGGCGGACGGCATACGGCCCAGCAGTGCGGAAACCTCGGAACCTGCCTGGGAGAAGCGGAAAATGTTGTCGATGAACAGCAGAACGTCCTGGCCGCGATCGCGGAAGTACTCAGCGGTGGTAAGGCCGGCCAGACCGATGCGCAGGCGCGCTCCGGGCGGCTCGTTCATCTGACCATAGACCAAGCAGGTCTTGTCGATAACGCCAGACTCGCTCATCTCGAGATAAAGGTCGGTACCCTCACGGGTGCGCTCGCCGACACCGGTGAACACCGAGGTGCCGCCGTGCTCCTGGGCGAGGTTGTTGATGAGCTCCTGAATCAGAACGGTCTTGCCGACGCCGGCGCCGCCGAACAGACCCGTCTTGCCGCCACGGATGTAGGGCTCGAGCAGGTCGACGGCCTTGATGCCGGTCTCGAAGATCTCGGTCTTGGTGGTGAGCTCGTCGAAACGGGGCGCTGCATGGTGGATGGGGTAGAACTCCTCCACCTCGGGCATGGGCTTGCCGTCGACGGGCTTGCCCATAACGTTCCAAATACGGCCGAGCGTCTTGGGGCCAACGGGCATCTTCATGGGCTCACCGGTATCGGTGGCGATGAGGCCGCGCTGCAGGCCGTCGGTCGAGGACATGGCGACCGTGCGGACGACGCCGCCCGGAAGCTGGCTCTCGACCTCGAGGATCGTGCTCAGATGACCGATCGGGGTCTCGGCCTCGACCGTGAGCGCGTTGTAGATCGGGGGCACCGCGCCGTCAAACTTGACGTCGACGACAGGGCCGATGATTCGCACGATGCGACCATCACCGGCAGTCGTCTTCTTGGTGGCTTCCTCGACCGCAAGCTTTACGGTGTTATTAGCCATTACTGTTCCTCCAATGCTGAGGCTCCGCCGACGATCTCGTTAATCTCGGTCGTGATCGAAGCCTGGCGCACGCGACTATACGTGCGGGTAAGGGTCGAGATGATCGCGGTGGCATTTTCCGTCGCGGAGTGCATGGCCTTGCGGCGTGCACCCTGCTCAGCAGCCGCCGAATCGATCAGGGCCTGGTAGATGACCGTCAGGATATAAGACGGCACAAGCTTGCCGAGAACATGCTCGGGAGAGGGCACGAACTCGAACGTGGACGAGATGCGCTTAGGGGCGTCGGTCTCGTTCTTACGCGGACCGTGGGCCATAGCGATCATCTCGGGGTCGAGCGGCAACAGATGCTCGACGCGAAGCTCCTGATCCACGCGGTTCTTAGCGTGGTGGTAGACAAGCTCGACACGGTCAAGCTCACCGGCACGATACGCATCGCAGATATGAGAGGAGATCATGCGGGCCTGATTGAAATTGGGCTCAGAGGAGTTGCCCTCAAAGTGCATGACGACGTTTGCGCGGTCACGGAAATACGTGGCCGGCTTACGCCCGCACGCGATGATCTCGCACTCGATGCCGTCGTTCGCCCAAGAAGCGACGAGCTTTTCGGCCGTGCGCTCCACCGTCGTATTGAAACCGCCGGCAAGGCCGCGGTCCGAGGCAATAACGACAATCAGGCCATGCTTGACGCTCTCATGCTTCTGCAGCATGGGATCGGTGCCCGAGCAGGAGGCGTCGCCGGCGACCGTCAACATGACGTCGGTCAGCGCCTCCTTATAGGGCTCAGCCTGCTTGGAGCGATCGAGAGCACGACGGATCTTGGCCGTAGAGACCATCTCCATCGTGCGCGTGATCTGCTTGGTCGTGGTAACCGAGGAGATTCGCTTCTTAATGTCGCGAAGGTTGGCCATGGGGCTTAGTTCTCCTCTGATCCAGTCGTATCGGCATGGTGCTTGGCCATGAACTGCTGCTTGAAGTCACCGATGACACGCAAGAGCTCGGCCTTGGTGTCGTCGTCGATCTTCTTGGCGCGAACCTTGTCGAGCAGCGAGCCAAAGCCATTGTCCATGTACTCGATGAGCTCGGCACGGAAAGGCAGCACGTCGGCGATCTCCAGGTCATCCAGGAAGCCCTCGTTGCCGGCGAACAGCGTAACGATCTGCTCGCCAACCTCAAACGGCTTGTAGCGCGGCTGCTTAAGGAGCTCGGTCATGCGAGCGCCGTGGGTAAGCTGCTTCTGCGTAGCCTCGTCGAGGTCGGAGCCGAACTGCGTAAAGCCGGCGAGCTCCTGGTACGAAGCGAGGTCCAGACGGAGGTTGCCGGCGACCTGCTTCATGGCCTTGGTCTGAGCGTCGCCACCGACGCGGGACACGGAGATGCCCACGTCGACTGCCGGGCGCTGACCCTGGAAGAAGAGCTCGGACTGCAGGTAGATCTGACCATCGGTAATGGAAATGACGTTGGTCGGAATGTAGGCCGAGACGTCGCCGTCCTGGGTCTCGATGATCGGCAGGGCCGTCATGGAGCCGTAACCGTTCTTCTTGGACATCTTGACGGCACGCTCGAGCAGACGAGAGTGCAGGTAGAAGATGTCGCCAGGATAGGCCTCGCGTCCGGGCGGACGATGCAGCGTCAACGACATCTGACGGTAGGCCACGGCCTGCTTGGACAGGTCGTCGTAGATGACGAGCACGTGGCCGCCGGGGTTGGTCTCGCTGGCTGGCTTACCGTCCTCGCCGTTGTACATGAAGAACTCGCCGATAGCGGCACCGGCCATAGGCGCGATGTACTGCATAGGGGCGGAATCGGCAGCGGTTGCCGAAACGATGATGGTGTAGTCGAGCGCACCGTGCTGGGCGAGGGTCTCACGGATGTTGGCAACCGTGGAAGCCTTCTGGCCGATGGCGACATAGATGCAGACCATGCCCTTGCCGCGCTGATTGAGGATAGCGTCGATGGCAATGGCGGTCTTACCGGTCTTACGGTCGCCGATGATGAGCTCACGCTGACCACGGCCGATAGGCACCATGGAGTCGATGGCCAACAGACCGGTCTGAACCGGCTCGCACACCGGGGTACGGTCGATGACGCCGGGGGCCTTAAACTCGATAGGACGACGGTGCGTGGCGACAATGTCACCCAAACCGTCGATAGGCTGGCCGAGCGGATTGACGACGCGGCCGAGCATGGCACGGCTCACGGGGATATCCATAATGCGGCCAGTGGTGCGGCACTCATCGCCTTCCTTGATGGAGTCGACGGCACCAAACAGAACGGCGCCGACCTCGTCACGGTCAAGGTTCTGGGCAAGGCCGAAGACGGTCTCACCGGTATCGGAGCTCTTGAACTCCAGAAGCTCGCCTGCCATGGCGCTCTTGAGGCCGGTGACGCGCGCGATGCCGTCGCCTACCTCGTCGACCGTTGAAACCTCATGCGTATCGACCGTCGCGGAGAGGCTCGTGAGCTGCTCCTGCAGTTTCTTGGCGATATCCTGGGCATTGAGGGTTTCGGACATTAGGCTTCACCTCCGTACGAATTAGCAGAGTTTGCGAGGGTCTCCTGCGCAACGCGCAGCTGCGTCTTGACGGAAATGTCACGACGCTCGCCGCGGGCCTCGAGCACCAGGCCGCCCACGATAGACGGGTCGACCTGCTCGATAAGGAATACCTTGCGACCGAAGTCCTGCTCGCATTTCTTAGTGATGGTTTGACGCAGCTCGTCGTCGAGCGGGATCGCCGTGGTGACGGTCACGCCCACTACATCCTCGTCTTCCTCGGCAACATACTTAAAGGCAGCTGCCACCTTGGGAAGAAGGTCGAGCTGGTCGCGCTTGGACATGGTGTCGAGCACGGCGATGATCTCGGGGCTGGCAGAAGCCAGGCGCTCGATCATCTCGAGGTCCTCGAACACATGGTTCTCGGCCTTGGCGGCTTCCAGAAGGGAGCGCGCGTAGGTCTCGAGCACCTTGTCCTGATAGCGGCTAGTCGGCATTCAGGCTACCTGCTTCCTGGATGTAGCGCTCGATGAGCTTCTTCTGCTCGGCATCGTCCTCGAGTGCCTCGCCCACGATCTTGGTGGCGACGGCAACGGACAGGTCGGCGATGGAGCTCGCGGCACCGGCGTAAATGGACTTGCGCTCGTCCTCGACGGTCGTATGGGCCTTGGCGATGATCTCCTCGGCCTCCTTGTGAGCAGCCTCGATGATACGGGCGCGCTCGGACTCGGCGTCCTTACGGGCCTCGAGAACGATGTCGGCAGCCTGACGACGGGCGTCGGTGACGATCGAGTCGGACTCAGCGCGCTTGGCGATGGCCTCCTGCTTGGTCTTCTCGGCCTCGTCGAGGCTCTCCTCGATCTTCTTGCCGCGCTCCTCCATGGTCTTCATGATGCCCGGCAGGGCGACCTTGGCCAGCACGATCCAGATAATCAGGAAGGCGATAAGCGCCGGGATGAACTCCGCCATCTTAGGGATGAGGATGTCCGCACCGGCAGCGCCGTCCTCGGCGAACGCGGAAACCGGCATGAGCAGCGCGGCCGCGGACGCGGAGAGTGCGATCGCGCTCTTCTGGGATGAAAGATTCATACTTGACGCTCCGTGCTATTTAACGATCAGCGCGACAACGAAGCCGATCAGAGCCAGAGCCTCGCCGAAGGCGGAGCCCATGATGAAGACGGTGAACACGCGGCCCTGGACCTCAGGCTGACGGGCCATAGCACCCGTAGCACCCAGAGCAGACAGGCCGATAGCAAGACCAGCGCCGATAACACCGAGACCGTAACCGATAACTCCCACGATTCCTCCTTTGTCGTGCGTGTCTTATTTCACGCAGGATAACCTTTTTATAACTGCCGGGCTCCATGGGTACGGGCACCGGCGGTTTAACGAATTGCCTTACCTTTAAGGCACGAACGGAAGACTACTCCTCCTCCGCGACCTCCTCTGCCTCGGAGACATACACGGCGGTAAGGACCGTGAAGACGTAAGCCTGGATGGCGCCGACCACAAGCTCGATCGCATAGATCAGGATGAGGATGGCAAGCCAGGCCAGCGAAGGCAGGGCGCCGACGGCGTGAGCCGCGGAAACCTGCTGAAGCAGCGGCTGCATGAACATGCTCGCCATGATGGCGAACGAGCCCATGACCACGTGTCCTGCGAACATGTTGCAGAACAGACGGACGGCGAGCGTGATGAGGCGCAGGAAGGTCGAGAAAAGCTCGACGACCCACACAAGCACGTTCATCGGGAAGCTCACGCCCTGCGGGGCGAGGCTCTTGATGTAGCCGATCACGCCGTGAGCCTTGCATCCGTAGTAGATGAAGTACACGAAGGCGAAGATGGCGAGCGCAGCGGTGGAGCCGATTGCGCCGGTGCCGGGCTTCATTCCCGGGATCAGGCCGATCATGTTATTGATCAGGATGAACAGGAAAAGCGAGCACAGGAACGGGAAGTGCTTCTTCCAGTTCTCACCCACGACGCCCTTGCCGATATCGTTCTCGACGTACTCGATGATGTACTCGAAACCGTTGACGAAGAAGCCCTTGGGAACCAGGGTCTGCTTCTTCTTGAACACGGCCAGGACGATCAGGAGCACGATCGTGGAGACGATCAGCCAAAACGAGTACTGCGTGATGCCGCAGCTCAGATCGCCCACGACAGGGGTGGAGCTGAACTCGCTGACCAGATGATTAATCTCATCAGGCAGCTTTTCAAAAATTTCCACGACTTACCTTTCGACCTCATGAGGATCTCGCAGCGCCTTGGCGACGCGAACCGTGCAGGCGGCCATAAAGGCCACGAAGCCGATCGCCTCGCCCAGGAGGAACATGCGAAATGCCTCTCCGAACAACGCAAACACAACCAAGGTAAAGACGAGCAGGGCGACTGCCGAGACCGCCAGACTCACCATGCCCTTGAGCATGTCCGCATTCTGCTTATCGTCAAGAACCGGCTTGAGCGTAAAGACAAAGGGAAGGAAGGCAATCGCGCCCGCGATGGCACCTGCAACGATAGCGAGCAGATCGGCTATCTGAAACACTGGCGTCCTCACTTTCCTTTTTTATCGCCTCACAGGACAGTTCCCGCCAAACATTGGTGACTATTGTACGAGCCAATCGCTAAAGTACAACCGAAAAAGCATCGGTTAATACGCACCTGTTCGTTTTCTTAAGACCTTCTTTATGCCGCAGGTACGGTAATACGTTTTTCTCGAACCCTGCAGGGCAAAACGTCCGTTAACAGGAGTGCGCGCGGTCGTCTTTTGTTCGACCGCGCGCACCATTTCTTCGTATTTTCGACGTTAGCCGGTATGCCCCAGAGATTACAGCGTGCCGTAGATGCGGTCGCCGGCGTCGCCCAGGCCGGGAACGATGTAGGCAGCTTCGTTGAGATGGTCGTCGATGGCGCAGGTATAAATATGTACGTCGGGGTCCTTTTCGGTCAGTGACTTGAGGCCCTCGGGGGCCGCGACGATACACAGCATGCGAATATCCTTAACACCGCGCTCGCGCAGGTAGCTGATGGCCATCTCGGCCGAACCGCCCGTGGCGAGCATGGGGTCGACAACCAGGCAGATGCGCTGGTCGATATCCTTGGGCATCTTGCAGTAATACTCATGCGGCTCGTGGGTAACCTCGTCACGCTCCATACCGATGTGGCCCACGCGAGCGGAGGGCACCAGGTCGAGGATGCCGTCGACCATGCCGAGGCCCGCACGCAGGATGGGAACAATGGCGAGCTTCTTGCCGGCAAGCTGCTTAAACATGGCGGTGGTGATGGGAGTCTCGACCTCGACGTCTTCCATGGGCAGGTCGCGCATGGCCTCGTAGCCGTCAAAGAGCGCAAGCTCGCGCACGAGCTGGCGGAACTGGTTGGTGCCGGTGCTCTTGTCGCGCAAGATCGACAGCTTGTGCTGGACGAGCGGATGGTCGACAAGCGTCACGCGGGACGTATCGTAGGTGACGGTCATGGGTTGATTGCCCCTTTCGTTGCGGCCGGAAGATGGCCTTGCTGACAAGACGCCTGGCGACGTTGTTGCCTCGCGCCGTGCATAAGTTTAACGGTTTGTTGTATCGAGCAGCTCGTCGCAACCCTACTGAGCGGTGTTGAGCGAACGCTTGACGGCATCACGCCAACCAGCGAGGTTGCTCTCACGGCGCTCGGCGGACATGTGAGGATGGAAGACTTTGACGATCTGAGCGTTTTGCTCCAGCTCCTCCAAATCCTCCCAATAGCCGACAGCAAGGCCCGCCAAGTACGCGGCGCCAATCGCCGTGGTCTCCACCGTCTCGCACTGCAGCACGGGAATATCCAGCAGATCAGCCTGGAATTGCATGATGAACTCGTTGCGCGAGGCACCGCCATCGACGGACAGGCGCTCAATCGAAAGTCCCACGTCCTGCTCCATGGCGCGTAGCACGTCATAACTCTGGTAGGCCATGGACTCGCAGGCCGCACGCACAATGGTCGCGCGACTCGAGGCGCCGGTCAGGCCGCACACGATACCGCGAGCATGCGGGTCCCACCAGGGAGCGCCCAGGCCTGCGAAGGCGGGGACGAAGTAGCAGCCCTCGTTGTCGTTAATCGAAGTGGCGAGTTGCGCGGACTCGCTCACGCTCGAGATGATGCCCATGTTGTTGCGCAGCCAGTTAATGGTTGAGCCGGCGGCAAAGATAGAACCCTCGAGCGCATAGCTGATCTTGCCGTCCGCGGCGATACCGATCGTGGAGACCAGACCGTTCTTGGATTCGACGATCTCGTCGCCGGTGTTCATGAGCATAAAGCAACCCGTGCCATAGGTGTTTTTGGTCTGGCCGGGATGGAAGCAGCAGTGGCCGAACAGCGACGCCTGCTGGTCGCCCGCCACGCCCATGATGGGTGGCATGTTGGTCATGATGTCGCTCGCGACGCGGCCGTAGTCGCCCGAGCTCCAACGAACCTCGGGCATCATGGAACGCGGGACGTCGAAAAGCGCCAGCAGATCGTCGTCCCAATCGAGCGCATGGATATTAAAGAGCGCGGTGCGGCTGGCATTGGTGTAGTCGGTGGCAAATACCTGACCGCCGGTGAGGTTGTAGATGAGCCAGGTGTCGATGGTGCCGAACATGAGGTCGCCCGCCGCCGCGCTCTCACGCGCACCATCGACGTTGTCGAGGATCCACTGCACCTTGGAGGCCGAGAAATACGGGTCGAGCGTAAGCCCCGTGCGGGAGCGCACCAGCTCTTCTGCGCCCTGCTCGACCAGCTCGTCGATCAGAGGTGCGGTGCGACGGCATTGCCACACGATGGCGTTATAGATGGGTTGGCCGCTTATGCGGTCCCACACCACCGTGGTCTCGCGCTGGTTGGAGATACCGATGGCGGCGATGCGGTCAGAATGGATGCCGCTCTTAAACTGGACCTCCATCATCACGCCGATCTGACTGGCAAGCACCTCCGTGGGATCCTGCTCCACCCAGCCGGGGCGCGGGAAGCTGGTTTTGACGCTACGACGCGCCTGGGCGACGATGCAGCCGTACTCGTCGACGATAGTCGCGAGTACCGAGGTAGTGCCGCAGTCGAGCGCCATGATGTAGGAACCGCCAAAGCTAAACGAGGCGTCTTCCATACCCAGGCTACCTAGATTCAACGACATCGCTTACACCTTTCTATTGCATCGGGTCGGACAGGACCCGCTCGATCTCTGATGCGGGAAGTGCGCCTTGGCGCAGGATCTGGAGCTCGCCGTGCTGAAACGACACGATGGTTGAGGCGTCGCGACACGGGGTCTCACCGGCGTCGACGGCCACATCGACCCCCTCCAGGATGCGCTCCTCCACCGTGACAAAACTTGCCGGCGCGGGCGCGCCATGCGTGTTGGCGCTGGTGCAGGCAAGAGGGCTGCCGCAGGCGCGGATGAGCGCCTGCACCACGGGCGAGGCCGAAGCGCGAAGTGCCACCGTGTCGTCGGCGGCGCGCATAAAGGTCGGCACGCAGGGGGCCGCCTTAACCACGATAGTCAGGGCGCCCGGCCAGCATCGTCGGGCGAGCACGCGGGCCTCGTTAGGGATATCCACGCCATAGCGGTCGAGTGCCTCGGCATCATCGACCAGCCAGGCAACCGTTTGGGTGAGCTCGCGCTGCTTGAGGGTAAAGATACGACGATAGCCGGTGCCGAGTGCGGGGACCGCGGCGCCGTTGACGGTGGCCTGCGGATCGCGCGGCCACGGCAGAGGTTCACTTGTATCTTGTGGAACGGCATCCGAGAAGGCGTTGACCGCCACGGCGACACCGTAGACCGTCTCGGTTGGAATAAGCGCCAGGCCGCCGCGACCGAGTAGCTCGGCCGTGCGCTCGACTGCAAGCCGATGCGGCTCGCGCGCTCCCTCGTATACCCGATAGACCGTCTGCATGTGTATGCCAGCCCCTTACGCTCTGGTGCAAGTTTGTTTACTGTGGGGCATTCTCGCACGAAACGTTCAACCTATTTGCCCAGAGCGCATGTTGGTTTGGTGAGCGGCTCTAGTAGTCGGTGAAAGTGAGGGGGTTATTGGACTGCGACGAACTTCTTTGGCCTGCCGGCGTGGCGTTCTTGGGCGGCGTAGCGCTCGATGCTGTCTATCGTTATCATCCGACGGCCGTCGACAAGTTCAACATCGAGCTTTCCGGCTTTGACCAGCGCGGTAATCCGCGGAGCGGAGACTTTGAGGTCCAGCGCTGCGTCTTTAAATGTTCGGCACGCCGCTTCCCGAGCGTCCTCGTGGTCGATTTCGACTGAAAGGGCCACGACCTCGGCCGAGCGTTCGTACCCTGCCGGAGTCAAACCGTTGTTGAGGTCGTCGGCCAAAAACGCCATCAGTGCCTCGGTGGCATGGGCAATCGCTTCTTCGCGCGTATCGCCATCGGCAAAGGCGCCGGGAATCTGCGGGAAACTGGCGCAGTAACCGTCGTCTTCTTTTATGAGAACGCAGTCATAGGTAAATCGCTGCCTCATTTTGCCTCCAACTACCATTCAGCTTGGCGACGAATACTTGCCCACGTGCCCTTCTTTGGTCGATCACCACCAGAGCCGTTCACGGTGACAACACGGTCACCAGAAACATACTTAGCATGACTACCGACTTGCGCGACCTTCACGAATCCATCGTGCTTGAGTAGGGCAATGATTTCCCGAAAGGTAGGAGGTTGCATGGGCCGACCTCTTTCAGCCGTCCTAATTATAAACTACTTTATAATTTTTGCTAACCAGTTAATAAATATTACTGGCGCTGTTTGGGCTCGGTGACGATGGCTCGGACGATGCGGGGGCGATCGGTGAGGTCATGGACGATACGCACGTCCGAAAGGCCTGCCTGGCGACAGAGCTCGGCCGCGGCATCGAGGGCACCCTCGTAGAGCTCGCAGGCAAACAGGCCGCCGGCGCGCAGCATGTAAGGCGCCGCATTGAGCAGGCGGCGGAAGATATCGAGGCCGTCGGCGCCGCCCTCGAGCGCCAGGTCGGGCTCAAAATCCTTGACCTCGTGCGGCAGCGAGCGCATGACGCCGGTCGGGATGTAAGGTGGGTTGGAGACAAGCACGTCGAAGGTGCCCCACTCTTCGCGGGGAATAGAACTCACCAGGTTGGTGAGACTAAAGGCGACCTCGTCGGACGTGAGGCCAAGCGCATCGCGGTTTTTGGTGGCCAAATCGATAGCGCGCGGCTCGATATCGGTGGCGGTGCAGGTAATGTGGCCGCGGCGCTCCCAGGCAAGGGAGAGCGAAATGCAGCCCGTGCCGCAGCCGACCTCGAGAACGCGGGCGATGCGGGGCTCGGCTGGGGCAGGCGAAGCGGCATCCTGAGCTGAAGCCGTCTCCTGGTCGGCACCCTCGATGGCGATGCCGTATTCGTCGAGCTCGGGCTCGGCGGCTTCCGCGGCTTCGGCTTCTGCTGCCTGCGCGGCGGCTTCCTCGGCCTCGCGGTCGGCCAGCTCCTCGGCATAGGCACGGCTGCCCAGCACATCGCCGCCCAGCGCCGCCTCGTCGGCGGCCGTCAGGTTAGCGGCACGGCGCTCGGCGGTCGCGCGTTCGTCTGCCAGCGCGGCCTCGGCCTTGCGTGCCTCCTCAACCTCATCGTTCCAGGGCAGCTCAACGCGCTGACGGGCGGCAGCCTCGGGGCTCAGCACCTCGGCATCCAGATAATTGAGGACTTCCTCGACGAGCATCTCGGTCTCGGGACGCGGAATGAGCACGCCGGGGGCGCACGTGACGTCGATCATGCGAAACTGCGTGCTGCCGGTGATGTACTGCAGCGGTTCACCTTTAGCGCGACGAACAACGGCCGCGTGCATGGTCTCGAGCTGAGCCGCGTTAAGCGTCTCGTCCATGCGCATATATAGGTCAATGCGCGCCAGGCCCGTGGCGGCGCACAGCAGCCACTCGGCAGAAAGACGGGGGTGCTCCTCGCCGCGCTCGGCCAGGTACTCCTTGGTCCACTCGAGACAACGCTTGATGGTCCAAATCTCGTTTGCCATGGGGTCCTCCCCTCTTAAGCGCCGGGCGGCGCGCGAATGTCGGAGCAGATTGTACGCGAGGGTGGCACGCGGCAAGGGACGATTGGAAGCGATTATCGAGAATCAGCCCAGAATTTTGCACCGAGCTCGCTCAAAGTGTTCATTCGCCGACGTCCAGATTTGCATTCGTCAAGCTTTTGGCAAGGTTGCCCAAAAACTGACCAATATCTAACCAAGAACATACCAAATCACTTGACGCGCGACTCATCAAAAAATGCACTGCGACTTCTTGGACGATTTTTTGAGCAATATTTTCAATAGCAGATGAATGCTATTAATTACTTTGAGCAGGTAGGCAGCTTAATTTCTAACAAAACAGATTAAATAAACTCGAAAAGTAATTTACCCAACCTAGTCATTTAAGAACGTCCCCAATGACTACCTCTAAGGCGCCGCAGGTTGAGCATACCGCATCCGGAGCAAGGCAACGCCGCATGTAGAGGACGGACAGCGAGCGGGTCGCATTTGAGACAAGGTGACGTGAAACGAAAGGGCGCTGACCTTCTGGTCGCGCCCTTGAAGTTGAACGTCAGATTGTCCAAATGCGGCCCGCGCAGCGTCGGCTGGTCCGCCGTTCGGTAGAACGGCGGAACCTACACAGCCTGTGCCAGCTTCTCGGCTCGCTCGGCGGCGGCGAGCGCCTCGATGACGGTGCCGAGCTGATCGCCCAGAAGGACGCCGTTGTAGGTGGAGTTGAAACCGATGCGGTGATCGGTCACGCGGTCCTGGGGCTGGTTGTAGGTACGGATCTTCTCGGAACGGTTGCCGTGGCCGATCTGGCTCTGGCGCTCGGCACCGAGCTCGGCCTGCTGCTTCTCGAGTTCCATCTCGTACAGACGGGCGCGCAGCATCTGCATGCAGACCTCGCGGTTCTGGATCTGGGAACGCTGCTCCTGCGACTGCACCACGGTGTTGGTGGGCAGGTGGGTGATGCGCACGGCGGAGTAGGTGGTGTTAACGCACTGACCGCCAGGGCCGGAGGCGCAGTAGGTGTCGATGCGCAGGTCGGACTGGTTGATCTGGACGTCGATCTCCTCGGCCTCGGGAAGTACGGCGACGGTAGCCGTGGAGGTCTGAATGCGGCCCTGGGACTCAGTCTTGGGAACGCGCTGGACGCGGTGCACGCCGGACTCGAACTTCATGACGGAGTAGACGCGGTCGCCCTCGACCTTGAACTCGATGGACTTAAAGCCACCGGCCTCGCTGGGGCTGGAATCGAGCACGGTAGTCTTCCAGCCGCGCGACTCGCAAAAGCGCTGGTACATCTTGTACAAGTCGCCGGCGAAGATGGCCGCCTCGTCGCCACCGGCGGCGGAGCGGATCTCGACGATGGTGTTCTTGTCGTCGTTGGGGTCGCTCGGGATGAGCATGTACTTGATGTCTTCCTCGAGCTGGGGAAGCTTGGCCTCGTTTTCGGAGATGTCCATCTGGAGCATCTCCTTCTCATCGGCATCGGTGGTATCGTGCAGCATTTCCTTGGCAGCCTCGATGTCATCGAGCGCGCCGATGTACTCGCGCGAGGCGGCAATGAGGTCGGACTGGTGCGCGTACTCCTTGTTGAGACGCGTGAACTCCTTGATATCGGAGGCGACGGCCGGGTCGGAAAGCTTCTTCTCGAGCTCCTCGTAGGCCTTGATGATCTTTTCGAGCTTGTCGCGCATGACGGACTCCTTTATATGCGTGAAGGCGAAAATCGGCAGAATTGATGGGGCGCGGGGCGCCGCTGCGGGGGTAAGCCCAGCTAGAACATGTCGATCTTCAGATACATGCGCATCCCTTCGCGTATGAGGTACATAGTTGCGGTCTAACCCATACATGATAGCGTGCGCAGGCATACCTGCATATAACCCGCACGGAATGCGACAAAGGGTCAGTCTCTTTCCTTGAATACAACTTCATCCGAACGCCTCCCGCATTCATCCGCACATATACGGATAAATTTGGGAATCCGATACCCTGAGGGCCGGATCGGCCGGCCCCGGGAGATCGGAGGACGCCATGTCCGGAAAGGGCGGGAAGGGCGCCGCGAGGGCGGTCCCAAGGACCCACGGCAGGCTCACCGGGTACGAGCGGGACACGGTCCAGAGGATGCTGAAGCGCAGGGTTCGCTCGGCCACTTCCTCGAGAGGTTCAAGGGCGTATCGACCCGCAGGCTCCACAGCTGCCTGATGTGGTTCAGATGGCTGCGCGAGGCCGCACGCGTCGGGGACAGGACGTCGCTCATGCGCGAGCAGCTCGACGACGGGCGCTACGAAAAGATCCGGAAGAAGATGATGGAGCCGGAGTACGAGTTCCATCTGGAGCCGGACGTGCAAACGGTGGGTTAACATAGCCTTTCACCAAAAAGGGCGAGCGGCCGTGCCCTGCGACCACCCGCCCTCAATCAAAGCCCTTCTCGGCCGCCGTAGCTACCGGTTCCGGCGCCGCAGGATAACGCCTGCGGCGATCAGCACCACCGCGCCGCCCGCGATGCCACCCAGGGCCATCGGCGACAAGCTGGTATCGCCCGTATACGGCAGACCCGGCTTCTCCTCCTTCGGCACCGGTGACTTGCTCGGCGGATTGGTGGGCGGCTCCGTCGGCGGGGTGGTCGGCGGCGTGTACGTGTTCTTGAACACCGGCGCCACGGCGCCGTCATAGGTTACCGTCGCCACCAGATGGCCCGCACCGTCGTCCGTCACCGTCACCGTTACCCGGTGCTCGGCCGCGTCGTACGTCACGTTCTTCTGACCGTCGTCCACCTCGGAGATGCTGTAGGCGTACGTTCCGGGCTTGTCGTACGAGATCGCCTCGAAGCCCACCGTGCCGTCCGCCGCGTTCTTTGCGGTCTGCAGCACCTTGCCGTCGGCATCCTTCAGCTGGAAGGAGAACTGCCCTTCCTTCAGGTCCTCGCCGCTCAGCACCTTGGAAGCCCCCAGCTTCACCTCAGTCGCGGCCGGCGCGTAGCTGTTGCTGAACGTCACCGCATCCGCAGCCTTGCCGCCCGTGCTGTAGGCAACCTGCGCCTCCAGCGCGTGCGTCTCCGCATCCTCCGTCACCGTCACCGTCGCGGTAAAGACCGTCGTGTCGTAGGTGACGCCGTTCGCCGTCGCCCCTGCCCGCTCGGACACGGTGTAGACGTACGTCCCCACCTTGTCCAGCTGCAGCGGCGCGAAGCCGAACGTACCGTCGGCGCCGTTCTGCACCGTCTGCACCACGTTACCGTCGGCGTCCTTCAGGTCGAAGGAGAACTCACCCTTGGCCAGGTCGCGGCCGGTCAGAGCCTTCGTTCCGGTAATCGTCGCCGTCGTTGCCGTCGGCGTGTAGGCGTTGGTGAAGGTCAGATCTGCAGCCGTCTTGTTCGCCGTCGCGGTCAGCTGGCCGCTGCCGTCGTCGGTCACGCTCACCGTCACATCCAACACCGCATCGCTGTAAGTGATGGTGCCATCTTGGCCCGCAACCTCCTTCACCTGGTACGCATGCGAACCAGTCGCAGTGTACGAGATGGCCTTGAAGGTAAACGCGCTACCCACGTTCGTGGTCCGGTCAATCTCCTGCCCGGTGGCCACGTCAATCAGCGCGAACGTGAACTCGCCATTGGCGGGCGTCCGCGTGGTGGCCGGGTCGGCGTTCTTAAGCACCTTGGTGCCGGAAATCTGGTAGGAGATCGCGCGCGGCTGGTAGCTGTTCGCAAACGTCATGGTGTTGGGGGTTACGCCGTTCTCGGTGCCCTCGCTCGGCTTCGCCGTGGAGCTCTCCACCACCAGCTTGCCGTCGTTGTTGTCTGCCACCACATAGGTCAGGGTGTACGTCTTGCCGGTGTAGGTCACGCCCGGCACGCCCGGCGCGTCGTCCGTCGGCTGCACCTCGCGGACCGTGTAGATAAAGGTGCCCGCATGGTCGAAGGTCAGCTTGTCGAAGGCAACCTTGCCGTGCGCATCGTTCTTCTGGGTCTGGATCACCGAGCCGTCAGACCCCACCAGCTCGAAGGCGAAGTCTCCCGCCTTTAGCTGATAGCTGCCGTCGTGCACGTCAACGCTCTTGGTGAGGGCGATCGCGCCGGAGTCCGTCGCCTGTGCCTCGTAGGTGTTGGTGAAGCTGGGCTTCGTGACATTCGTGCCGTCGTAGGCGACGCTCGCCTGCAGCGTGCCGGCATTGTCCGCAACCGTCACCACGGCATGGTGCACCGCGGCGTCGTAGGTCACGTAGGCCAGATCACCCTTCCGCTCCACGATGGTGTACTCGTGCGTGCCCGGCTTCGCGTAGGAGAAGGCGTCGAAGTTAACACTTCCGTCCGCGCCGTTGGTCGCGGTCCGGACGGGCTTGGCCCCGGCAAGCTGCTCAGCCGTCAGGTTGCCCTCGTACACATCGAAGGTGAACTCGCCGCACTTGGGGACGATCGGCGTGTTGTCGTCCTTCTTCACATAGCTCTTCTGCGCACCGAGGGCCAGGCCGGTCGCGGCCGGCTGGTAGGTGTTGGTGAAGGTATCCGAGCCGGATGCGCTCGTCACGATCGCCTTCGCATTCAGTGCTCCGTTCCCGCCGTCCGTGACCGTCACCGTATAGGTGAGGGGATGGCTGTCATAGACCATGCCCGGCTCCGCGCCCGGCTGCTCCACGATGGTGTAGGTGAAGTCCTTGCTCGCGGCGCCGTCCAAGTCGGAGAGCTGGAACTCGCGCGTGAAGCTGACCTTGCCGTTTGCATCGTTCTTCGCGGTGTCGAGCACGTTGCCGGCAGCGTCCTTCAGGTCGAAGGTGAACTCGCCGTCCGCGGGCTTCGTCGTGTGGTCGAAGCCGTCCGCAACCTTGATGGTCTTGGTCGCCGTCAGGATTACGGAACCCTTTGCGTCGTAGGTGTTGTTGAAGGTGGGAGCCGTAGCGGCACCGTCATAGGTGACGGTCACCTTCGTCTTGTTGTTGTCGCCCTGGTTCTGCTCTACCTTGACGTGGACCTTGACTTCCTTGGCGTCGTAGGCCACGCCGTCGACGGTCTGGCCGGCTTTCTCCTCCTTGAGCGTGTAGTCGTACTCGCCCAGGTTCAGGTTCTTGACGGCCAGCTCGACCTTGCCGCCCCGGTCGTTGGTGCCCTTGGCGACCTCGTTGCCGGCCTGGTCGTACAGGCCGAAGGTGAACGCGTCGGCCGTCAGGTCCTTGCCCGTGAGGATCTTCGTCGCCTCGACGGTAACGTCCGTCGTCGGCTTCGAGTTGGTGAAGGTCGGAACGTCGGCCTCGCCGTCGTAGGTGGCGGTCGCCTTTAGCTCGCCCTTCTCATCGGAGACCTTGATGTGGACCTTCACGTCCTTCGTGTCGTACACGACGGTCGGGTCGTTGCCGGCAACCTCCTTGATGGTGTAGTCGTGATCGCCCGGCGTGTCGTAGCTGATTGCCTGGAAGGCGACCTTGCCGTCCTTGTCATTCTGGACGGTCTGGATCACGTTGCCATCCTTGTCGAGCAGCTGGAACGTGAAGTCGCCCCCTGCGAGCTCGCCACCCGTGAAGCGCTTCGTCGCCTTGAGCGTTACCGAGGTCTCCTTCGGGTGGTACGTGTTCGTGAAGGTCTTGTCTCCACTCGTTACCTGCGGTGTGGCCGTCAGCGAGCCGGTGCCATCGTCCGCGACCGTCACCTTGTAGATGAGCGCATGGGTGTCGTAGACCATGCCCGGCTCCGTGCCCGGCTTCTCCGCGATGGTGTAGGTGAAGTCCTTGCTCGCAGCGCCGCCCAGGTTGGAGAGCGTGAACTTGCGCGTGAACTTCACCGTGCCATCGGCCTTGTTCGTCGTGGTGCCGAGCACCTTGCCGTCGGCGTCCTTCAGCTCGAACGTGTATTCGCCGCCCTTCAGCTTGGTGTCGTGCGTGAAGCCCGGCGCGACCGCAACGATCTTGGTCGCCGTCAGCTCCACGGATCCCTTTGCGGTGTAGGTGTTCGTGAAGGTGGGGGCATTGGCCTTGTCACCATCGTAGGTAACAGCGGCGTCCAGCTTGCCGGCATTGTCCATGACCTTCACCACGGCATGGTGCACCGTAGCGTCGTAGGTCACGTGGGACAGGTCGCCCTCCTGTTCCGCGACGGTGTATTTGTACTCGCCGGCCTTGGTGTAGTCGATGGCCGGGAAGGTGACGGTGCCGTCCTCGCTGTTCTTGGCGCTCCGGATGGGTTGCTTGCCCTTCAGCTGCTCAGCCGTCAGGTCGCCCTCGTACAGGTCGAAGGTGAACTCGCCGCCCTTGAGCGTGGCCGGCGTGTTGTCGGGCTTCACATAGGCCTTCTTCGCCGTGAGCGCCACCGAGGTCTCGGCGGGCTGGTACTTGTTAGTGAAGGTCGGGGCATCGTTCTTGCCGTCATAGGTGACGGTCGCCTTCGCCTTGTCGCCCTCCGCCTTCACCGAGACGTGAACCTTCACCGCCTTGGTGTCGTAGGTGATAGTCGGATCGGCACCGACGTTCTCCTCCTTGAGTTTGTAGTCGTACTCGCCGATGGTCAGACCGGTGAGGGCAAGATTGATCTTGCCCTCCTTGTCGTTCTGGACGATCTTGACGGGATTACCCGTGGACGTGTCGCCTTGGTACAGGCCGAAGGCGAACGCGCCGTCCGTCAGCGCCTTGCCCGCGAGAACTTTCGTGGCCTCGACGGTAACGTCCGTCGTCGGCTTCACGTTGGTGAAGGTCGGCACGGCCTTATCGCCGCCGTAGGTGACGGTCGCGTCCAGCGTGCCGTTCTTGTTATCGGTAACGCTGACCTTGACCTTCACTTTCTGACCGTCGTAGACGATGGTCTGGTCGTTACCGGTAACTTCCTTGATGGTGTACTCGTAGTCACCTGCCTCGGTGTAGTTGATGGGCTGGAAGGTAATGTTGCCCTTCTCGTCGTTCGTGACGGTCTCAATGGGCGTGCCTTCCGCCTTGTCACCCTTGTACAGAGCGAACGAGAAGTCGTTCCCCGCGAGCGCACCGCCCCTAAAGCGTTTCTTCGCCGCCAAGGTCACGGAACCCTTCGCAGCATAGCTGTTGATAAAGGTGGCGAGGTTCACCTTGCCGTCCTTGACCTCAGCCTTGATGGGCTTGGCCTCAGCGTCACCATCCTTCTTCACCGTCACGCCCGTGACGGTCAGCTTGGCGTCCTTATCCTCGACCCTTACCGTGACGGTATAGGTCGAGGCGTCCATCGTCCAGCCGGCGTTCTGCACGCCGTCCGCTGCGGGATCATCATCAGCGTTGTGCACCTCGGTGAGCGTGAACGTGTACTCGCCCGCCTTGTTGAACGTCATATTCGAGAAGTCGACCGTCTGGCCCTTGTCCTTGATAATCTTGTCCTTCGTGGCCTTGGACTCCGCGTGCGCGTCGCCCGCCAGGTCGTCCGACACACCCAAGTCGCCGGCGGCGATCTTCTGCTGTGTCTCTTCCGTGGCGGTCAGCGTGAACGAGAACGCCTTCTCCGTGCTCTCAACACCGGAGATCTTCTTCGTCACCTGCGGGGTCAGCTCGTCGCTGGCGTCTGACTTGTAACTGTTCTTGAACGGGACGGTAGGCGTAGCGGGCTTCGCATTGCGACTCGAGACCGTCTTCACGTAGTTGGTCGTGGTATCGAGGCCCTTAATCGCCTCGGCCGTCAGCGCATCAACGTTGCCGCCCCCGCCAACAAGCGCCGTCACGCCCGGGCCCTTCGCGATGGTCGTCTCGGTGTAGAGCTGGCCTTTGTTGTCCGGATTCGGCTTCACCGCAATGAGCACGTAGGCGTCACCGGGGTACTCGGTGTCATACGTGTATCCACCAGCGTTGGCGCCATGCGCCTCAGACACCTTGTACACATACACCTTGTTGTAGCTCAGCTGCGTGAAGTTCATCTTCAGCTTGCCGGACATCGTGGCGGTCTGCGTATCGTCACCGTCATCCTTGCCCACGGTGTTCTTGAACGACTTATCGGTATCAGCCGGCTCCGGGGCCGTCGTACCGTTATACGTCATCGCCTCGATGGTGAACGGGAACATGCCATTCTTCAGCGGGGTACCAACCAGAGTCTTGGTCACATCGATGCCCGCGTAGGTACCAGAGGCCGCATAGATGTTGGTGAACGCGGCGGCGTCCGTCACCTGCCGGTCGGCATCCGTCGTCGCCTGCTTGTTGTCGTACGCAACCGACGCGGTCAGCTTACCGGTGTGCTTGCCGTTCTCGATATCGGTCACTGTGTACGTCACCGTGGACGTATGGCCGTCATACGCAATACCAGTCTTATCCGCGTCGGTCGGCTTCGTCTCGTTCACATTGAACGTATACGTGCCCGACTTGGTGAACACCAGGTCGCCCACACCGAAGGTTGCAGAACGCGTCGCGTCACCGGCGCCTGCGATCTCAACCTTAGTCGTCAGATCGCCGGTCTCATCGGAGTCGGTAGCCTTCCTCTGGGTAACGACCTTGTTTTTAACCGCATCCCTCGTCGCATCATCCGCTGGCGTCAGGGTGAAGTCGAACGCATCGCTCGTCTCCCACGCACGCCCAGCCAGCGTCTTCTGCACAGTAACCGGTGCCGACGTCGTCTGCGTCACCGTGTAGGTGTTCTTGAACGGGATATATCCACCCGTGTCCGTCAGCTGCGTGCCGTCGGCCTTCCAATACGTGGCCGTGGAGGACAGGCACTTACCCGTCCCAGACTCGTTATCAACCTGCTGGTTCTTCACCAGCACGTAGTACACCGTATCGTCGTAGCCTATGCCACTGGACGTCGATGTATCGGAATCCTTGACCTCGGTCACCTTGTACACGTAGGTGAGGTTCTCGCTCTCCATCGTATAGGTGATCTGCGGGAACGCAGCGATACCGTCGTCATCGTTCTTCGCCGTGGTCGTGGTGGACGTGCACCCCTTAGGCATGGGGACCTTGCTGGCACCGACGCTGTAGGAGGTGGCGAGCTTGCCGAAATCGATGGCTCCACTCGGCACGGCATCATTCTTCATCCCGCCGAGTGCCTCGAGCTGGAACGTGAACTTATCCTTCACAAGCGGATTTGCACCGGACTGGTCGGCATACGTCTTCTGCACGTTGAAGGAGATGGTCTCCTCATCGGTGTTATAGGCGTTCGTGATCTTGGCGATTTTGTCAGCGACCTCGATCGGGCTGTCCTCATGGCTCACGCCGTCGTCGGTGTAGGTCTGCTCCATCTTGACTGCCGGCTGCGACAGCGTGCCGTCGCCGCTATCCTTCACCGTCACCGTGACGCGGTAGGAAGCGCTTGAATACCCGAACCCGGGCAGCCAGCTAGCGTCGTTTTGAGACGGCGTGGCCTCGGCAATGAGATAGGTGTAGGTGCCGGGCTTGGCGTACTCAATATTGCCGAAGTCGAACTTGTCCCCGTTCTTGACGGTCTTCACAACCTGCTTCATACCACTCACGGGCGCATCCTTGGCACTGGCGGGCATCGGCGTTCCCTTGTCCGCGCGCAGGTAAATCTTGAAGCTATCGCCATCCTTCCAGTCACGGCCCCGGAGCACCTTCTGCGCCCAGAACGCATTGGTGAGCGTCACCGGCGGCTTTACGCTGTAGGTATTCGTGAATACCAGCTTGTTGGCTTCGGCCAACGTGCCGTTGGCGTTCTGCTTCGCAATCGTGCCGGAGATGCTGTCGTCCTCGCCGCTCAGGGCGTTGCCGCCCTGCTCGCGCTTGGTCAGCGTGAAGCCGGCCGGCATCTTGTCCGTATCGGTCAGCTCCTGCACCGCGTACTGGTCACCCTCGGCGAGACCGTACACGCGGATCGTCTGGTCGGCCGTGATGGTCTGCTCGCGGCCGTTCTCGAGGTCGAACATTTTGCCGACCTGCTTCTCGCTTGCGGTCCCCGCGTTCTCAAACACCGCGGCCTTGTACGTCTTCCCCGCCGTCGTGGGCACGGTGAACTTGAAGGTGAACTCCGCGTCCTTATTGCCCGTCAGGCCATCGGGCAGGGCAACCTTCTTCGTCACCTCGAGGCTCGCCTCGCGTTCGTTCGCCACGCGCACGCAGGTGGCACCTGTGAACAGGGCGTTCAAATTCATGTCGTCCAGATTGGCACGGGCGCCCTTCGCATTAGTGTCACCAGGCACGTCCTGCGTGATGCCCATACGTATCCAGCCCGTCTCGGTCTCCAAGCGATAAGGTTTGCCTTCCTCGGTGGGCCCATACTGGTAGACACGTCCGTTGGCGCCGTACTTGAGGTGCACCTCATCCTCGCCGCCCTTGGCGTCATTGTTCCAGGAAAGGTTGTCGTTGCCGTCGAGCGTCCCGTCGGACGTCTGGCGCTGGCCCTTGATCCACGTGAGCGTGTTGTCGATGTCGCCCTCTGCGCCAAACTGGCCCAGACTCTTCATGAGCGCGCCCGGGCCCACGAACGTCGAAACGCCGTCATCGTCCGTACCAGCATCGGCATGGACGCCGTAATCGTCCACAATCACCTTGGTGAGCGTATCGTTAAGCAGGAAGCCCTTGGGAGCCGAGACCTCCTTTAGGAAGTAAGTTCCATTCACGAGCGGCCTGTTACCGGCGCTTGTATTCGGGAATATGCCCGCACCTTCGAGCGGGACCGGGTTGCCGACCGACCCCGTCGTCAGGGTGTCGTAGGGGGTCTGCTCGCCCTTGAGCACGACCTTGCCGTTCGCGTCTGTTGTCACCTGTCTGGAGGTGTACAGGGCGAACTTCGCCCCGTCAACGGGCTTACCCTCGGTATCGGTCTTCTGCACGAACAGGCGGTTCTGGATGTTCGTGACGAGCAGGCGCGTGGCGAACTGCCGCTTGAAGTTCGTGCCGTCTGCGATGCCGTCGCTGTACACGTGGACGGTGTTCTCGGGCTTCGCGTTGGCGATGGAGCTCTCCGTTGTGTGGTAGATGGCCACCGTGTACTCGGCATCCTTGCGGGCATCACCGCTCAGCAGGTAGTAGTACTTGGAGATGTCACCGGGCAGATTTTGAATCTCTACCTGGTACTGGCCGCTCGTGTTGAGCGTGAAGGCGTGCAGGTCCTTCTTCGCCGCCTCGATAGCGCCGGCCTTGCTCGGCTTCTCGGCGAGGGTGTACCCCATTCCCGTCGATGGGTCGCCCGACACGGCGTACCAATTGTTCTGATTTTTGATATCTGCGTTTGCGCTTTTATCGCGCTTGAGCACCACAGCGAACAGTATGCCAGACTTCAGGTTGACGGTCTCGTCGGACTTCGTCAGGTCATCATCCGCCTTGTACACGTTCACCGGTGCGGTGATGGTCTCCTTCGCGCCGGCAAACGCACCAGTCTTCCACACGACGCTGTCCGCATCCATACCGCCGCGGTTGATGATGACGCCGCCCGCGCCGTTCTCAGCGCTCGCGGGCACGTACTCGAGCTGCATGCTGCCACCTGTCGCCGTGAGACTCGAGCGGTATCCCTCCGGCACGCGCGTCTCCTTCAGGAGGTAGTACTTGTTACCGTGATTCTTGTTGTAGAGATCGTCGAAGTTGATGACGCCGTTGTCATCGTCGTTCGTGAGCGTTAGGTGGCCGGCCTCGTCCGTGGTGCCGGAGCCGAGGAGCGCGTTCTTGTCATTGGTCGTATCTGTAAAGTTCTCGTCTGTTTTGTACAGCGCGAACTCGGCGCTCTGTACGAACTTGCCGTCCTGGTCGAACTTTATGATGTCGGACTCGGGCACCGTCACGAGGTTGAACTTGAGCTCCATGTTGGAGTCGGTGGCGCCGCGCTCCAGGTAGAAGAACTTGAGGGTGTGGTTGGTGTCGTCGGCGAAGGTGTTGCCTTCCCAGCTCGTGTCGCCGGCCTTGCCCGCCTCCTGGTACTTGCTCTTCAGCGTGCCGTTGTAATTGTCGTTTACCTTAATGTCGCCCGTATGAAAGTTGATGCTCAGACTCGCGCGGTTGTGAATACCGCCGATATCACCCACGAGGACATCATCGATGAACACCCAGACGTCATCATCGCCGGCGAACTCGAAGGTCATGTCATTATTATTGTTCGTCAGGCCGCCCTTGGGCTGCACGAATCGCGTGGACATTGAGAGACCGAAGTGGTGGTTGACGGGTTTGCCGCCGTTGTAGCGCGAATCACCGGTGTTGTCTGCCTTGATGCCGGTTTGGACGAGCTGGCCGTTTTCCTCTTTGAACACCTTGTCTGCCGCGTCGAACGGGAAGAACTGACCCTGGTGGGACGAATCGCCCACTTTGTCAATGCCCCAGGTGCCATAGATGTCGAAGGCATTCTTGTCAGCGTTGTAGGCTGCGTAGTTTTCGGAGCTGTCATAGACGTAGTAGCCGCCCTGAACCTTGAGGAGGCCCGTCACGCCAAAATGGGACGTCTTGCCGGTCTGGGCAGAGGAATCGAACAGGTAGCGGAGGGACTCGTCGCCCAAGGCTTCGGAAAGCTTCGGGTAGCCGTCTGAAAGCGTGTTGTTGACGATGCCGGGCCGCGGGCTCGTGCCGCCCGTCCATTGGTTGAGCGGCCCATCACCCTTGCCGTCGTTAAACTGGAACTTGTGGCCTGCGTTGACGCCGCCGCTGCCGGAAACCGACAGATGGTCATCGGGATTCACCCAGTAATCAAACAGGTTGATCGTCGTCCCCGAGGGCGAGGTCGTCGGAACCGTGTGGTCGGAGATCGCCGCCTCGGCACGAAGCGGCAGGAAGAAACTCGCCGTCAGCGCGACGGCGAGGGCCAGAACAATCGCATATGGCGAAACCGGGCGCAGCCCACGACGGCGGCCATAAGACATGACGGACCACCGCTCGCGCGGCCGATGTTCACCAGGAAGTTCCCTGCTTAGACACCCCCCCCCGGTAGCAATATTCACGAGTCGAGACGTCATCTCTCTGAGCTCCTGCATAATTTCCTCCCCAGTCACACGGCGACCTGCCCGGGCACTCCCCGGGGGGCCGAGGCAGTCTGGCACATGCCCGCAGTCGTTCAAGGAATACCAAGCCCGGCATATGTCTCTTAAGATATCTTAGTCTTTTTCTATGACAGTTTTTGTCTCATTACCGATGAAATCGGCTCAGTCCCTTTGTCACATTCTAGAGCGTGTGGAGCAGGGCGATGAGGAAGCGGATGCCTTGGAGGTAGGCGCGACGGGTGATGCGCTCGTTGGTGCCGTGGACACCGCGGTCACATTCGTCATCGTCGACCACAAAGGCGGAGAAGCGGATGCACTCGCGGCAAATGCGCTGGTAGTTGGCGGCATCGGTTGCGCCAATCACGGTCGAGGGCACGATGCTCATCGGCTCTTGGCCCACCGCAGACGATCCGTTTTCCTCCGTCGGCTTGGGATCACGGAAATAGCGGGCGGCGATGGCGCGGACGGCCTCGAGCCCCGGTCCACCGATGCGCGGGGACGGCGAGGGCTCGGAGCTGCCGGGGCCCAGCTCGACCTCGACTCGGCCGGCGAGCCCAGCGGTGGCAACGGCCTCGCGGCAGCAGGCCACGACATCGGCCACGCTCGTACCCTCGAGCATGCGGAAGTTGATATTGGCCCACATATCCTGCGGCATTACGTTGGCGCCGGTGCTGCCACCCTCGATCTGCGTGGGCGCGCAGGTGGTCGTCACCAGCGGATAGAGCTTTTTGCTGGCGAGGCAATCGCGGACAATGGCATCCCCGTTGGCGGCAATTTCATCGGCCGTGTAGAGCCCCAACTCGACGAGTTGAGCGGCAAGCAAGTCGGTCACGCGCGTCGGCCACTCGATATCGCAGATTGCGGTGATGGCACGGCTGAGCACCTCGAGCGATGTGCCGCCGTAGGGGTTGGACGAATGCCCGCCCTCACTCTTCGTCTTGAGTATGATATCGGCGTAACCCTTCTCCGCGAGGTCGGCATGCATAAGCCAGCCCTCGCCCGCGCCATACTCGGCAGCCGAAACAATACGGTAGTCACCCTCGTCGATCAGATATTCAAGTTCAACGCCACGCTTCTCGAGCACACGACCGATCGCCCCCGCGCCGTACTGCGTGGTTTCCTCGTCCTGGCCAAAGGCCAGCAGCAGCGTTCGTTCGTGTTGCCAGCCGTGCGCCAGCGCATACTCAACGGCCTCCAAGATGCCCGCAACCTGGTCTTTCATATCGATGGCGCCGCGACCCCAAATATAGGTGTCGTCCACGTGCCCGCTAAAGGGATCGTGCGTCCAGCCCGTCTCGGTGCCCGGCACCACGGGAACCACGTCCATGTGGCCCATGAGCATGACCGGCTTGAGGGCGGGGTCGGTGCCGGCAAGCGTCACGAGCAGCGAATGGTCGATGAGCTCGACCTCGCCCGTCGCAAACACGCGCGGCCAGCCCTGCTGCATATAGGCGCGCAGGTCGTCAAACGCCTGCCAGTCCACCGTCTGGGCATCCATGCTCGAAATCGTCGGAAACGACAGCACGCGGCCCAGGCGCTCGCACGCGCCGACCTCATCGATATCGGCAAAATCATCCTCGTGCGCAAAGAAGCGCCAAACCTCGGCCATGCCTTCCTCCAAAAATAACGTGGCAAAGAGGCGGTCCCTTTGCCACGTTCGCTTGCATTATTTGTCGTTGAGATAACGCGAGAGGAACTCGCGGGTGCGCTGGTGCTTGGGATTGCCGAAGAGCTCAGCCGGCGCGGCGTCCTCGAGCACCACGCCCTTGTCCATAAAGACCACGCGGTCGGACACCGTGCGGGCAAAAGCCATCTCGTGCGTGACGACGACCATGGTCATGCCGTCGGCGGCGAGCTTGCGCATGACCTCGAGCACCTCGCCCACGATCTCGGGGTCGAGCGCAGAGGTCGGCTCGTCGAACAGCATGATTTGCGGGTTCATGCACAGAGCGCGGGCGATGGCCACGCGCTGCTTTTGGCCGCCGGACAGGCGACCCACGGCGGCGTGTGCGAACTTTTCGAGTCCCACGCTTGCCAGATGCTCTAGCGCGACCTTTTCGGCCTCGGCCTTGCTCATCTTTTTGAGCGTGACGGGCGCGAGGGTACAGTTGTCGAGCACATCCATGTTGTTGAACAGGTTAAAGCCCTGGAACACCATGCCGATGTCCTCGCGCAGCTTGTTGATGTTGCAGCGCTCGGCCGTGAGGTCCTGGCCGTGGAACCAGATGTGGCCCGCGTCCGGGGTCTCGAGCAGGTTGAGGCAGCGCAGGAAGGTCGACTTGCCCGAACCCGAGGCGCCGATGATGGTGACGACCTCGCCGGGATTGACGGACAGGTCGATGCCCTTGAGTACCTCGAGCGAGCCGAAGCTCTTGCGCAGGCCCTCGACGCGGATGAGCGGCTCATTGGTCTGTGCGGCGGCCGCAACGCCGGTAATGGCGGTATCTGCCATGATGATTCTCCTCGTCTTGAGCCTAGTTGGAGCTGGGCAGCGTGACCGGAGCCTCGGCGCCGAGCTTTTTGCCAAAGGCCTCGAGCAGGCGGCTCGCCACGAGCGTCAGGATCAGGTAGACCACGAGCGCCACGCAGTAGACCTCCATCTGGCGGTAGTACACGCCGGCGACGGTGGTGGTGGCGTACATGAGGTCAAACACGCCGATGACCGAGAGCACCGACGAATCCTTGATGTTGATGATGAGCTCGTTGGTGAGCGCCGGGATCGCGTTTTTAATGCCCTGGGGGAACACGACTTTACGCATAGCTTGCCACTGCGACAGGCCCAGCGAGCGCGCCGCCTCGGCCTGGCCGGGATCGATGGACTCGATGCCGCCGCGCAGGACCTCCATCATGTAGGCGGTGGAGTTGAGCGAGATGGTAACGAGGCCGGCGGTGAAGGTGCTCCAAATCTGGTTGGCCTGGGCGGTCTCGAAGCCCATGCCGCGCAAAACGGTGAAGCCCGCGTAATAGATGAGCAGGCCCTGGACCATCATGGGCGTGCCGCGCACGATGGTGGAGTAGATGGTCGCAAAGCCGCGGCCGATACTCTTAAAGAAGCGCACCAGGTCGTTATCCACGCGGTCGAAGGTCTGAATACGCAGGAACACAAAGAGCAGCGCCAGGAAGAATGCGATGACGGTGCCGAAGGTGGCAAGCGCGATGGTGATCTCGATACCGCGAATGAAGAAGTCACCGCTCTTGTAGGTCATGTAGACCAGGCTCGACAAAAAGTCGCTGGGGTTGGAATCCGAGACAATGCTCACCTGCACCAGGTCGATAAACGACATGACGCAGCGGTCCACGAAAAAGATCGCCGCGATGGCGACCACGACGTAGCTGCCCAGGCGTGCGCCACGACGGCAGCGCTCGGATGCGAACGGCGACTTTTCGCGATAGTCGTTCCAGTGCATGAGCTTGGTGACCAGCGCCGCCGCCGACACGACGAGCCAGGCCCAAAGGATTGCCCAGAGGCAGTCTTGGAACACGCCCGTAGGCGCCAAGAAACTCATCGGCGTGGGGTTGCGCTGGCTAAACGCCAGGCCGAGCGCCGCGATGACGCTCGTGCCCAGGTATACATAACGGTGGTCTGCCTTGATAAAGGAGGCCAGGCGATTGATGGTTTTCATGCTGCCTCCCTATGCCGGCTGACGGTCGAGGCACGCGTCCCACATTTGGTCGCGCTCCTCTTGGCTAATGCCCTTGAGTGTCTTGTCGATGAGCTTAAGCAGTTTGTCCGAGCCCTTGCGGCAGCCGACGTTTGCCGTGACCTCCTGCTTAAAGCCCTCGCCCTCGGCAAATTGAATGGGGACGATGCCCGGGTTTTGGGCCATATAGCCCTTCTCGTTCTCGGTGTTGTAGGTCACGGCGTCGCAGGTGCCCTGCAGCAGGTTCGAAAACACCGTGGGGACCGAATCGACCGGGTTCTTGTGCACAACGCCCGGGATTTCGTCGATGACGGTATCGAGCATGGTGTCCTTTTGGCCGAGGACCGTAGCGCCGCTAAAGTCGCTGAGCTTGGTCGCATTTTGGTAGGGCGAGCCCTCTTTTACGAACAGGCCAAAGTAGCCAATGAAGTACGGGTCGGAAAAGCCGACGGACTCCTCGCGCTCGGGCGTGGCGCTCATGCCGGCAATGATGAGGTCGATCTGGCCGTTGTTGAGCGAATCGATAAGGCCCGAGAAACTCTGCTTGACGGCAACGGGCTCGCCACCGAGGGCCTTGCAGACGATCTTGGCGATCTGCACGTCGTAGCCATCGGCATAGGCACCCTGCACGTTGTCGATGGGGATGGTGTACTCGCTGGCCTCGGAGACCTGCCAGTTGTACGGGGCGTAGGCCGCCTCCATGCCAATGCGGATCTTATCCTTGCCGATCACGGAATCGGACAGGTCGTCGCGACCGCCGCCCGTCGTGGGCTGAACCACCTTGAGCGTTGACGGGCGCTGACAGCCGGCAAGCGCGCCGGCGACGACGGAAGCGCTCGCAGCGAGGGCGCTACCCAAAAAGATGCGACGGCTGCATACCGGCTGGCGCTGCGCATCGCACTGTTGGGGAGAATGCATAATCTGCCTTCCCTGTTGAATCGTATGCTGACGACTTAACAGGATATACGCCAGCGACCAGCAGCGCAGCACAAGCTCGAAAAATTAATAGACACACGGTAGCCATTGGGGACGCCGATGTTTTGGCAATGCCGGCGAGCGACGTCCAGAGCGAACAAGTGGCATGAAAAAGGCAAGGCATGACCAGAAGGTCTATGTCTTGCCTTTTGAATGACAACTTGTCGCTCTGGACGACGCGCAGCATCGACCGAGCGGCGGAACCTCTAGAGCAAGGTAACGCTAAAGCTGCGAACATCCGTCTCGCCGGGAGCCAAGGTGATGGTGTTGACCTTGTGCTCAAAGACGTCGTCCTCGGTGTCCATGGTGGTGTGACCGGTCCAGGGCTCGAGCGCCACAAACGGAGCGTCGTTGGCGGCAGACCACACGCCGATGTACTTAAAGCCCTCAAAGTCGATCTTGACGCCGTGGCCCGACTTGCGGCCGCGCAGTGTGAGCGTGGAGCCCGGAGTATCGGTGAACATGATGGCATCGTTATCGAAGCTGCGGTGCGTGATGGGCAGCACGTCCGAGTTATCGGGCGCCTTGTAGCTGCCCTCGAACGTCATAAGACCGTCGGGCGTGATGATGGGAGCCTCGTTGGTCCAAGCCTCGGTAAACGCCAACTCGTAATCCTCGAACGCCTCGTCCTCGGCACCGGGGGCGGGCACGTTAAATGCGGGGTGGCCGCCCACCGAGAACGGCAGGTCCACGTCGCCGGTGTTGGTGACGGCAAAGGTCTGCGTGAGGGTGGCGTCGCCGGTCAAGGCATAGGTCATGTTGAGCTTAAAGTGGAACGGGAACGCCTTGAGCGACTCGGGCGTATCGGTAATCTCGTACGTTACCGAGGAGCCGTCCTCCGAAACCTCGACCAGCTTGTGCTCGACAATGCGCGCGAGTCCGTGGCGCGGCATCTCGCAGGTACCGGCCGCAGACGTTGCCGTGTTGTTGCGCAGCGAGCCCACAATGGGGAACAGGATGGGCGCGTGCTTGCCCCAAAAGGCGGGGTCGCCCTGCCACAGATACTCGTTGCCGTTGAGGGCAAGGCTCGTGAGCTGGGCGCCCATGGAATCGATGGCCGCGGTGAGGCCGCCGCGCTTGATGGTAGTAACGGTAGACATGCTACTTCCTCCAAAAGTAAACAATAGTGTCGAGGGCTATTGTCCCACTCTTGGCGGCGGGACGGGACGGCAGGCGATTATTGAGTAGCCATAGCGGAATGAGCGGCGAGTGCCTACTGGGTATCCACGTAAAGGTCGAACCCGCCCTGCGGTGTAGTGTCGACCGTGTCGGGCGCCTGTGAGTTAAAGTTCACGGGGACCATGCGCTTTGAGGCGCGGAAGCGCGTGCCGTCGGTGGCGACGGGCGGTTCATCGACGGTGAGCTCGTAGTCGCCGGGCTTGAGCTCGATGCCGTCACCAGCGGAATTGACGTATTGATACTCGTCGATCGTCTGCCCTTTGAGCGTGCGCCCCACGATATGGATGAGCATTTGGCTGTCGCCGCGCGCGGTGTCCCACGTCGCGCCGTCCTTGACCTCGACCGACACATGTACCGAGCGCGTGCGGCCGAGCGATTGCTCGACAGACATCTCGACCTTGGCGGCGTCTTTTCGCTGTTGCTCAACATGGCTCCAGACGTTTCCAATTACCGAGCATGCGATAACGCCGGCCATGAAGGCGATAAGGATGGGGCCGAGCGGAGAGCGACGTCCTGCATCTTCCTCGCGAGACAGATTGGGGCGACGTGTGGGCGCGGGCGCCTGGGCACCCTGCGAGGGCACGTCGAGAATACTGAAGGATGCCGTGCTGTCGGGATCGATGGTGTGACGCGGCTGCGGGGTCTTTGCCGGCGAGATCGACATGTCGGCTGGCTCGCCGAGCGTGGCCGTAGCGTCGGCCTTGGCCTCGTCTGCCTCGGCCTGGGCCCAAGCTTGTTCGAAGGTCAGGGGCTCGACGGAATCGAGGGCGGCGTCCGAGTCGGCGGCGACGTCGTTGCCGGTCTCGTCCTCGTCGCTCGACACGTCACGCGGCGTAGGCTCGTCCCACCCCTCGTCCGGAGCCTCACCCTCGCTATACCACCATTCAAAGTTATCGATATCCATACGGGGCGCCCCCTTGGCCTCGCAAATAAACACTTGCTAGCCTTATACCCCCAGATGACACGGGAGCTCGCCGGCACAGACAGGAAAAGCGTCACAACATTCGACGCTTTTCCTCGTTTTCGAGATTTTCATCGAATGTTGTGATGGTTTGGGCAGCGATTACATGGCGAGGGCCGTGCGGATAGACGGATCGCTGAGGGCCTCGCGGAGCCAGGGGGCCAACTGCTCGGGATGACCTTGCAGATAGCCGTCGAGCTCGGAGAGGGCCACGCGGCGTACTTCCGATATTTCCTCTTGGTTGATGTGCAGCTCGCCCGGCTTAACACGGGCCAGGTAGACCTCGCACCATTCGCACTCACAGCGGCCGTCGCCGTGATCCTCGCGGTACACCACGTGCCCCAGATGCTTGAGCTCGTCCGGCTCGCGCATGATGCCGAGCTCTTCGTTGATGCGACGCGCCGTCGCGGCGGCGACGCCCTCCCCCGGGAGCGGATGGCCGGCGCAGCTATCGGCCAGCACCCCGCCCCACAGGCGCTTGAGCGGGCTGCGGCGACAGAGCAGCAGGCGCATGTTTTCGCCCTGGCCCTCGACCAGAAGCGTCAGGAATGCTTGGTGCAGGATACCCTCGCCGGTATGAGCTTTGATGCGATCGACGGGAGCGAGCGCTTTGCCCGTCGCGGCATCGACCGCCACGACCTCGGCACCCGCACCGCCCTCATCCCAGCCGGCGCGCAAGATGCGGGCCGCGGTTTCTTCGAGCGCGACGATGAGCTCCTTCGTGGTATTGAGCACGCGCTGCAAGTCGTCCTTGCTCGCCTGTTCAACATGAAAACCCATGCTTGCGGTTACCGGCACACCAAAGCGCGTAGCGAGCGCCGCCGCAATGTCGTGCGCCGGGATCTCGTCGCGATGGCACGGAACGGCAAGGATGCTCACAGTCGCCGTGCGTCCGGGCTCGGGACGCGGAATGGCCTGCGCCGTGGCGCCCAGGTGTGCGAACTCCGGCGAGCAGGCGTACACCGCCATGCCTCGCGGCGTCACCGTCAGCTGGGCCTCGAGCGTAAACTTGCCCTCGCCCACTGCAACCTTTGTCGTGTGCATACCCATGGGATCTCCTGTCGCCCGCGATGTACCTGAGACCATCTTCGCCTGTATTGCGACTATACAGGCAAGCGCAGACCGTGACAAAGGCGCTGCTTCTTGTCGTATTCTGCTAGAGTTGCAGAGACTGAATCTAGCTCATATAACGCAACATGGGAGCAACCGCCTTGACCACCGCAACCTCGTCCACAACAGCATCAACCGCTGCCGCGCTTTCCCCCGCGCGCACCAACCTCTGCCTAGCGCTGCTCGTGTTGTTAGGCTTTTCGCTCGGCTGCTCGGAGTTCGTGGTCATCGGCATCGAGAGCGACCTGGCGACGGAGCTCGGCATCTCACTTGCCACCGCAGGCCAACTCATCAGCGTGTTCGCGCTCGTCTACGCCATCGCAACGCCGGCGCTTGCGCTCAGCACGGGACGCTTCCGCCGTTACCAGTTACTCGTGTGCTACAGCATTGTCTTTGTACTCGGTAATCTTGTCATGGCGTTGGCGCCCAACTTCCAAGTGCTGTTTGCCTCGCGCATCATCTTGGGCTCCGTCTCGGGCGCACTGCTCGCCGTGGGCGTGACGTATATCCCCGAGCTGCTGTCCCCGCAGCAGACCTCACTCGCTATCTCGGTGGTGTACGGCGCATTCTCCGTGGCGATGGTCTTTGTGACCTCGATCGGCAAGTTTGTGGCCGACACGCTCGACTGGCACGTTGCCATGTACGGCACGCTGACCTTCGCCGTTCTGATCTGCGCCGCGCTCGTGGCGTTTATGCCGCGCGCCGGACAAACCGACGAGCCTGCCACCTTCCGCGAGCAGGCGGGGCTTCTGCGCGAGCCGAGCATCATCACCGGCATGCTCATCTTCTTGTTTGGCGTGGGCTCGGTCTATGTGTTCTACGGCTACGTGACGCCCTATCTGGAGCAGGTGCTGGGCATGGGCACCGTTCAGGCGAGCACCACCCTTATGGCCTACGGCGTGTTCTGCCTGATCTCGAACATCCTGGGCGGATGGATCGATGCGCGCTTTGGCATGAGGGCGCTGCTCGTGACGTTTGTGCTCCAGGCCGCGGCTCTGTTTGGGCTGTTTGCCGTTGGCGGCACCATGCCCCTCGCGCTTGTCTTTGTCTTTAGCCTGGCGATGCTCATGTACCTGTTTTCGGTCTCGTGCATCACGCACTTTATGGACGTGGCCCGCAGCCGCCATCCCAAATCGATGGTGCTCGCGAGTTCGGTGGAGCCCATGGCATTTAACGTTGGCATTTCGTTTGGCACCGCGGTGGGCGGCGCCGTGGTAAGCGGGATTGGCATTGCCTACGTGGGCGCGGTTGGCGCCGCATTCTCGCTCGTAGCCTGGATACTCACGCTAGTGACGATCAAGCTGGCACGCTGGGAGCGCAAGCGGGCAGCACAATCTTCGATGCAGGCATAGGGGTGGGATCGAGGCAGGCGCAAGTACAGCTCAGCGCGGCGGGCGTCCGATGAAAACCACACCATACGAGCAGTGTTTATCCGCCCGCAGGCTCCAGCGGTTCAATTTCGTGTACTTGAAATACACGTTTTTCCACGATTTCGTGTATTTCAAGTACACGAAATCGTACTAAACTATGTATTTGAAGTACATGAAATTGGAAAGGCAGCCCCATGCGCAGATCAATCGAATCCGTTATCGAATCATGGGCGACAAAGGACGCCTCGCGCCCCCTCCTCATCCGTGGCGCACGACGCGTGGGCAAAACGTACGCTGCCGAGGAAATCGGCAGACGAATCGCCGGCGATGCGTTTGTCAAACTCGACTTTCAGACCGATCTTGAGCTGATTGCCCCGCTGTTCGACTGCCCCACCGACGACGTTGACACCATCGTGGCACGAATCTCAGACTATAAACGCACCCCCATTCGCAAAGAAACCGCATTCATCCTGTTTGACGAGGTTCAGCTCTGTGAACGGGCGCTCAACTCGCTTCGCTTTTTCTCGGGTTCGGGCTGGCGCATATGCGCGACCGGCAGTCAGCTCGGCGTCGCCACGCGCAAGCGCAAGCTGCCTTTTCCCAGTGGCGTCCGCCAAGAGACCATGCATCCCATGTCGTTCGAGGAGTTTCTCTGGGCGCTCGGCGAGGAGCAGATGGCCGATGCCGTTCGTGCCCACGCCGACACGCTCGAGACCTACGCCGCACACCAAGCCGCGCTCAACCTGTTTCATCGATACCAAATCGTGGGCGGCATGCCCGCCGCCGTCAACGCATATCGCAAGACGCTTTCCATCGAAGACGCGCGCGTCGAGCAGCGCGAAATCGACGAGACCTACACCGCCG
>CAJMRE010000018.1 GCA_905215755.1 uncultured bacterium
GCGACAAGATCATCGCCATCGACTCCCACATCGACACCGTCGGCATCGGCAACATTGAGAACTGGGACGCCGATCCCTATGAGGGCTACGAGACCGACGAGATCATCTACGGCCGCGGCGGCTCTGACCAGGAGGGCGGCATGGCTTCCGCTACCTACGCTGCCAAGATGATGAAGGACATGGGCCTCATCCCCGAGGGTTACAAGATCATGGTCGTCGGCACCGTCCAGGAAGAGGACTGCGACGGCATGTGCTGGCAGTACATCTACAACAAGGACGGCATTAAGCCCGAGTTCGTCATTTCCACCGAGCCCACCGACGGCGGCATCTATCGCGGTCACCGCGGCCGCATGGAGATCCGCGTCGACGTTCACGGCACCTCCTGCCACGGCTCCGCTCCCGACCGCGGCGACAACGCCATCTACAAGATGGCCGACATCATCGCCGACGTCCGCGCTCTCAACAACAACGGCTGCGACGAGTCGACCGACATCAAGGGTCTCGTCAAGATGCTCGACCCCAAGTACAACCCCGAGCACTTCGAGGATGCCCGCTTCCTGGGCCGCGGCACCTGCACCGTCAGCCAGATCTTCTACACCAGTCCCAGCCGCTGCGCTGTCGCTGACTCCTGCGCCATCTCCATCGACCGTCGCATGACCGCCGGTGAGACCTGGGAGTCCTGCCTGGACGAGATCCGCAACCTGCCGGCCGCCAAGAAGTACGGCGACGACGTGAAGGTCTCCATGTACATGTACGACCGTCCGTCCTGGACCGGCGAGGTCTACGAGACCGAGGCTTACTTCCCCACGTGGATCAACAAGGAGACCGCTCCGCACGTCAAGGCCCTCGTCGACGCCCACAAGGCCATGTTTGGTGACGAGCGCATCGGCTGCGAGCCCAGCATGGACAAGCGCACCGGTCGCCCGCTGTGCGACAAGTGGACCTTCTCCACGAACTGCGTTTCCATCCAGGGCCGCTACGGCATCCCCTGCGTGGGCTTTGGCCCGGGTGCCGAGTCTCAGGCTCACGCTCCCAACGAGGTCACCTACAAGGACGACCTGGTCACCGCTGCCGCCATGTACGTGGCTGCCCTGAACCTCTACGATCCGAGCCAGGCCGATGGCGATGCCACCGTGTTCCGCGCCGGTCTGACCAACAACAAGATCGATTAGTCCCATTCCTCGATTTTGTTGAGCCGGGGGCCGCTCGTGTCCCCGGCACCCCCTGTTGACTTGGGGCCCGCGGTCGTTATCTCCCATGCTTCCTCAACGGTGGCGGGTCCTCGTCATGGTGCTCTGCATGTTCTAGCCACACGCGCATGCCGGAACACATCTACTCATTGCGATCGTTTCATCTTTAGAAAGGACATTTCCATGGACGCTAAGTTTACCGAGCTCGTCGAGCAACTGAACGGCCTCGATTTTAAGGGTATGTACGGCAGCGATTTCCTGCACACTTGGGACAAGACCACCGATGAGCTTAAGGCGCTCTACATCGTCGCCGACGCCCTGCGCGAGCTGCGTGAGAACAACGTTTCGTCCAAGATTTTCGACTCCGGTCTTGCCGTCTCCCTGTTCCGCGACAACTCCACCCGTACGCGCTTCTCCTTCTCTAAGGCCGCCAACCTGCTCGGCCTTGAGCTGCAGGACCTGGACGAGAAGAAGTCCCAGATCGCTCACGGCGAGACCGTCCGCGAGACCGCTACCATGATTTCCTTCATGGCCGACGTCATCGGCATCCGCGACGACATGTACATCGGCAAGGGCGACGCCTATATGGCCGAGGTCTCCGAGTCTGTCCAGCAGGCCTACGAGGACGGCGTTCTGGATCACCGTCCCACGCTCATCTCCCTGCAGTCCGACTCCGATCACCCCACGCAGTCCTCTGCCGACATGCTCTACCTCATCAACGAGTTTGGCGGCCTTGAGAACCTCAAGGGCAAGAAGGTTGCCGTCACCTGGGCCTATTCGCCCTCTTACGGCAAGCCGCTGTCCTGCCCGCAGTCGCTGATCAGCCTGCTGCCCCGCTTTGGCATGGACGTCACCCTGGCCCACCCCGAGGGCTACGACCTCATGCCCGAGGTCGTCGAGCGCGCCAAGGGCTATGCCGCCGAGTCCGGCACCACCTTTAAGCAGGTCAACACCATGGCCGAGGCCTTCGAGGGCGCCGACATCGTGATCCCCAAGAGCTGGGCTCCGTTTGCCGCCATGGAGAAGCGTACCAATCTGTACGCCGAGGGCGACGACGCCGGCATCGCTGCGCTCGAGAAGGAGCTGCTCGCCCAGAACGCCACCCATCAGGACTGGTGCTCCACGACCGAGCTCATGGAGAAGACTGCCAACGGCCAGGACACCATCTTTATGCACCCGCTGCCCGCCGACATCTCCGGTGTCTCCTGCGAGCACGGCGAGGTTAACGCCGATGTCTTCGACATGCACCGCGTGGGCATGTACAAGGAGGCAAGCTACAAGCCGTACGCCATCGCAGCCATGATGTTCCTGCAGAAGGTTGCCGATCCCGCCGCTACCCTCAAGGCCCTCGACGAGCGCAACACCGCCCGTTGGCTCCAGGCCTAAAGCCGGGTTGAGGTAAGCCATGTAAAGGGGGCGCTCTGCCAACCGGCGGGGTGCCCCTTTTTTGCATCGCGGGCGTGTGGGATAAGCGCTTTCGATGTGGATGCCCGCGGCGCGAGTTATGGGTACGATGGTTTCAGGGGAGGTATCACCATGAAACTTGGATGCGTCATTATGGCTTCGGGCGAGGGCAAGCGGTTTGGCTCTAACAAGATGCTTGCCGATATCTATGGCGAGCCGCTGATTGCCCGGACCATCGATTCGGTTCCCCGGGGCTTTGACGTCGTGGTTTCGACGCGTTGGCCCGAGGTCGCTCAGATTTGCGAGGACAAGCATTGCCCGTGCGTGCTGCACGATGGCGAGCTGCGCAGCGATAGCGTCCGTGCGGGCCTTTCGTGGGGAGTCGAACGCAACTGGAAAGGTTGCCTCTTTTTGCCGGGCGACCAGCCGCTCGTGAGTTCGGATTCTTTTGAGGCTATGGTTCGTGCATTTGACGAGCGTGGCCGCAGGCATCCGGTGCGTCTTGCGTGCAACGGTGAGCCTTCGAGTCCGGTGCTCTTTCCGGCGGAACTGTTCGATGCGCTCATGCGTCTTGAGGGCAAGGACGGCGGGGGCTCGATTCTCAAAGGTCGCGTCGACGTTACGCTGGTCGAGGCGCGTGCCTACGAGCTGTGGGACGTCGATACCGTCAAGGGACAGCGACGCATAACGGAGCATATTGCCGCCTGCTCGTATTTTGATCGCGTGGCCAACTGCATCAATCAATAAGGAGCAATTATGATCATTATCAAAAACGGCGCGCTCGTGACGCCCCAGGGGCTTCGCCGCGCCGACCTTGCCATGGAGGGCGACAAGATCGTGCGGATTGCCGTGGCGATTGAGCCGGGCGAGGACGATACCGTCGAGGACGCCACGGACTGTTGGGTGTTCCCCGGCTTTATCGACGGCCACACGCACATGCAGTGCTGGACCGGCATGGATTGGACAGCCGATAGCTTTGAGACCGGTACGCGCGCGGCTGCCTGCGGCGGTACGACGACCATCGTGGACTACGCGACGGCCGATCGCGGCGTGACCATGCCCGATGCCTTGGCCGAGTGGCATCGCCGCGCCGACGGAACCTGCACGGCAAACTACGCTTTTCATATGGCACTCGCCGAGTGGAATGAACGCAACCGCGCCGATCTTTCGGCCATGCGCGAGGCGGGCGTGTCGTCGTTTAAGACCTACTTTGCCTACGACCACCTGCGCTTGGACGATGCCGAGACGCTCGAGGTGCTCGAGGAGCTCAAGCGTATTGGCGGCATACTGTGCGTGCATTGCGAGAACGGCACGTTGGTCAACGCGCTGCAGAAGCGCGTGTTTGAGCAGGGTATCCACGGGCCCGAGGGCCATGCGCTCAGCCGTCCGGACGTGTGTGAGGCCGAGGCCGTGAGCCGCCTGCTGTATCTGGCTCACTTGGCCGGGGACGCTCCGGTCAACGTGGTGCACCTTTCGACCAAGCTGGGGCTCGAGGCCATCCGTGCTGCCAAAGCGCGCGGGCAGAAGAATATCTATGTCGAGACCTGCCCTCAGTATCTGATGCTCGACGATACGTGCTATTTGGAGCAGGGCGAGGACGGCTTTGCGGGCGCCAAATATGTGATGAGCCCGCCGCTGCGCCGTGCGGGTGACCGTGCGGCACTGCGTGAGGCGCTTGTGGCCGGCGAGATCGATACGATTGCGACCGACCACTGCAGCTTTAACCTGCACGGGCAAAAGGACCGCGGGCGCGACGACTTCCGCGCGATTCCCAACGGCGGGCCCGGCGTGGAGCATCGTCCCGTCGCGATTGCCACGAGCTTTGAGGGACAGCTGGGACCCGAGGATCTGTGCCGTTTGATGAGCGAGAACCCGGCGCGCGTGTTTGGCATGTACCCGCGCAAGGGCTGTCTTGCCGAGGGTGCCGATGCCGACGTGTGCGTGTGGGATCCTTGCGCGCGTTGGACGATCAGCGCCGCGACGCAGCATCAGGCCGTGGACTACACGCCGCTCGAGGGCTTTGAGGCACATGGCCGCGCCAAGGCCGTGTTTGTGAACGGCGTGCTGGTGGCGCGCGATGGCGAGCCCACCGGAGCCCAACCCGGCCGCTACGTGCCCCGCTAGCAGCAAAGATGCCGTGTCCCCTCCGCAGTTGCGGTGAAATACGGACTGTTTGCGGCCGTTTGGCGGCCAAACAGTCCGTATTTCACCGCAACTGCGGAGATGGGGCCGGCTACTTGAGGCTGCCGGCGACGACGGGGCGGTCGAGAGCTGCCTCGAAGCGGTCGGCCATCGTGGGGTCGCTGAGCGTGTCGACTTGGTTGAGCATGACGCGTGCGGTGCTGAGTTTCAGCGCCTGCATCTCGGCATTGAGCACCATGGCGACGCGCTCGGGTGTGGCGATGTCGGTAGGCTCGCAGCCGCAACGCTCGCAAAAGAGCTCGGGGCGGTGGACGGCTTCATTGATGGGCTTGCCGAGCCCTGAGGCGCCGGCGATCCAGACGATGTTGGCCGTGCCAGAGGGAATCACCGGCTCCCAGGCGGCGTGGGCCTTGAGCGGGAGCCGCTTGCTGCCGTCCGCCTCGGCCAGGACGTAGTCAAAGCGCTGCGCCAGCTGGTCGAGCGGCTCGGCAGGGGAGGAGAGCTTGCCCGTCTCCGGGTCCAAAACACCCGCCTGGCAGATGCCTCCGCGGCTCATGCCCGCGCATGCCTCGCAGGTGCAGCCGGGAACATGCAGGGCCCCCGGCTTCCAAGGCACGGCGTCCAAGCGACGGCTCGACCCGTCCCATGGCACGCCGGCGACGGGGAACATGCGCGTGGTGGTGCAGAGGAGCACCCTGCCGCCAGCGCGCATGAGCTCGAGACCCAGCGCCTTCAGCAAGGTCGACTTGCCACCGCTGCCGATAATCGCGGTAATGCCCGGCTCGATCTTGAGCGCCGAGGCAAGATTGCCGCTAACCGTTTCCATCTGTTCACCGCCGTATAATACTGTGATAATAAATAATCATCAGAGTAGCGGTCGAACCGCTTTTTGCTCTGCTCAAACCGTAGCACAGGGAGGTGCCCCGGGAATGCTCGTTTATGTTCGCGGCGCCGGCGATATCGCCACGGGTGTCGCCGCTCGCTTGGTGCGCGCCGGCGTGTCGGTCGTTATGGCCGATATCGCGGTTCCCACGTGCATCCGCCGCACAATCAGTTTTTGCGAGGCTATTCGCCTGGGCGAGGTCCAGGTCGAGGGTATTCGCGCTCGCTTGGCGCAGACGCCGGCAGAGGCGCTCGAGATTACCCAAGCGGGGGATGTTGCCGTCGTGGTGGACCCTCAGGCCAAGATGCTCGATGAGCTTAAACCCGCGGCTGTGGTCGACGCGATTCTGGCCAAGCGCAACCTGGGTACCACGCGCGACATGGCACCTGCCGTCATCGCCGTGGGGCCGGGCTTCACCGCGCCGGTTGACTGCGACGCCGTGGTCGAAACCATGCGCGGGCATTTCCTGGGCCGTGTCATTACCCAAGGTTCACCCCAGCCCAACACGGGCGTGCCGGGCATTATCGCTGGCTATGGCAAAGAGCGTGTTATCCACAGCCCCGCCGCCGGCGTGTTTCGGTCCGACCGCGCAATCGGCGACATCGTGCGCGCCGGAGACGTGATTGGCTACGCGGGCGATACGCCCATGCGCACGCAGATCGATGGCTGTCTGCGCGGGCTTTTGGCGAACGGCGTGCAGGTGACCGAGGGCTTTAAATGCGCCGATGTCGATCCGCGCGGCGATGCCAGCTATATCAACTACATTTCGGACAAGGCGACGTCGGTCGGCGGCGGCGTGCTCGAGGCACTCGCTATGCTCACCGATATCTTTAGAGGATAGAAGGCGGCAATGGAAAAGTTCGATGTTGTGAATGCGGCGCTTGCCGCCCTGCGTGCTGGCGAGACGTGCGAGCTCGTGGTCGTGGCCGGCACGGCGGGGTCGTCGCCGCGCGGCGTGGGCGCCTGGATGGCCGTCTTTGCCGACGGCAGCCAGGCGGGCACTATCGGCGGCGGCAAGATTGAGCTCTTTGCGCTGGATGAGGCGCGCGAACTCCTGAGCGCGGGACAGTCGCGTCTGGTCCGCTACACCATGGGCGGCGAGAACTCCGATACCGGCATGATCTGCGGCGGAGCCATCTGCCTGTGCTATCTGCATCTGGATGCGACCCAGGCACCGTTGTTCCAGGAAATTGCCGACGTCTTGGTCTATCGGCGCATCGGCGACTTCGTCATCGACTTTGGGCCGTTTATCGCGAGCGCGCTCGAGGGCGATGTGGCCGAGTACCATGGCGAGGCATCGCGCCATACCATTGCGGGCTGCCCCGGGCTTTCACTGGTGGAGGAGGGGAGTAACGTCACCTACACCAACGCTGCCTCTGAGATTCCCGCGGCGCACATCGAGACGCTCTGCCCCGAGGGCCTGACCTACATCTTTGGCTGCGGACACGTGGGCGCTGCGACGGCGAGGGTGCTCACGGCGGCGGGCTTTGCCGTCGTGGCTTGCGACGATCGCCCCGGCACGCTGACCCCCGATTGGGTGCCCGGTGTCTACGACCGTCGTCTGGTCGACTACAAGAACCTGAGCAAGCAGTGCCCCATCGGCCCGCGCGACCTGGTGGTCGTCGCCACGGCGGGTCACAAGTCCGATATCGACGTGGTGATTCAAGCCATGCGCGCCAAGCCTGCCTACCTAGGCTGCCTGGGATCGCGTCGCAAGACGGCCTTTGTGCGTGCCCGCCTGGAGCAGGAAGGCTTTACGCAGGACCAGATCGACGAGCTGCACCTTCCGATCGGCGTTGCCATCGAGGCCGAGGACCCCGAGGAGATCGCCATCTCCATTGCCGCCGAGATGATCCACCTGCGCCGCACCAAACTCGTCCCCCGCAAGCGCTAATCGCATCCCCACCAATAAGTTGCGGTGAAATACGGACTGTTTAAGCCTGTTAGGCCGCCAAACAGTCCCTATTTCACCGCAACTGCTTTTTGGGATCCATTTGTGCGGGGGAGTTGTGGAGTTGTGCAGGCAGACGAGGTTTTTCTGGAAATACGCTCCCGATGCGCGTATAGTACCGATTGTTTTGTCGGCTCCTGCTGCGTCGAGTCCAAACCGCAAAATGCCATGAGCGGCGCGGATGCAGCCAGGAGGCACGAGGACAACCCATCGTGGCCACGCCCCGTGCTTAAAACCCCAAGAAGGAGTGAACAATGGCAGAAGAGAAGTATGTGCCGCGTCTGAAGACCAAGTACAACAACGAGGTCAAGCAGCAGCTTCAGGACAAGTTCCAGTACGAGAACGTCATGATGATCCCCAAGTTTGAGAAGATCGTCGTGAACATGGGTGTCGGCGAGGCCGCTACCGATTCCAAGGCCATCGACGGTGCCGTGCGCGACCTGCGCGCCATCACCGGACAGCAGCCGATGATCACCCGTGCCCGTAAGTCCATCGCTACCTTCCGCCTGCGCGCTGGTATGCCGATCGGCTGCAAGGTTACCCTGCGTGGCGACCGTATGTGGGAGTTCTTCGATCGTCTGACCTCCGTCGCGATCCCCCGTATCCGCGACTTCCGCGGCATTTCCGCCAAGAGCTTCGACGGCCGTGGTAACTTCTCCATGGGCGTCACCGAGCAGCTCATCTTCCCCGAGATCGACTTCGACTCCGTCGATCACCAGCGTGGTATGGACATCACTTTCGTGACCACCGCCAACACCGATGAGGAGGCCAAGGCCCTTCTGGACGCCTTCGGTTTCCCGTTCAAGAAATAGGTTCACCTGCCCTATAAGCGCCGTTCCCACAAGGGGGCGGCGCTTGGGGCGAACAATACTCTATGTGAGGAGGATATAAGTGGCTAAGACATCGATGATCGTCAAGTGCAATCGCAAGCAGAAGTTCTCTACTCGTGAGTACACGCGCTGCCAGCGCTGCGGCCGTCCGCACTCTGTGTACCGCAAGTTCGGCCTGTGCCGTGTCTGCTTCCGCGAGCTTGCACTCAAGGGCGAGCTTCCCGGCGTTAAGAAGGCCAGCTGGTAAGTCACTACCAGCGTTTCAAGCATCAGTTTGGAACAGGGAAAACGCGCTAAAAAGGCTTTGCCGTTAAGGGCGGCGAAGAACCAAGAGCACGTGTTCATCAAGAACGAAGGAGAATCTGTATGAACCTTACAGACCCGATCGCAGATATGCTTACGCGCATCCGTAACGCTAACTCTGTGAACAAGGCCACGGTCTCCATGCCGAGCAGCAAGAAGCTCGTCGAGATCGCTCGTGTTCTGCACGAGGAGGGCTACATCGAGGGCTACGATGTCGAGGACACCGTTCCCCAGAAGACTCTGCACATCACGCTTAAGTATGGTCCCAAGAAGGCTAAGGTCATCAACGGCATCCGCCGCATTTCCAAGCCGGGCCTGCGTAAGTACACCGGCGTTGCCGACATGCCCCGCGTCCGCGGTGGCCTTGGTACCGCCATTATTTCCACCAGCCATGGCGTCATGACCGACCGCGATGCTCGCAAGCACAACGTCGGCGGCGAGATCATCGCTTACGTCTGGTAATTCGCTCGGTAGGTAGAAGGAAAGGAGATCACCGTGTCTCGTATCGGTAATAAGCCTGTCCAGATTCCCGCCGGAGTCGAAGTGGCAGTCAACGGCAACAACGTTGTCGTCAAGGGCCCCAAGGGCCAGCTCGAGCTCGATGTCTTTGAGAAGCTCGCTATCAACGTCGAGGACAACGTCCTCACCGTTTCCCGTCCCGACGACGAGCGTGAGACCCGTGCCCGCCACGGCCTCACCCGCGCCCTCATCCACAACATGGTTGTTGGCGTTTCCGAGGGCTTCGAGAAGAAGCTCGAGCTCGCCGGCGTCGGTTACCGCGTGCAGCAGAAGGGCAAGAACCTCGAGTTCTCCCTGGGCTTCTCGCACCCCGTGATCGTCGAGGCTCCCGAGGGCATCACCTTCGAGGTTCCCGACAACACCCACGTGAACGTCAAGGGTATCAACAAGCAGCAGGTCGGTCAGATCGCCGCTGAGATCCGCGGCCATCGTCCTCCCGAGCCTTACAAGGGCAAGGGTATCCACTACGTTGGCGAGCACATCCGCCGCAAGCTGGGTAAGGCCGCCAAGTAGTCGTAACCGACTCACTCGCATAAGACCAGCACCCCGTCAGGTGCTGGCAAGATCAACCTTTTTAGGAGTTTACGTATGAACAAGCATAAGGCGAAGCTGGAAGGCCTCAAGCGTCGTCAGCGTCGTGTTCGCGGCAAGGTCTCGGGTACCTCCGAGCGTCCGCGTCTTCGCGTGACCCGTACTAACGCCAACATCTATGCCCAGATCATCGACGACAGCAAGGGCTCCAGCCTGACGCTCGTCTCTGCCTCGACCCTCGAGGCCGAGTTCAAGGGCACCCACACCTCGAACAAGGAGGCTGCGGAGAAGGTCGGTCAGCTCGTTGGCAAGCGCGCCATCGAGGCCGGCATCACCAAGGTCGCCTTCGATCGCGGTGGCCGTATCTACCATGGCCGCGTCAAGGCCCTCGCCGACGGTGCTCGTGCCGCCGGTCTCGAGTTCTAGGAGGTATGTAGCACATGGCTCGTAATCAGAAGCAGCAGCGCGAGGCCTCCGAGTTCGAGGAGCGCGTCGTTTACATCAACCGCGTGTCGAAGACCGTCAAGGGTGGTCGTCGCATGAGCCTCGTCGCTCTCGTCGTCGTTGGCGACGGCAAGGGCAACGTCGGCGTTGGCATGGGCAAGTCCGCTGAGGTGCCCATGGCCATCTCCAAGGCGTCTCTCGATGCCAAGAAGAACATGTTCCACGTGCCGGTGACCGAGCAGGGCACCATCCCGCACGAGGTTCTCGGCCACTTTGGTGCCGGCCGCATCATCATCAAGCCCGCTGTCGAGGGTACCGGCGTTATCGCCGGCGGCGCTGTGCGTCCCCTCTTTGAGCTTGCTGGCATCAAGAACGTCCTGTCCAAGTCCCTCGGTACCGACAACGGCCTCAACATCATCAAGGCTGCCGTCGAGGGCCTCAAGGAGCTCTCCAGCCCTGAGGACGTCGCGGCTCGCCGTGGCCTGACGGTCTCCGAGATGTTCGTCGGTAAGGAGAACTAAGCATGGCTGACACCATCAAGATCAAGCAGGTCCGCAGCACCAACGGTTGCAAGCAGGACCAGGTCCGTACTGTCCGTGCCCTCGGTCTCCACAGGATCCGCGAGGTTCGCGAGATTGCTGACAACGAGTCCGTCCGCGGCATGATCTTCAAGGTCAAGCACCTTGTCGAGATTGTAGAGGAGTAGCAAATGCAGCTTCACGATCTTACTCCCGCGCCCGGTTCCACCAAGAACCGTAAGCGCGTCGGCCGTGGCAATTCTTCGGGTCACGGCACCACTTCTGGCCGCGGCCAGAAGGGCCAGGGTTCCCGCTCTGGCGGCACCAAGGGTGCCGGCTTCGAGGGTGGCCAGACTCCGCTGGCTATGCGCCTGCCCAAGCTTCCGGGCTTCCGCAACCCCCGTCGTATCGAGTACACCGCCGTTAACGTTGAGCGTCTCGAGCGTAAGTTCGAGGACGGCGCTGTGATCGACGGTGCCGCTCTTAAGGCCGCTCGCATCACCAAGAGCGAGTTCGAGCCCGTCAAGGTGCTCGGCAATGGTGAGCTCACCAAGAAGTTCACGGTCAAGGTCGACAAGGTCAGCGCTTCTGCGCAGGCCAAGATCGAGGCCGCCGGCGGAAAGGTCGAGCTGCCGTGCTAAATGGTCTTAAGAATGCTTTCCGCATCAAAGAATTGCGCGAAAAGATTCTTTTTACCATAGCTATGCTCGTCGTGTACCGCATTGGTGCGCACGTTCCTGTGCCCGGCATTCCCTTCCAGGGGATGCTGGGCCTTTTCTCGACCGATAACAATTCGGTCGCCGCAGGTGCTATGGCCCTCCTGAATCTTTTCTCTGGCGGCGCGTTGAGCTATGTGTCGGTGTTTTCGCTGGGCATCATGCCTTACATCACCAGCTCGATCATCCTCCAGATGCTCCAGGCCGTTGTGCCTTCCCTGCATGAGCTTGCCCGCGAGGGCGAGGTCGGTCAGACCAAGATCACGCAGTATTCGCGTTACCTCACCCTGGCTCTGGCAATCCTCAACTCCGTGGGTTACCTCTTCCTCTTTAAGAGCTTCGGCATCAGCTTCAATGGCGCCGGCGCTCCCGAGATCATCTTCGACCTCATGATCGTCGGCACGCTCACTGCGGGCGCCATGCTGATCATGTGGATTGGTGAGCTCATCACCCAGCGCGGTATCGGCAATGGCATGTCGCTGATCATCTTTGCGAACATCATGGCCGGCCTGCCGCAGGCTATCTTCTCCAGCACCGAGGGCAATGCCGGTGGCATCATCACCATGGTGATCATCTGCGCCATCATTTTGCTGGTTATCCCGCTGATTGTTTTCCTTGAGCGCGGCCAGCGCCGCATCCCGGTCTCCTACGCCAAACGCGTCGTGGGCCGTCGCATGATGGGTGGCCAGACCACCTACCTGCCCATCAAGGTCAACACCGCGGGTGTCGTGCCAATCATCTTCGCTTCGGCGCTGCTGTACTTCCCCGCTCAGATTGCCGTGTTCTTCCCCGGCATCGGCTGGATTCAGGCAGTTGCCTCCGCGCTTTCGACCGGTTGGCTCAACTGGGTGCTTAACGTTGTCCTCATCGTGTTCTTCGCGTACTTCTACACCTCCATGGTGTTCAACCCCGATGACACGGCCGATAACCTTAAGAAGCAGGGCGGCTTTATTCCGGGCGTGCGTCCGGGTAGGGCTACCGCGGCCTACATCAAGAACGCGCTCAACAAGATCACGCTTCCTAGCGCTGTCTTTTTGGCGCTCATCGCCATCGTGCCTTCGATCATCTTCTCCTTCACGGGTAACCATCTGATCCAGGCATTTGGCGGCACGTCCATCCTCATCATGGTCGGCGTCGTGCTCGACACGGTCGATAAGCTCGAAGGCCAGATCAAGATGTATGATTACGATGGATTCTTTAAATAGGCTAGAGGAGGATTGCTCATGAACCTCGTATTGCTCGGAGCTCCGGGTGCCGGTAAGGGCACCGTCGCACAGGAGCTCGTCGCCGAGTTTGGCGTCGCCCATATTTCCACGGGCGACCTGCTGCGTGCTGCCGTCAAGGGTGGCACCGAGCTTGGTATTCAGGCTAAGAAGTACATGGACGCTGGCGAGCTCGTTCCCGACCAGCTCGTGATCGACCTTGTCAAGGAGCGCCTTGCCGCCGATGACGCCCAGCAGGGCTTCATCCTCGACGGCTTCCCGCGCAACACCGCCCAGGCTGTGACGCTCGATTCCGAGCTCTCCGCCATGGGTCGCGAGATCGATTGCGCCCTTCTGGTCGATGTGGCCCCCGAGGTCATTATCGATCGTCTGTCTTCGCGTCGCACCTGCCGCGCCTGCGGTTACACCGGCACTGCTGCCGATGCCACCTGCCCCAAGTGCTGTGGCGAGATGTATCAGCGCGACGACGACAAGCCCGAGACCATCAAGAACCGTCTCGACGTCTACGAGAAGTCCACGAGCCCGCTCGTCGACTACTATCGTGGCCAGGGTCTGCTCAAGTCGGTCAACGGTGACCAGGCTCGCGAGACCGTGTACGGGGATGTCAAAGAGGCTCTCGGTCTATGATCAAGATTAAGTCTGCAACGCAAATCGAGCAGATGAAGAAGGCAGGAGCGCTATCTAAGATGGCGCTCCGCCACGTTGGAGCCATGGTGCGCCCCGGCGTTTCGACTTTTGAGCTCGATCAGCTCGCGGAGCAGATTATCCGCATGCATGGCGGCACCCCTGCCTTTAAGGGTTACGGCGGGTTCCCGGGGACCATTTGCGCATCGATCAACGATGCCGTGGTCCACGGTATTCCCAACCCTGACATGATCCTGCGCGATGGCGATATCATCTCCATCGATACGGGAGCCGTTGTCGACGGTTGGGTCGGCGATAACGCATGGACGTTTTTCGTCGGCACCCCCACGCCCGAAGCCAAGGTTTTGTGTGAGGTCACGCGCGATTGCCTTAAGGCTGCCATCGAGCAGGCTGTTCCCGGTAACCATATCGGGGACGTCGGTTATGCCGTTCAGTCCCTCGCCGAGTCTCACGGTTATGGCGTGCTTCGTGATTATGTTGGCCATGGCATTGGCCGCGTGATGCACGAGGACCCCAACGTTCCTAACTATGGAAAGAAGGGGAGGGGCGTTCGCCTCCAGGCCGGCATGGTCATTGCCATCGAGCCGATGGTTACGATGGGTTCCAACCATGTAAGCACGGGCTCCGACGGTTGGATTGTTACGACCAACGACCACCTGCCCGCCGCGCACTACGAGAACACCGTCGCCATTACCAATGACGGTCCGGTGATTCTCACCACGGATGCCCAAGGTGCTTGGTGTTCGCTCCAAGGCGGAGAAATGTAACAAGTTCCACTTAGTTGTGGAGCCATTACGAAGTTATTACGATGCGTGCATACGTGTTGTAGAATACTCAATCGCTGTCGTTTTCTAGAGAAAGATGATTGCTTGTGAAGAAGGAAGACGCAATTGAGCTCGAGGGTACGGTAAAAGAGCCGCTGCCCAACGCCATGTTTAAGGTCGAGCTCGAGAACGGTCATTCGGTTCTGTGCAACATTTCTGGCAAGATCCGAATGAATTACATCCGCATTCTCCCCGGTGACAGGGTTGTCGTGGAGCTTTCCCCGTACGACCTGACCCGCGGCCGCATCACCTATCGCTACAAATAGCGGCACGCATACACGCACTCCATTTCCGACTGCAGGCTTAGCTCAACCTACGGTCGGATTGTGTGTGAAGACCAGCCATAGTTTTAAACGCCTGCGGCTGGGCGAGTAGATAGTAGGGAAGTAGTTTGAGCGCTACCGAAAGGAAGAACGATGAAGGTACGTCCTTCGGTCAAGAAGATGTGCGATAAGTGCAAAATCATTAGGCGCCATGGCAAGGTCCTCGTCATTTGCGAGAACCCCCGTCATAAGCAGCGTCAGGGTTAAGAGAGGAGACTACGTTGGCCCGTATTAATGGTGTCGACCTCCCGCGTGAGAAGCGCGTTGAGATCGGTCTGACCTACATTTACGGCATCGGCCGCACCACTGCGACGAAGATTTGCGTCGAGTGCAACGTTAACGTGGATACGCGCGTTAAGGACCTCACCGAGGATGAGGTTAACGCCATCCGCGATTATATCGATAAGAACCAGATCATGGTTGAGGGCGACCTCCGCCGTGAGCGCAACCAGAACGTCAAGCGCCTTATGGACATCGGCTGCAACCGCGGCCTTCGTCACCGCAAGGGCCTCCCGGTCCGCGGTCAGCGCACCCACACTAACGCTCGTACCCGCAAGGGCCCGAAGCGTCAGATCGGTGCTAAGAAGAAGAAATAAGGAGCGCTAGATAGATGGCTACTGCTAAGAAGAACGTTCGCGCTGCCCGTCTGAAGCGCGCGGACCGTAAGAACATTTCCGTGGGCCAGGCTCACATTCGTTCTACGTTCAACAACACGATCGTTTCGATCACCGATCCCCAGGGCAACGTCATTTCCTGGAAGTCGGCTGGCCAGGTGGGCTTCAAGGGCTCCCGTAAGTCCACGCCGTTCGCTGCCCAGATGGCTGCCGAGGCTGCTGCCAAGCAGGCCATGGAGCACGGTATGAAGAAGGTTTCCGTCTTCGTCAAGGGCCCCGGCTCCGGTCGTGAGACCGCCATCCGCTCCCTCCAGGCTGCTGGCCTCGAGGTCTCGAGCATCCAGGACAAGACCCCCATTCCGCACAACGGCTGCCGCCCCAAGAAGCGTCGCCGCGTGTAACTGAAAGGATCGTATCAATATGGCAATCGACAGGACTCCTGTTCTTAAGCGCTGCCGTCAGCTCGGGATCGATCCCGCTGAGCTCGGTTACAGCAGCAAGAAGGAATCTATCCGTCAGCCCAAGCGCCGTCGCAAGGAATCTGAGTACGGCATGCAGCTGCGCGAGAAGCAGAAGGTCAAGTTCATCTATGGCGTTCTGGAGAAGCAGTTCCACGGCTACTTCAACAAGGCCCGCAAGATGAACGGCGTCACCGGTGAGAACCTCATGATCATCCTTGAGTCTCGCCTCGACAACGTCGTCTTCCGTCTTGGCTTCGCCCGCACCCGCAAAGAGGCTCGTCAGTCCGTCCGTCATGGTCACTTCACCGTGAACGGCAAGCGCGTGGACATCCCGTCCTACCGCGTCAAGGCCGGCGACGTCGTCGCTGTCGGCGAGAAGTTCCGTGACCTCCTCCCCATCAAGGAGGCCCTGATTTCCTCCGAGCGCTTTGAGGTTCCTGGCTGGCTCGAGGTCGATATCGAGAAGCTGTCTGGTAACGTGCTCGCTCTGCCGACGCGTGAGCAGATCAGCGGTGATATCAACGAGCAGCTCATCGTCGAGCTCTACTCTAAGTAGTCCATCCGGGCTGCTGAGGCTGGAGGTAATACATGTCAGAATTCATTAGGCCTCAGGTTCAGGTCGAAGAGATCAACGAGACGTCTGCTCGTGTCTCCGTCGAGCCGCTCGAGCGTGGTTACGGCGATACGCTGGGTAACTCCCTTCGTCGCGTTCTTCTGTCCTCGCTCGAGGGTGCCGCTGTCGAGGCTATTCAGATCGATGGTGCGCAGCACGAGTTCATGACCATCCCTAACATGGTCGAGGATGTCACCGACATCGTCCTGAATGTCAAGGGTCTTGTCTTCAGGGCTCTCGGCACGACCGACGAGGCGACCGCCACCATCTCGGTTGACGGCCCCTGCGAGGTCACCGGTGCGGACTTCTTTATTCCGTCCGAGTTTGAGCTGGTCAACCCCGAGCAGCACATCGCTACGCTCACCGAGGGTGGCCATCTCACCATGAGCATGCGCATCGGCTATGGCCGCGGCTATGTTTCTGGCGAGGCCAACAAGCGCGATAACGATCCCATCGGTGTGATCCATGTCGACTCGCTGTACTCGCCGGTTTCCCGTTGCGCCAAGCTCGTTGAGGCTTGTCGTGTCGGTCAGCACACCGACTACGACCGCCTTGTCCTCGAGATCGAGACCAACGGCTCCATCGCCCCGCGCGACGCCGTGGTCCAGGCTGCCAATATCATCAACCAGCATATGGCCGCCTTTATGAACCTTGCCGAGACCCCCGAGGTCGAGGAGGAGGCTTCGATCTTCGCTCCCGAGGTCACCAACGACAACGCCGAGCTGGACAAGCAGATCGAGGATCTGGACCTTTCCGTCCGTTCCTACAACTGCCTTAAGCGCGCCAGCATTCACTCGGTCCGTCAGCTCGTTGAGTTCTCGGAGAACGATCTGCTCAACATCCGTAACTTCGGTGTTAAGTCGATCGAGGAAGTGAAGGACAAGCTTGAGTCCATGGGCCTGAGCCTGAAGGCTTAATGCTTCGCATATTTGAGGAGAAACTAGACCATGCGTCACAACGTTAAGAAGGGCCTGAAGCTCGGCACCGATGCGAGCCACACCAAGGCCATGAAGAAGAGCCTTGCTAAGGCCCTCTTCGAGAACGACCGCATCAAGACCACCGAGACCCGCGCTAAGGCGCTGCGTTCGGTCGTCGACCCGATCATCACTTGGGCCAAGAAGGGCGACCTGCACTCTCGTCGTCTGGCTATCGCCAAGCTCGGCGATAAGCAGCTCGTTGCCGAGATCTTCGACAAGGCTGCCCAGGGCATGTGGCAGGACCGCAACGGCGGTTACACCCGCATCATGAAGCTCGGTAACCGTAAGGGCGACAACGCTCCCATCGTTATCATGGAGCTCGTCACCGAGCCTTGCACGCCTAAGGCCAAGAAGGCTGCTCCGGCCCCCAAGAAGACCGCTGCTCCCAAGAAGGTCGAGGCTGTCGAGGAGGCTCCTGCTGAGGAGACCGCTGAGTAGACATTCCGTCTGCATAGGCTATATTCGAGGGGTACGTTCGCGTACCCCTCTTTTTTTGTCGCGATACCGTTACTTGTTTGTTGGGAGCGCCCATGACTGCGCCGTCTGATTTCAATTCGATTTCCGAGCTTGACGCCACGCTCGTATTTCGCGTGGCCTATGATGGCTCGTCGTATAGCGGATTTGCCGAGCAGCCGGGACAGACGACGGTTGCGGGTGAGCTGCGTCGAGCCATCGAGACGCTGCTTCGCCGTCCGATCGATCTGACGTGCGCAGGTCGTACCGATGCCGGCGTGCATGCCGTGGCTCAGTACATCAGCGTGCCCGTAACGGACGCTGAGCTCGCCCTTACGCGCCGTAGGTGGCTGCGGGCTATGGATGCCCTGCTGCCTAAAGATATCGCCATAAACGAGGTCTACAGGGCCCGTAAGGGCTTTTCTGCACGCTTTGACGCGCGTTCCCGTACGTATACGTACCGTATTGCCGATCGCGATGCGCGCCCCGTGCTGTCCCGTGGTGCCGTGTGGTGGCATCGCTATCCCTTGGACGTCGAGGCCATGTCTGCGGCCTGTCCCGCGCTTTTGGGTGAGCAGGACTTTAAGAGCTTTTGCAAGGTCGCCTCTGCCGTGGGCAAGCCTACGCACCGCTGCGTGATGCGGGCCGAGTTTGGCCATGAGGTTGCGTTTGGCGAGGACATCCTGACGTTTACCATCGAGGGCAATGCGTTTCTGCATTCGATGGTCCGCACGATCGTGGGCACGCTTGTCGAGATTGGCATGCATCGCCGTGAACCCGAGTGGATGCGCGAGGTCATCGATGCTTGCGACCGTACCGCTGCGGGCCCCACGGCTCCTGCCTGCGGCCTTACGTTTATGGGCGTGGATTACGATCCCGCCGAGCTTGTCGTGCTCGACTAGGGGAGGGCTCGGCGCGTCGTGCGTCGGCACCTGTCATCTGTGGGCTGCGCGTGTGCAACATCTGTTCTTGGCGTGCAATACAACCGGTGTCTCATTGCTTTTATTGCCGGGGTGTACCATGAACGACAGTTTGATTCACTGCTGTCGAGAGGACGGATAACTTGGTTCGACGTGGCTCGCATCCGCGACTTTCGGTGATCCTTGTGGTAGAAGGTTCGCCCAGCTATGCGATGCGTGCGCTCGAGAGTATCCAGAACCAAGACCTCTACGATTTGCAGATTGTCGTTGTCTGTCGCGATGCTGCGCCCGGTGTGCGCCATTCGCTTCAAGTTGCTGCCGACAGGGACATTCATATTGATTTGATTGACGTCGAGGACGCGAAGCGCGGCGCTTGTCTTCGTGCCGGTTTTGCTGCCTCGCGCGGCTCTCAAATCATCGCTATGAACGCCGATGAGTGGTTTGCTCCGCAGTCCCTTTCCAAGATGGTCAATATCGCGTGCGATACTACGGCAGACATAGTGCTCCCCACGGTGTCGCTCGACCGCTATGATGCACATCGAGAGCGCCATTCGCGCGTCTTGGATGCTGCTCATATTTCCATCGATAGCAAATCCTCGATGGTGACCGGGCTGCCCCAGTTGATTTTAGGCGGCCTTGTCGTTCAGACCTCTGGCGTGATGTACAGCCGCTCGCTGTTTGAGGCATGCCTTTTGTGCGACAAGGTGTTTCGCACAGTTGGGTTTATGGCATGCGCGCTTTCGCAGGCACGATGCGTGTCCGGCTGCGGCGATGCTTGTTTCCACGCGGCGGCACCTAAGCTTACAGATGCCTTTGATCCCACCATGTATGCCAAGGTATCCGATGACACCCGAGCGCTCGACGAGCTTGCTGACTCACTCTCGGAAGCAGATAGCGGTGGTCGGCTCAAGCTGGCAAGCCAAAAGTTCTACTTTGCCGGACTGGTCGCCTGCATCGAGAATTTGTGTCTGAGCCCGCATGGGGTGTCGTCAATCGAGCGTTCCGCCCGCATGCGTGATATGCTCGATGCGCCTCGAACCCGTCAAATGGTCGCCGCGCTCAAGGATAACCATCGGGGGCTCGGTCTGTTGTTTGGGCCGATTGCCAGCGCCAAGCCCGCGCGATGCGTGATGTGTACGCATCTGGCAGCTTTTCTCAACCGGACGGGCGCAAAAACCGCCTAAACGGCTCATTACGAAACAAACTTGCATAGAATTGTTTCGAAATGCGTTCTTATACACAAAAGCCTTCAAATAGCGTTAAACTATTCAATCACTGATTGATTGTCTCCGCCATCTTTTGGAGAGAGGGTTTGTATGGCTAAAAAACGCAATGGGCGCCAGGATGCCATTAGAGATATTGTGCGCAATAAGGACGTCCGCACGCAGCGAGTGCTGGTCGATGAGCTCCGCGCTATGGGCTTTGATTGCACGCAGGCGACTGTCTCTCGCGATATTGCCGATATGGGGCTGCGTAAGCTCCCTGAGGGCATCTATGTTCTGGCAGAGGACCTGCACCTGCAGCGTATGGTTTCCGAGCTCGTAACGGGCGTTCTGCGCACCGATAATCTGGTTATGATCAAGGCTCAGCCTGGTACGGCTTCCGGTATCGCCGCCGCCGTTGATGCGGCAGAGTTGCCCGATGTGCTTGGCTCGCTTGCCGGCAACGATACGATTTTGGTTATTGCCCAGACGGCCGAGGACGGCGAGCGTCTCGAGGCGCTGATCAATAAGCTGAGCAATTCTCGCAAGTAGGCGTGCGGGTCGTGCGCTCGGCACCGTGCGCGCTGACATAGTGGTTTGTAAGGGGTATCGACGTTGGTCGGTACCCCCCTTTTTTGTTCGCCGGTATAAAGACCGCCCACCAGGTCGCTTCAAACTAAAAGGCCCCCGAGCAGTTCAATAGGCTGCTCGGGGGCCTTGTTGCTTATGGCCGGATGATTTCTAGCCGACCGTATCGTCAGGCGTGGGCGAGGGGTCGGGAGTGGGCGTGGGCGTAGGCGTAGGCGTAGGCGTGCCGCCATCGCCGCCGGTCGAACCACCAGTGGAGCCGCCCGTCGAGCCACCGGTCGTACCGGTGCCGCCGGTGGTGTCGTCGCCCGTGGTCTCGGTGGTCGTGGTCGTCGTGGTAGTCGTTGTGGTGGTTTCCTCTTCGTCCTCGTTCTCGTCCTTGTCGTCGTTCTCCGTCTTCTTGGAGTTGTTGGTGCCGTAGAACTTCCAGACGCTGTTGTTCTTGTAGGTGGGCGCCGTTCCGGTCGCAAACTCCTCGCGCTCGGTACCGGTCAGAACGGTGTTCATAAACCGCTTAAAGACAGGCAGGTTGGTGCTGTCGCCCAGCAGGTCTGTGCCGTATTTTTGGATGGGGATCTCGCCCGCGGAATAGCCGGTCCACAGGGCGCACGCCAGCTGCGGGGTATAGCCGCAGAACCACAGGTTGGTGGTGTTGTCGGTGGTGCCCGTCTTGCCGGCATAGGGCTGGTTGACGCTCAGGGCACCGGCAGCACCCGTACCGCCGCCCTGCATGACGCCGGACAGAACATCGGTGACCGCGGCGGCCTCGCCCTCGGTAAGCACCTGTGAGGGATTGTCGGTGTGCTGGTACAGCACCGAACCGGTACGAGAGTCAATCTCGGTGATGGCGATCGGCTGGCGATAGTAGCCGCCGTTGGCAAACGTCGCGTAGGCGGCGGCCATCTCGAGCGGCGAGATCGAGCCGGTGCCGAGCGTCATGACGGGAACGTCCTCGATGTTGTCCTTGGCGGGGTCGATGCCGAGCTTTTTGACGAGCGAGATGATCTTGCTGTTGCCGACGGCTTCCGCCACCTGGATGTAGCCGGTGTTGGAGGAGTATGCCGTCGCCTGCTTAAGCGTGATGTTGCCATAGCTATGCTTGGCGTAGTTTTGGACCTCGGTCGTGGTGCCCTTGGCCTTGAGCGGCGAGTTGCAGTTGAGGGTGACGTTGGGGTTCATGCCGTTTTGGATGGCAGTTGCCAGTGTAAAGGCCTTAAAGGTGGAGCCGACGGGACGCTTGGCCGTGGCATGGTTTACGTGGTTCTCGTCGGCGTTGTAGTCGTAGCCGCCCACCATGCACTTGATGTAGCCGGTCTTGGGATCGACGACGACCATGCCCATGTCCAGGCCGTCGAGCGAGAGCGTGTCGAGCTGCTCGCGAACGGCATTCTCTGCCACCTGCTGCATCGTGGGGTCGATGGTGGTCTTGACGGTCAGGCCGCCCTTAAAGAGCACGTCGGTCGAGAACTCCTGCTCCAGCAGCTGCTTAACATAGGCGACAAAGTAGGGCTGCGAGTATACGTCGACGCCGCTGCCCGAAATCTCGGTCACGTTGAGGGTGATGGGCTCGGCCTGTGCGGCATCGTGCTCCTCCTGGGTGATGTGGCCCAGGCGCAGCATGTTGTCGAGGACCTTGTTGCGGCGAGACAGTGCCAGGTCGGGATTGACCGTGGGGTCGTACTGCGAAGGCGAGTTGGGAAGGCCGATGAGCAGCGCGGCTTCGCTCAGGGTGAGGTCGGCGGCGCTCTTGGATAGGTAGGTCTCGGCGGCGGCCTCGATACCGTAGGCGCCGTGGCCGTAATAGATGGTGTTGAGGTACATCATGAGGATCTCGTCTTTGGAGTACATGTCCTCCATCTTTACGGCGATGTAGGCCTCGCGCACCTTACGCTCGATGGTCGAGTCGAACTGCTCCTCCTGCAGGATGGTGTTGCGCACCAGCTGCTGGGTGATAGTCGAGGCGCCTTCGTGCCCGCCGCCGAGGGTTGCCACCGCAGCACGCGCGATACCCCACAGGTCGATACCGCCGTGCTCGTAGAAGCGCTCGTCCTCGACGTCAACGGTGCCCTGCAGCACGTAGGGGGAGACCTCGTCCTTGGTGATGGACTTGCGGTTTTGCGTGTAGAAGCTTGCGATCTTGTTGCCGTTGCAGTCGACGATCTCGGTGGGCTCGCTCACCAGATACGCGTTGGCGTCGGTGTAGTCGGGCAGATCGGACAGCCAGCGGTTGACGTTGCCGACCATGCCGATGCCAAACGCCACGCCCGCGATAAGCAAAAAGCCCAAAAACGAGAGCAGGATTATGGGCAGGGCATGCGTCTTTGAACGGCTGCGTCCCTGTCGTTGGCGAGGACCCATATATTGACCTCCAGGTATGTCGTGCCGGACGGCGGATGTGCCGTCGGGGCAGGATGGACATAAGTTATTACACGATAAACCAAACGGGGCGCGCGAGGCCTCGTGTATGCTGGAAGACGGCATTTTTCAGAGTGAATGCATACCTTGGTAAGGAGTTTGCCGATGGCGATTCGGGCGATGGGGCCGAGCGGACAATACGAGACTGGATTGGATGCTGCCGGTGTGGCGCTGCCCGAGCTGCTGGCGCCGGCGGGCGGGCTCGACCAGATGCTTGCGGCCATCGCCGCGGGTGCCGATGCCATCTATGCGGGGTTGGGCGGCTTTAACGCCCGCGTGAGCGCGCATGGCTTTACGGATGACGAGTTTGCGCGCGGCTGCGCCGTGGCGCATGCCCATGGCGTGCGCGTGTACGTGACGCTCAACGTGTTCGTGTTTGACGATGAGTTGTCCGACGCGGTGGCGTTGGGAGCTCATGCACTGGAGTTGGGCGCCGATGCTCTGATTGTCGCCGATGCCGGGTTGGCCTGCGCGCTGCGCGCGGCGATTCCCGGGGTCGAGATTCACCTGTCCACGCAGGCGGGCGCTCATAGCGAAGGCGCCGTGCGGCTTGCCGCCGATGAGCTGGGGGTCGAGCGCGTGACGACGGCACGCGAGCTGACGGTCGACGAGATTGCGGCGCTATGTGCCACGGGCGTGCCCATCGAGGTATTCTGCCACGGTGCGATTTGCATCGGCTATTCGGGGGCGTGCGAGTTCTCGGCCCTGCGGCGTGGGCGCTCGGCGATGCGCGGCGACTGCACGCAGCCGTGCCGTCTGGCGTACGACCTAGTGGACGAGGCGGGACAGAGCGTTGTTGCCGTCGAGGGAGATCGCCTGCTGTGCCCGCGCGACTATCTGGGTATTGCACATCTGCCTGAGCTTGTAGATGCCGGCGTGGCGTCGCTCAAGATCGAGGGGCGCATGAAGAACCCCGATTACGTATTCAACGTGGTACGGGTGTGGCGCCGGGCGCTCGATATGCTGCGCGACGGCGCGTGGGACTCCGGTGCCGTGGAAGAGCTTGAGCGCGAGCTGGGAAGGTCGTTTAACCGTGGGTTTACCGATGCGTACCTGCGAGGGCGTTCGGGTGCCGGGCTGATGAGCTTTGAGCGCGCAATTAACCAGGGCGTGCGCGTGGGGCGCTTGGTCGCTGTGGGCCACGAAGAGGTGACCGTTGAGCTCGACGCCGCTGTGGCGGCGGGTGACACGCTCGAGATTCGGTTCTATCCGGGTGTCGACACGCGTCCCGATGTGCCCAAGCGCTGGCCGCAGGTGCCCTGCCCGGTGGATGCCGCAGCGGGGAAGCGCGTCGTCGTGCATTGCAAGCGTAAGGTGGACGCGGGCTGCGAGGTATACCTGATTCGCAGCGCCGGCGTGTTGGATCAGACGGCGGCGGTGTTGGAGCGCATGCGGGCCGAGGCGGATGCGATTGCGCCCGTTGCGCGTGCCGTTGAGGTGCTGCCCTTTGAGGGCGTTGCGGTGGATGGTGGTGCGTCGACGGAGTTGGTGGAGTGCGCGGTTCCCGCTCGCATGGTTTTTGCTTGGCAGCTGATGGATGCCGACCCGCGCGGAGAACTCGATTTGTCCGACGCCGTTGTGGTGCTTGACGAAGTGTGCCGCACGGGTGACGCTGACCGGACCCGCTCACTGATGCAGCGTGCCGGGTGCGTCGTCTGCCGCAACCTGGGACAGGTGGTGATCGCTCGCGAGCTGGGCGTGACATTTGACGTGGCGGCGCCGGTGTTCTGCGCGAATCGGGCCACGCTTACCTGGCTGCGCGGACTCGGTGCGGGGCGGGTGTACTTGCCGGCCGAGTTGCTCGGCAATGATGCGGAGCGTATTGCCGAACTGGCTGCTGAACCCGGCGTCTTTGGTCCGGTCGACGCCGACCGTCCCGAGCTTATGGTGTGCGAGCACTGCCTGCTGACCGCCGAGGGCGTCTGCGCCACCGATGCGACGGGACAGGTCCGTTGCCGCGACTGCTTGCGTCGTCGGCAGGTGCGCTATCTGGTTGAGCGTGACGGTACACGTCTGCCAGTTGCCATTGACGCATGCGGCAGGACGAGGATTTTCCTGTCGTAGGTGCCGCGTCGCGTCAGTTTGTTATCATAAGAGAGTTTATGGACTTCCAGCACCGCCGTTTTCGGCGAGGGTGCTATAGCAAAAGGAGGATACCCAATGCTGTCTGTTGACGAGCAAATGCGTATCATCACCTCGGGCGCCGCGCAGATCGTTCCCGAGGCCGACCTTCGCAAGAAGCTTGAGAAGGGCGAGCCCCTCAACATCAAGCTCGGCGTCGACCCCACCAGCCCCGACCTGCACCTGGGCCATGCCGTGCCGCTGCGCAAGATGCGCCAGTTCCAGGACCTGGGCCACAACGTCACCCTCATCATCGGCAACGGTACCGCGTTGATTGGTGACCCCTCGGGCAAGAACTCCACGCGTCCGCAGCTTTCGCAGGAGCAGATCGAGGCCAACGCCGAGACCTACGTGAGCCAGGCCATGAAGATCCTGGACCCCGAGAAGACCACCATCGTGCACAACGGCGATTGGATCCTTTCGATGGATCTGGCCGGCCTGCTGCAGGTGTGCTCCAAGTTCACCGTTGCCCGCATTCTTGAGCGCGATGACTTTACCAAGCGCTACCAGTCCCAGACGCCGATCGCCCTGCACGAGTTCCTGTATCCCGTGATGCAGGCATACGATTCGGTCATGATTAAGGCTGACGTGGAGATGGGCGGCACCGACCAGCTTTTCAACCTGCTCGCCGGCCGTGAGCTCATGGAGAAGATGGGCATGGAGCCCCAGATCGCGCTCACCATGCCGCTGCTCGAGGGCACCGATGGCGTTCGTAAGATGTCCAAGTCCTACGGTAACTACATCGGCCTGACCGACGCGCCCAAGGACATGTTCGGCAAGACCATGTCCATCCCCGACGAGATGATCGGCAAGTACTACCGCCTGGCGAGCTCGCTCACCCCGGCCGAGGTCGACAAGATCGACGCTGCCCTGGCCGATGGTTCTGCCGACCCCTACGAGCTCAAGCGCGCTCTGGGCCGCGACCTGTGCGACACCTACCACGGCGTCGGTGCCGGCGACGAGGCTCAGGCCGAGTTCGACCGCGTGTTCAAGGAGGGCCAGCTCGCCGACTTCCCCGAGAAGCATGTCGAGCTGACCGTTAACGACGAGGGCCAGATCTACCTCGCCGGCTTGCTCAAGGACCTGGGTCTTTCGGCGAGCGCCGGCCAGGCTCGTCGCGATATCGACGGCGGCGGCGTCAAGATCAACGGCAAGGCCGTGGCTCCCAAGAGCTATAACATCGATCCCAGCGCCCTCAAGCTGGGCGACACCCTCTCCGTAGGCAAGCGCAAGGGCTTCAAGCTGATCTAACGAGCGAGTTGACCTCACAAGTGCAACAAGGCCGCAGCCGGGATTCCCGACTGCGGCCTTTTTTGGTTACGACGATCCCTTGGGGACGGAGGGATCATTTGGCGGTGCCGTTAAGCGGAAGGGGTGTTAGCGGGGCTTCCTTTTGGGCATACAATGGCTATTGGTTTGCTGCGGTGAAGGTCTGTCCGCTCCGCAGCTTTTTTCTACGGTTAAAGGAGTATGTATGTCCGTTGAGGTCATGAGGTCTGTGATCGATGCTGCCGAGGGGCGCGTGCCCGTCGACACGCTGTTTACCAATGCGCAGATCGTCGACGTGTATGGCCAGCGTGTGGCGCCCGGTAGCGTTGCCGTCAAGGACGGTGTGATCGTCGGCGTGCTCTACGATGGTCGCGACGATGCCGCTGGCACCTACGAGGCAACTGAGGTCATCGACTGCCAGGGTCGCTATCTCGCTCCCGGTTTTATTGACGGGCATCTGCATATCGAGTCTTCGAACATCCGTCCCGCCGAGTATGCTCGCATGGCCGCGACGCGCGGTACTACCACCGCCATTGCCGACAGCCACGAGATTGCCAATGTTGCCGGTCTCGACGGCTTGCGCTTTATGATCGAGGACGGCCGCCGCGCACCCATCTCCATCAAGTACATGATGCCTTCGTGCGTGCCCGCGCTGCCCGACGAGCAGGCCGGTGCCGTTATTTCGGCTGCCGATATGCAGGCGTTTTTTGCCGAGCATCCAGGCGATGTCTTTGGTCTGGGCGAAATGATGAACCTGCCGGGCGTCTTTATGGCCGACCCCGAGACCTGTGCTCGCATCGATGCTGCCAACCAGACGCCGTCCAAGCAGGTTGACGGCCACGCGCCGCTCGTTGCTGGTAAGGACCTCAACGCCTATGCCGCAGCAGGTATTATCGCCGACCACGAGTCGACGATTCCCGAGGAGGCGCTCGACAAGCTGTCTCGCGGTATGTACGTGATGCTGCGCGAAGGCACGTGCAGCCATGACCTGACCAACCTGTCTCCGATGCTGCTGGAGAATCCTGCCCGTGCCCGCCGCTGCTGCTTTGCGACCGACGACCGCGCTCCCTCCGACGCGCTTTCGACCGGTATGATTGACAATGCCTGCCGCGTGGCTGTCGAGGCCGGTATCGACCCCGTGGTTGCCATCTCTATGGCGTCCCTGTCCACGGCCGAGGCGTTTGGCCTGGACCACGGTTGCCGCGACCCGCACGAACTGCGTGGCGCCATCGCCCCGGGCAAGCGTGCCGACCTGCTGGTACTCAACGACCTGACGTTTGCCACGGCTCCGCATCGCGTATATGCCTCCGGTGCTCTGGTGGCGCAGGACGGCACCTTTGTGGGCGAGATTGCACCCGAGATGGCCGAGGTTGCGGCCCTTGCCGATGAGCTGCGCGCTTCCGTTAAACTGCCGAAGCTATCGCTCGACGTGTTCGACTATGCCTTTAAGCCGGGCGAGGCCGTGATCGACGTGGTGCCGGGTAAGGCCATCACGGGTATGGCTCGCCCCGAGAGTGCCGAGGGCCTGCGCCGCATTATGCTGATCGAGCGCCACGGCCGCGGCGTGTCGCTGCAGGCCGAGGGCGCCGATGGCGACGGCCCCGCTGGCCTGGGCCTGGTCGGCAAGCATATCGGTCGCGGCTGGGTGCGCGGCTTTACCATCACGGGCGGTGCCATCGCCTCGACGATCGGCCACGACTCGCACAACGTGTGCGTGGTGGGCGACAACGCCGCCGATATGATGGCCGCCGTTGAGGCCGTGGGCCAAGGTGGCCACGTGCTGGTGCGCAACGGCGAGGTCGTGGCGCGCATTCCGCTGGCGCTCGGTGGCCTTATGAGCGAAGGCACGGCCGAGGACGTTGCCGCGCAGCACGACGACTTTATGGTCAAGGCGCGCGCCATGGGTATTGAGCCGCCGCTCGACCCCATCATGGGCATCATCTTCCTGCCCCTGCCGGTCATCCCGACGCTCCGCATCCGCCCCGAGGGCATGTTCGACGTCACGACCTTCACCTACGCCGACTAGTCATCGGGGACGTTCTTAAATGACTAGTCGTCGGGGACGTTCTTTGGCGTGTCGCCTGACGCTGCGATTGTGGGACCTCTGACATGTGTGAGCTATTTGCCAGGTCCTTGTAACGTTTACGCCCGCGGAGTCTTATTTGAGCTCCCTTTGGGTACGTTGGAATCGGATACACGTTCGATTCCAACAAGTCCGAAGGGAGCTTTTCTATGTTTAAACTGATTGCATCCGATATGGATGGCACACTGCTTGACGAAAACGGCCAGGTGCCTCCCGAGACCTACGAACTGATTCTGGCGCTACACGAGCATGGCGTGCATTTCGCCGCATCGTCAGGTCGTCGCTACGATCGCCTGTGCGAGTTCTTTGCGCCCGTTCGCGACAAGATGGACTTTGTCGCCGCTAACGGCGCCCAGGTCTACGCCGACGGTAAGATGGTAGACCGTGAGGTGTATTCCCACCTGGCGATTCGAAGGCTCGCCCAAGCCGTCAGGACGTTCCCCAATCTGCATCTTGCGCTCTTTGACCGAACCAAGTCCTTCCTGCTCGATGACGAGTGCAAGTTCGTGCGTGAGGTCGATAAGGACCTTCCCAATGCCGAGCGTATTTGGGAGCTGCCCGATCCCAGCGTAAATATTATCAAAGCGAGTATCTTTTGCGACGACAGTGCGGTTATGGACAGTGCGTACGTGCTACAGCGCGAACTTGGTCAGCTCTTTACTTTTGCGCCTTCGGGCAACGCGTGGATCGATGCCATGCAGCCTGGTGTGTCGAAGGCCTCGGGTATCGCGCAGCTCGCGGAGCATTACGGCATTGGTCGCGACGAGGTCATGGCGTTTGGCGACTCGATGAACGACTACGAGATCATTCGCTTTGTCGGCACGGGCTGCGCGATGGAAAACGCGCGTCCTGCGCTCAAGGCGGTTGCCGACCGCATCGTGGGCTGCAACCGCGACCACGCCGTCCAGCAGGAGCTCCGTCGCGTGCTGGAGAGTCTCTCCTAATCCGGCAGATGGGGACGTTCCCGTTCTGCCGGCAGTGGGGGACAGTCCTTGCAGCTTTTTGCGAAGAGTGTCCCCAGTGACTAGTCGTTTAAGAATGTCCCCAATGATTGATCAATGACTAGGCGAGGGCGGCCATGATGGTGCGGGCGACGCCGTCGTGGTCGTTGTCGTATTCGGTGATGGCGTCGGCGGCCTCGCGATCTTCGGGCTCGGCGTTGATCATGGCCATGCCGTGGCCCGCTGCCTGTAGCATGGGGATGTCGTTGATGTTGTCGCCGAACGCCCAGGCGTCGGCGAGACGCTCGCCCAGGTGCTCGCATAACCACGTGAGGGCCGTCCCCTTGGTGGCGCCCTCACCCATGACCTCGATATTCATGGCGTACGAACGCGTGACCTCAATGCCTCCGAGCGTGTCGAGCTCTGCTGCGATGGCGTCGCGATCGGCCGGGTCGTGCCAGTACATGGCGATGCGTTCGAGCGTCTCGACCTCGTCGATCTTGCTGTCGATATCCATGTCGATCGGTGTTCGTGTGCGCTTGAGCGAAGCCGCGATGTGGGGGTCGCCGCCACAGAACTCATCCAGACGCCCGTATAACGAGCGGGGGAGGAAGCACTGCCCATCCGCGAAGATATCGAAGGTCACATCGTGGCCGGCGGCAATGCGATGGATGCGGTGGGCAATACCACGGTCGAGCGGACGGCTCAAGATGCACGTGGCGCGCGAGGCGTCGGTGGGCGTATCCTCGTCGAGCTGCCAGACGCTGGCGCCGTTGGCGCAGACCGCGTAGTGTACGGCGGGGTGGGCGAGGATGGGCTCAAAGATGCCTGACAGCGGGCGCCCCGTGCAGGGCACAAACTCAATCCCACGTCGAGCGAGTTCGTCGAGCATTGCCCAGGTGGCGTCGCTCATCTGCTTATCACTCGTCAGCAGCGTTCCGTCCATATCGGAAAACACAATCATTTGATGCAGCCCTTTCTACTGGCATAAAAAGCGTGGCCGAAGGCGGCGATGCCCTGGCCACGCTCGAGTTCTATAACGGTCCGCGTCCTAGCGGTCGGCGAGTGGCTTGTACTCCAGCGGCTCGATCACCGGGCGGTAGGCGGGGCGGATGATGCGGTGCGCACAGAAGAGCTCTTCCATGCGGTGCGCCGACCAGCCGGCCATGCGGGCGACGGCGAATAGCGGCGTAAAGAGCGTCTCGGGCACGCCGAGCATCTTGTAGATAAAGCCCGTGTACAGGTCGATGTTGGCGCAGATGGGCTTGGTCATGCCGTGGTCGCGCATGACCTGGGGTGCCAGGCGCTCGATACGCTCGATGAGTGCGAACTCTTCGCCCAAGTCCTTCTTGGCTGCCAGTGAGCGCGCGTAACGGCGGCAGACCTCGGCGCGCGGGTCGCTGAGCGTATAGACGGCGTGGCCCATGCCGTAGATGAGGCCCGTGCCGTCGAAGGCCTGCTTGTCGAGGATCTTGCCCAGGTAGGCCGCGACCTCGTCCTCGTCCTCCCAGTTGGAGACATGCGCGCGGATGTCCTCGTGCATAGACACGACCTTGGCATTGGCGCCGCCGTGGCGCGGGCCCTTGAGCGAGCCGATAGCCGCGGCGTAGGCGGAATACGGGTCGGTGGCCGAAGACGACAGCACGCGGCAAGCGAAGGTGGAGTTGTTGCCGCCGCCGTGCTCGGCATGCAGCATGAGCATAACGTCGAGCAGCATCGCCTCATCGCGGGTGAACGCCATGCCGCCGCGCAGGACCTGTAGGATGGTCTCGGCGGTGGAGAGGCCGGGCGTGGGGTGCGGCACGTGAACCTCGGAGCCGCGAAGCTTGGCGACCGAGGCCATGTGTGCGAAGGCGGCGATGCGCGGGAGACGTGCGAGCATGGAAATGGCGACGTCGATTTCGTGCTCGGGCGTGATCACGTCTGGTTCGGCATCGAAGGCGTAGAGCAGCAGCACGGCGCGCTGGAGCACGTTCATGATGCTCGACGACACCGTGGTCATAGGGAACTCTTTGACGTACTCGTCGCTCAGATGTCTAAAGGCGCCCAGGCGCTCGCAAAAGCCGTCGAGCTCTTCCTTGTTGGGCAGCGAACCCGTGATAAGCAGATAGGCGACTTCCTCGTAGCCGTAGCGATTCTCGGCCTGGGCATTGTTGACCAGGTCTTCGATGCTGTAGCCGCGAAGCGTGAGCTTGCCCTGATCGGGCACGACCTTTCCGTCGACCTTGTTGTAGCCGTGCACATCCGAGATGCGAGTGAGGCCCGCGACCACGCCCGAGCCGTCGGCATTGCGCAGGCCGCGCTTGACATTGTGCTCAACAAACAGGCCCTCGTCATAAGGGTCGGTCGGCAGGCCGTGGTAGAGGCTTTCGCTCTCAGGCGAAATCTGGCGGCTTGCTTCGTAATCCAGAACCAGGCGGCTCAAGTGGTCGTCGAAGCGGTAATAGATTTTCTTGGCGTCGTAGGCCATGCGCGCTCCTCTCCGGGCCGCATCGGGGTGACTTGCATGGGCATGCGCGCGTCAGGCTATCCCCAGCGGCTTGCTCGCTACAGGCGGTACATAAAGTTGAAGACGTCCTCGCGCTGGATGGACACGTTGACGCCCGAAAGCTCGCCGGCCTCGGCCAGCGCCTTCTGCAGCTCGGCGAAGTCGAGCTTGGACTCGGCGGTATCGGCCAGCATGGTCATGGTGAAGATGTCCTCGATAATGGACTGCGTGATGTCGCGGATGTCGACGTTGGCCTCGCCTAGGACACGGGTGACGCCGGCGACGATGCCGGGGCGGTTCTTGCCAAGGACGGTGATGACGATACGGGAGGACGAGATCTCGGCCATGGGAAACCCTTTCGCGTGATTGCGGCGCGCGCGGGGCGCTCCGCTACGGTACAGTGTTCATCATTGTACCTGTCTGGCGCAAAAAAGGCGCGCTCGCTGCGGCGTTACATGCCTGCAACATGAGCGTAAGGGGGAAGGCCGTACGGGGAAGAGCCGTCTGGCGCGTGTCCGGCTCGTGTTGGGTTGATTTCCGATCTCAGCCGAACACATTGAGCGGACAGGCCGTTCCCGCAGTCAGCCGAACGCCTCCGACGGCTGATTCCGAACTGGAAGCGGAGGGCATCCCCGCCCTTCGGTAGGGGATACCGCTTCGCGGCGCATGCCGCGGGCGGCGCCCCTATCGGACCACCGTGACCTCAGTTGGGATGGGCCCAGCACTGCCGCGTACTCGGTGAGCTAGAGCCAACTGTTCGTCTTCACGTCGCGTATGGCGATATTTCGGTCGTCCGGCTCGGTGATGCCGTAGCCGAACGCCTGGAGCGTCTCGATGGACTCCTGGATCCTCTGTTGGAACATGGGACCCGGATCGACCCTCGGCCCGAGGTGCCCGCGCCAAGGGCACGGCGTGGCGCGCAGCATGTTATGGATTTTGGAGATGGGCTCGATGTCGGCGTAGACGTTGAGCGTCGCCATGGCGTCCTTGTGGCCGAGGATCGATTGGAGCGCCTTGATATCGCCGCCTTGGCGGATCCACTGCGTTGCGAACGTGTGGCGAAGGCCGTGGAACGTGATCAGCTCGTCGTTGGTGCCCATGAGGCCGTTGGTCTCCGAGAACGTCTTGAACGCCCTGCGGATATAGCTTGTCGTCGCGAAGGTCGCGCCCGGCTCCGACAGGATGTAGCAGTCCCCGATCTCGACCGCCCCGGTAAGGCCGCGCAAGCGCAGCTTTCCGCAGTCGATCTCGTGGGTCTCCTTCAGGAAGGGGAGTAGGCCGACCGGGTCGATGGGGATACCCCTGGCGTCATGGGTCTTGGTGTCCTTGATGAACGAACCCATTCCCTTCGCGTACGCCACCGAGTGTCTGATCGAGATCAGGCCCGTCTCGAAATCCACATCGCACCACCGAAGGCCGCAGGCCTCGCCGATTCGCATCCCCGTGTGCAGGGCGAGTACGACCGCCCTCTAATCCTCGGCGGACCAATCGAGTCCGAACTCCTTTCGGGCATCCTCTTCGCTCATGACTTCGAGAAGGTCTCCAGGTTGGCAACGAAGGGCGAGGCATAGCTGCTCGAGCGTGTTGAAACGAATGCCGCGAATATGCCCTTTTTTAATACGGGACAGGTTCACGGGCGTGGTTCCAATCCTTTCGGCAAGTTCGTTCGAGGAAATCTTTCGCTCGGCCATGATCTTGTCGAGGCGAACAATTACGGGCATGACGTTTCCTTACGCAATCTCGTCGGAGTCGAGGTACAGCTCCCGAGCGTATAGGAAGAGCTGGGAAAGCATGAACAGGACGATGCCGAGAACCAGAGAGGTCCAGTCGAATGATGAAGCGATCTCCTGGGCGCCGACGGCCCCCTCGCCGCCAAACATCGAAACGGAGGTTTCGAGTGAGCCGGCGTAGAGGCTGGTGGCAGCTTGAACAATGAAGAGAATGCCGAGCACCTTCAAGCACGTCGCAGACCCTTTCTTGAAGGGGTCTGCGCTCTTGATCGTCCACACGAGAACGGCGCTGAGGATGGTCGTAGCGATACCGATGACGGCAGGGGCCAATGTCGAGATCGCAAGGGCTGGATACGCGGGGGAGTCTGCAATCACAGGGTTGTCGAGCACTTCGATTGCTGGCTTTAAGGAGAACGCCACTTGTGCGATGGCGGTGACGCAAAGGGCCGCAGAGGCTATCGCACATGCGATGCGGAAGGAATGAAGCCGGGGAGTGCGATTGTCGGAACTCATAATAACCTCCGAAGAATTTAAAAAACTCAGGTTACTTTTTAACAGTTTATGTTAAATTGACTTTGCCGGCAAGTAATCACAGCATGCTGCAACCGTAACCCCGCTCATCGGGCTGAATCGTGTTGAAACGAGCTGGTGATACGTATGTTCAAAATCTCGAAGGTGATCTTTAGGTCGCTCCTCTCCTCTAGGTCGCTCCGTGTTGCCGTTGCTGCGTTGATGGTTCTTTGTGCTTTGCCAGTCTTCAGGAGTGCGGCTGGCATCGACGGACGGGTTGAATACCTCGAGTCGGGAATAACCCGCGTTGAGCAGGAATTGTCAGCATCCTATGCGGACGCGCTTGTGAATGCGGGAGAGGAGGGCGTCTATACCTCTTCATCAAGCATGCCTGCACTTCTGTACCCTCTTGACACGGGGCGACTTATCTTGGCGCCGCTCTCTCCTCTGCTTCCGTTTCTGCAGATATCGGACGGAGGGTACTCCTTTTATGACGGATCGAAGGAATACTTGCTATGGGTCGCAACGGCCGTTGCCGTCTCGTTCCTTGCCGCGCGCCTTAACAAACGTGGAAAGCTCATCATCCAGGCACCGATGGGTGAGCCGGGTAGGCTTGTTGCATCGAGCGTATGGGCGAGTGCTTTTGCAATGCTTGCCGTCTTCGCCATCAATCTTCCAGGGATAATCGCCGCGCTCGTGAAGAATGGCCCGGGCTCGCCGTTCTATCCGATAGGCTACATTCAATTTGCGACTCCGGTTATCAAACCGGCTTGGCTGGTGTTCGCGCAGACGACCATCTTGCAATTCTTGATGGCGGCGTTCATTTCGCTCGTCGTTCACCTTGCCGTGAAGATTGCCAATAGCCCTGCGCTTGGAATCGTGTTCGTATGTGCCCTGATGGGGGTGACGATGGTTCCCGGGTATTACGGAAGATCCATGGCTTTACGTGAATTCGCCCTGTTAAATCCCCTTACGTATGCAAACACCGAGTTGACCGTAGGCGCCTATAGCCCGTACCCAACAACACAGTTAGTGAATCTGCCCGGACTTTGCTTCGAGCGTGGGGCAATTACCCTCGTATGCGCCATCGCGATCGAGGTGCTGGCAATCTTCTTGCTCTGCGTTGCTGGAAAGAGCGGCTGCGCGCGTCCGATGTTCCCGACTGGTCTTGACAGGGGTGCCTTCATCGCCTCGCAAACGACAACTCGTTCGGGCCCTTATACCGCCGCCGTTGCATACGTAAGAGCGATGGGAAAGCTGCTCCTGCATTCTCCCGTCCTCGCCGTATGCGCGGTTGCAATGTCGACGGCGATGCTGGTCCCGGCTCTGGTTGAGATGTTTCCCGACACCGATGGCGTTTCCGCTGGTCGGTATAGGGATGGCGAGCTTCGTTCAATAGATCGGTATCTAGAGCGCGACGCTGCGAATATGGACGCCGAGGGCAAAACGGCCCTGGAAAACATGCGAGATGCTCTTTCGGGTTTCGTGTATGCACCTACGCCTGCGGAGGGGTTTCGAAGCCTTGCGACATACGAGCGCGCTCGAGGCGAGCTGAGCGCGGCAGATGCGACCCTCCTGCAATCGATTGGAATCGAGCCAGAGACTCCTTCTCGTGCGGAGGCGCGCGCCCTTCTGCTCGAGTCGATCGCAAGCTTGCCGGACCCCAAGGTTTACGAATTGAGTACGAAGATGCCCCCGTTAATCCTTCTTTCGTATCTCCAGGCAGCGCTTCCTTCCTTGTTTTGGCTGTTGCCCGTGGTTGTCACATCGCTTGCGTGCACCTACCTGCGGTGCCGTTCCCTTCTGGTTTTCCAAGTCCCCGCAACAGCGCATGTGCGTTTTCTGACGGCTGTTGCGCTGTCTCTCCTGCTTGGCCTGGCGCTGCTTTTGGTGTCGATGGTTCCCGCTGCGGTTGTGTCCTTGATTAAGAACGGTGCGGGTGGATCGGAGTATCCCGTCGCTCTCATTCGGGCGGGAGCTTCGACAACGTCCATGGTGGGGGAGGCGGTGTTGTGCAGTATTCCGTTGCTGGTCATGGCATACGGCGTGATTTCCGTCGTCGCTGCGTTGACAGCAGCGATTAGCCGCAACCCCGTTGTCACCGGGGTGGTTTGCGCGGTTCTCCTGGTGTTGGGTTCGTTGAGCGCTCATGTTGAAAGCGCGGGCATGGGCGTCGCGCTGCTGGCTCCATTCGCCTCGTTTGATCCCGCTTCCCAGGTGGGGACGATTGGGTTCCTTGGGCGAGGGACGAACGCGATGCCTTTTGGAGAGGTCGTCGGCGCATCGGGCGCTCTGCTGGTGGTTTTGGGCGCCGTATCTCCGTTGATGGTGCGCCTGAGTGTTCCAAAGATCGAAAGGGGATGATCTCGATGATTGACCTTCAAACGCTGACGATCTCTTATGGAAAGAAGGTGCTCGTAGATTCGGTGAACGCTGAGTTTGCCCCGGGTACGGTCTACGGTCTCGTCGCTCCGAACGGGCATGGAAAGACGACGTTGCTGCGTGCGATGGCAGGTTTGCCGGGTCCTCGCGTGGACGGGAGCATCGTTCTGGATGAGGTGCAGGGTACGGGTGCGAGAGAGGTCCGTTCTATGATCTTCTATGCACCTGGTGAGGGGACGCTGCTGTATCCCGGATTGCGTGCGGAAGATCACCTCAAGATGGTTTGCGATATGTGGCCGCATGCTCGCGATATCGAAGAGATAGTGGAACAAACGCAGATAGGCGAGTTCGCGAAGATGAGGATCCGCACTCTGAGCCAGGGCATGAAGCAGCAGCTTACCCTGGCGATTGCGTATGCGACGGGCGCGCGGTACCTTCTATTAGATGAGCCCATGAACGCGCTCGACCCCAGCAGGGTGGACTTGCATTCCGAGATTCTCAGGAAGCTGGCCGATTCTGGTACGTGCATCATCATGTCATCCCACATCTTGGATTCGGTCGATAGGCTGTGCGATGAGATTCTGTTTTTGAAGGACGGGAGGCTCATTAGAAGCATTCCGCAAGATGATGCTGCGCCGAAGTCTCCTGGATCCCATTTCGCAAAGCCTGCCGGACGCGCCGAGGGTGCGCTAAGCACGTATCGGCGACTCTACGAAAAGGGCGGGTAGAAATGCAAGTTGATAATCTATGTGGTCAATATAATACCGTTAAACCCGCATATCGATACCGCTCAGCCATTCGCCTCGCCCCCGTCGCACGTATCTTCATCCGGTCTGTTACTTTTAATCTAACGATTCTTTGAGGAACGTAGGTGCTTCCAAATGTACTGTCGACTTCTTCTCAAACTGATCCTAAGAGACAAGGCCGCATGGATTTGTACGCTCGTTCTCGCTGCAGCCTTTTCCGTCCCCATTGCGTTCAATTCACCCATCTACGGGCCCTTCTTTATGAAGCAGGGCATGCAGGGCTTTGTCGACGCATTCAATACGCGCGCACCCCAGGCCAACGGCACAGACCTATCGCCAGAGCAGCAAGCTGACGCGGAGCTTGCAAGATACGCGAACGCCGCCCTTGCCGCTCAAACCGACGCCGCCTTTCTCGATTCTGCCGAGAGCTACTACGCGCTCATGGACGAAGGCTTCCAATCCGGGTCCATCGTGGGAGACCGAGAGACCAATGACGCAGCGCTCGCATATTGCCGTGCCCTGAGCAGCTCCGGCATCACGGATATCCCGGCCTCCGCAAACGACCTGTCATTCCTTTCCTTCCTGCCTTACGCCATTGCCACGGCGCCGTCTTTCCTTCCCTTCATCCCCTTCCTTCTCTCGTCGATACTCGCGCTCGGCGCCACAAGGCCCGGGACCCTGGCGGCGAAGGCGCCCGCGCCCAAATTCCGGCGCCTTATCCAGATCGTGTTTTCGATAATCGTCGCGGGGACCGCGATGCTCCTCGCCGGCCTCGCACCCGGGGGCATTTACGCCTTGGTCCTAAACGGCTTCGGGCAAATTGGGTACCCGATCGCCTTCTTCCATGACGGCGCGCTTACCACCACGACTGCGGGAAACGTCTTCACAGCCCTGCTTATCGCGCTTCTTGCGGGCGGAACCTTGATATCCGTTTGCTCCGCCGTCCTATCGACCGCAACGAGGCGCGTCTTCGCAGGCCCCCTTACCTCAGCGCTGCTTGTCGCGGCCCCGGCATTCCCGTTGCTGTCCGATTCGGCGCTGGAGCATAATGCCGTGCTCGGGCTCCTGCCGCTGGCCGTGTTCTCGCCTATCGAGGCCACGGGCTACGTAGGATGCTTCCCGACAGAATTCATTGGCTCCGGTTCAGGCAGCGCATCGATGCTTGCCGTGGCCCTGGCATACGTCGCGGTCCTTTTTGCGGTCGGAGCCGTTGCGGCACGTTCGCCCAAACAGGCTGGACCCGCTAAAAAGCACCATGGGCTCGAGCTTCTAGACGCGAGCGTGGGATACGGGAGCACGACGGTACTTTCAATCGGGTCGCTTCTCCTGAGCCCGGGAACGGCGGCGGGCCTCGTCGCTCCCAACGGCTCGGGGAAAACCACCCTTCTGGAAGCGCTGTCGGGCCAATTTCCCACCCGTATCCGCTCGGGAAGCCTGGCGGCAGACGGAATCTGCCAACGCCGATCAGCCGAATTTGCAGAACTTGTCTATCTGAGCTCTTCGGGCAGCGCGGATCTCTACCCCACGCTATCGGCCATCGAGCACCTTGCTTTCGTTAGGGAGGCGTGGAAATCGACCGCCGACATCGACTCGCTCTGCAACTCCCTCGGAATCTCCCCATATCTCGACAAGCCGACCCGTAAACTCTCGACAGGAATGAAGCAGCAGGTAAAGCTTGCCATGGCGATAGCGACCGGTTGCCCGTACCTCATCCTCGATGAACCGCTGAACGGCCTCGATCCGGGAAAACGG